>NZ_BMBX01000007.1:0-186288 GCF_014634905.1 Sporomusa sp. GT1 | reverse complement strand
TGAAGAGCCGGATGCCTTAGTTGGGCCCGTCCGGTTCTGTGAGGGTTGTCGGGCCGTGAGGCCCGCTTCTACTCGACCTTGTGCTTATGAAAGTTTGAGCGCGAAGAAAGTTAGCTTATTGACTGATAAATTTATCAATCAATAAGCTTTTTATTTTCATCTATTTTACTCAATTATGCAGAAACGCATAAAAGTGTAAACAAAAAATACATAATGACCTGTGAATTCAATAAGTCACTAAAGCCGGATAAATTGCTAAATGATGTAGCGAATTATCCGGCTTTTTTGTTTCTCTCCTAACAAAAAGGAGGGAAACAAAAATGAAATTCAAGTTCAAATTTGTAAAAGGCGAGCCCGTAGAAGAGGAAGTCCATTTACGCGAAGACGTCGAGAAAGAAATTACCAAATTTGACAAGTACGTCGAAGATCGGGAGCGAGCCGAGACGCGAACCGAAAATCGTGATAAAAGATCACTGGATGAAATCCAGGCGGGAGACGTAACCATACCGGACGTCTCCTTTGTTGTTGAAAGGAGAGCGGAAATCGCCGCCGTCCGAAGGGCATGGCGAAAGCTCTTGCCCCAACAGCAAGAGCTACTCAAAAAGATATATATTGACGAGCGCACAATAGTGAACGTTGCCCGGGAGGAAGGAGTCGCCCCACAGAGCATTCATGAGCGGCTGAACCGGATTTACAAACGGATGAGGAAAATCCTGATTGAAAGTTAGTCACCGAAAAGAAATTAAGTAATATCCAAAATTTACAAGAATAAATCCGTGAATTACCCCCCTGATTTTCAGCTTTTTCGTGGCTATAAAGTAGAGGCGCTTTTACGCCCTCAAAAAATGTTACGAAAGAGGTGAAAGTATGGAAATTTGGATTGATGGTGTTCAAATTAAAATCCCCAAGGGGAGTAGGATCAAATCAATTACGATTTCAGACATGGACGGCAAGGCTGTGAGAAGAAAAGCATTGGATCTAGTAGACAAGCTGTTCCAGTCGCTCCCAGCGGCAGCGCTCCTTGGTGGACGACGAACCGGCAATAGCCGTGAGCCCGCCGGATATTGGTTTCTATGTCTCTCCGCAAGGGAGAGCATACGTACACAAATTTCAAATTGCCACCTGCCTTTCAGGAAGTGTTAGGGTTTCGATGGTTTCACTGGGAAAGGCCCGGATTAGCACAGCCAATAATTTTTTTCCTACGTTTCGCCGGCCGGCCAGTGCATTTGACAGCGCACTTCGGCTGATATCGCTCTGCCTGGCCAACCGGCATGGGTTCGTTTCATACTCGACAAGAGTTGCCGAACTCTGACGCTGTTTAATCGCACTGCTTCTGCCCCTCATGAAGGTCGTCAAAGCTGATTCTTACGATACGCATATAGTCGAATAAGCGATGCAGGAATTGCTTACCCATATAGGCGGCATGTCCCAGTTTATTCAGCCTGGCGATAGAGTATTAGTGAAGCCCAACATGCTGGAAGGCGTGGACAAAGGTAAATGTGTAACCACCCATCCTAGGTAGTTATTCCTAAGACTTACGAAAATAATCTTGACGGTACTGGGAGTTATGCAGAGGATAAGCAGGGATAAAGTTTTTATAGACTATATCTATTAGTTGCCGGAGGCCACTAGTGGACGAACTATGGGTAAGTTGTCCAGTTTCTCAGGGAGGCTGCCGGTGATCCGGTAGCCTTTTTTACAATCTGATTATTCTTAGTCTTATATAATCTTACAAAACATCCCAAATTATGTTTTTTTCTGTTTATGAAAGACTGAAAAAATTTTGGGCATATGGATCGGCAACAGTTTTATGGTTTGCATCGCAGTTGGGATTGGTCGATGCTCCTCATGTCGAGGCCAAAAATATTCAGCCTAATGATTCAAAGTTAAAAGCTTCAGGAAGTGAACCTATTTATTTGGAGAAAACCAGCACAATCCAAAGCTCGTTAGAAGAAATCTTTGCTACAGACAATCTGGATCAGATGGCTCATTATTCCCAGCGTTCACACAGTTCTTACAGGTCTCATTCATCGCATAGCGTCGATGTATCAGATCTCCGAAGAAAACTCTTGCAATGGATAACAAAGCTGATGGTGCGGCCAAGTTGATCATGGTTTTGCAAAAAATATACAAACATGGAAGGAAAATTACGCTATCTTACAGAAGTTGAGACATAATTCACCTTATTTGGTGGATTATGTCTTTTAACTTAATGGCTATTATTGGATGAAGATAGATCAAGCACCTATTTTTCATATTCGTAGCGGAAAAGAACTATAAAATTTGGTGGTGATGAAATGAGACCATCTAGAACGATTAATAAACTGCACTTTGAGGACCTTTCGCCAGCAAGGTTTGAAGATCTATGCTTAATGATAGTTTATAGGATGCGGCGGTGATATGATATAAACCATTTTGGGCGTAGTGGTTCGGATGACGGAATAGATATAGACGCAGTTGAAGAACTAGAAAACCAAACTAAGCGTATTTGGCATATTCAGTGTAAGCGTTATCAAAAGTTGGGAAAACGAGATGTAAAGTCTGTTATCGATGTTATTTTTGAGAAAAACCAGAAAACCCCCGACATTCTCTTACTTATTGCAGGGTGTGATGCTAGCAAAAATTGTATTGAATTTATAGATTATGATATTAATGGAGATGAGTTTTACCTATGTCCGCATATATATTGCGATTTCCGCAGTGGTAGACACCCTTATGAGAAGATAGTTTACTACATTATTGGTGACGATGAGAACGGATGTAGCTATGATCAGGGGCTGAATAATAATTGTAGAGTAAAAATAATATAGTTAATGATGAGAGGAGAGTAGTAATGTTTGATATTTTAGAAAACATCTTACAACAAAGTGGATTGGCTGAATTATTTATTGCTAAGGTAAAAGAAGATAATACAAATAGTGAAAATTCTTTTATTGCTTACCGAGTAAAAACCAATATATATAAAATTAGATCGTTTGAATTATGGGGAAATAAGAATGATTTCTATTTTAGAATTTATCATTCTGATAAAATTAATGTTAAGCTAAAAGAAAAATTGGCATCGTTAAAGGAAATAATAAACAAAACAAATTGGGTAGTTGATTATAAGTCTAATGACTACGCTCAATTAGCCACTATGATAAAAAATATTCTCCTAAATAATGAGATAGTAAATGAATGCAAAAACAGTAGTGCTGTAGCAAGAACATCTAAATTTGAAGGACTGAATTTACCAGACGTTGATACAAGCCAGAATGATGTTATGGGGCAAACCTTTACATGGCGAGAAATAATAAGTATATGGGAAGATAACTCAGAAAATAATAATTTAAAGAGAGAACTAAGTAAGAACGGGATATATATTCAGAGATCAAGAGATGGCAAGAGTAGGTACATAGGAAGTGCGTGTGGTATAGATGGAATAATTGGTAGATGGATGAAACATCTAAATTCAAACGGTGATGCCCAACAGCTTAATCTATTTGTACTCGAAAATGGCTATAATGAAATTTCCTTTTCCGTTATTGAATTTTATAATGATGAAGATATTATTAAGAGAGAAAATATGTGGAAACAAATTTTAGGTACAATTAATTATGGTCCATATAATGCAATTGAATAACAATTGAAATAAATTGGGTGGATTCAATGTCACGGATCAAAGGTTGAATTTTCTGTCCGATATTGTTGTAAGCTAGCTGGGAAATAGTTGATTTTACTAACTCCGTGTGACTTTTTTCGTAAAAATAAACTATACATAAGGTTATGACCATTATGGTTAATATTTGTGATGACATTATGCTAACAATAGGTGCATTAGCGTAAAAAGGCGGGAATCCTTCGTGCTATATGGACGCAAAATGATAGAGAATCTATGTTTCTTGTGATCAAATTACTAGCAAACCTGAACATCCCGCTTAGCCGGGAGGTGTGGAGGGACTAAAATGGACCCGGAAGCGAAAAGGCTTGAGGCGCTTAGATATCTGAATACGCCGGGAAAAGAAAAGTATATCGCCATCTGCTCCTATCTCTATTCGTCCTACCTTACCGGACATCACTTCAGGACATTTCACGAGGTGTTTGATGCCTATCGAAAGGAAAGGGGGGAAGCTGAGCAGGTTGAGTTGCATAACCTCCTTGACAAGTTGTATGGGTGGGGCAACGTCGTCAAACGGCCCAACTATTACAAGGCCAAGACCGTCGAAGAAATTGCTAACAAGAGTAATGATTATGCCCTATCGGAGACTGGCGTCCAGGTTATGCGTTTCGCCCTTGAATTAGCGAGGCCCGTACCGGAACCGAAAGTCACGAACGAGGATATTGAGCTTTTGATGGAGCAACTAAAACGAATGAGGGAAGAGCTAGAGGCAGGACGAGTCGAAGGGTTTGCCCGGCAATGGCAGTTTCTAATGGATACCTTCAACCGTCTGCACCACGGGGCGGTGCGTTACTATACCGTTATCGGAAGCGCGGACATCGAGGATCGGATGGTTGCGGCGGGAGAGGAGCGGAGCCTTGAGTTCTACCGTTCGCTCAAGGATAACGTGGAAGCTTTCGCTGGTACGCTTTCGGAGTTGCAACCTCAGATAAGCCGCGAGATATGCAGCATGGATGACGGAGGGGTGTTACATGAGATGCTTTACAAAGCCGCCGGCTTCGTCGCTAAGCAAGAGTTAGACGCAGACGCAGATGCGATATATAAGGACTATTCGTCTCAGTGGGACAGCTTGTCTGCATATTTCGTCCCAAGAGAGGCAGACGAGTACCGTGATGGCAGGACAGAGTGTCAAAAGGTTTTCGCGGCGACGATTAATGCGTTGGCAGGGTTTTACGCGGTGTTTCTTCGCCGCTTTAGAGAGAAGGATACGGCTTCGGGGTTGGCGCGGAAATACCAGAACCTGATGGGGGCATTCGCCATCTGCGACGGGGAGGAAGAGAGCCAGAGGTTATTGGCAACAGTATTTGGGGCGTTAAGATCGAGGCACCTGTGTATAGAGTCGAGTGGGGGAGAGGACAACGGAGTTCTGCCGTACAATGTGCCGGAGAGTTTCTGGACGTACGAGGGCGTGGTAGAAGAAATCTTACCGCTGACGAAACGAGGCCGTAAGCCTCGACAGAAACCTTCGGAAATAAGGCTGCCGCCGCCAGAGTTCATTCGCGAGCACGAACGTCGAGTTGAGGAGAGACGGGCGGCGGAGGCTGAGGTGATCGGTCTGCTCGCCCAAGGCCAATTCACCCTATCAGAGCTGCCTAAAGGGCGGCACGGGCGAGCGGTGCGCCTCGCTATACTGGGCTGGTGGGCAAGTGCCCTGAAAAACCCAGGTGTCAGAGACGCTTCGGGGACACTGGTACCTGAAAGACTCGTCGCTCCGACTAGGTACGGCCCGCGCGTGAAATTCACGCCGAAACGTGGTCCACTCGTGGAAGTCGAATTCGAAGACGGGACGCTGAGAATAAAGGACATGGAAGTAGAGGTGCTCGGTGATGAATGATGACCTCGCTCTTCTAGGGCGCGTTGCGGGAGCAATCATGCCTGACGAGGAGTTTCGGTTGGGTGCGAGGCGGCTGGTGGAGCGGGACTGGATTGCCAAGGACGATGAAAAAGCTACCCCGATACACCTGAGGCGGACAGGGCTGTCGGAGATGTTTCGAGAGCTTTGCGGCTGGGAACTCATCGGAGCCGATGATGAGCCTTTCTACCGGTTGGTCAAGATGGTGGCCCGGCCGACACGATGGATGGGAATGTCGCCCCGCACAGACAATCATAAGAATCGGTGTCTCGCAGCCAAGATCGATCATGTTCTGTTCGCAGCGACACTTGCATGGCTCTACAGCAGACCACGTCTCGACGATCACATGCTACTTAAAGACCTGGCCGAAGGAGTGATGGGACAAGTAAATGCCCATTCCGCGATGGAAGTCGACTGGACGGTGCGGGACACTCGGTTGTCTCTGCAGCGTGTACTGAAGGTGATGAGGGACGAAATGGGTGTGCTCGCTGAGTATGACGCAGGCCCGACCGGAGGCATTGAAGGAATGGATAGGGAAGATTCCCGCGACTCGGTGCTTGCCTTCGATTCGAAAGCGGAGGCGCTCTTGCCAATGCCGCCGGAGCTATCAAGAATGGCGGCAGGCGACTATCCCCGACTGGCGATGGAACGGGAGGCCGCTATGGAACCAATGCGAAGCCTTAGTCGCAAGCTCCTTCTTTTTCCTTTCGTAAACGCTGGCGACATGACGGAGGGTGAACTCGCTTTTATAGACAAGCGGCATGAGGAATATGGACGGATGCTGGAGGCATTGTTAGGGCTGCGCCTGGAATACGCGAACCGCACGGCGGCGTTGGTATACGGAGAACGTTCAAGGGACGCCCGGCAACTATGTGCCGCAGGAAACACTAAAGGAAAGCTTATATTCGCCTTCGGATGGTTTCTACGTAAGCTGGTGGCCGAAGGCGAAATCGAGCCGCCGGAGCACGGTTTTGTCCTAAAAATGCATGAGGCTTCTTTCGCGGCTATCTACGAGCGATTTGCGGATGACTTGAGGGGAAGATTCACGGCGTCCATTGATCAGCGCCTAGCGGAAGGATGGCGAGAATTTCTTAGGTATTTGGGGGACTGGAATCTCGCCTCCATGGAAGAGGCGCCGGGCTTAGTGGTTCTAAGCCCGGCCCTCGGGCGGTTGAGCGGTCAATTCCACTATGTATACATGGATGAAGGGGGGGCGGACGATGACCAGGAATGAAGTCAGCCGATGGGTCCCATATCGGATAATCCTAGCAGGGTTCTGGAACTACGCCTACCAAGAATTTTTCTTCGAGAAGGGCAATCTTCTGCTGACCGGCGAGAACGGATGCGGGAAGTCGACAACCCTCAACGGGATACTTCCGTTTCTGCTCGACGGCAAGTACCAAAAAGGACAGATGATGTCGGCTAAGGATGGCGGACCAGCAAACGACCACCTGGGGTATCTTATGGGGGAGCACTTCCGCGACCGGCAGGCGAAAGATATGTTTGCCTTTATTGAATACAAACGAGAGAACGCAGAATCCTATCTGACCCACGGCATCGGGCTAAAAGTCCGGGTGACCCATACCCCGGCGACGGGCTCGGGTAAGACTTACCGAGCGGACTTCCTCGGTGTGCTGCTGCCTGAGAGTAGCGGCCACCGTATCGGTGAAATCGAGGGCGGCGGATTCATTACCGTCGGGCGTTACTCCCCAAAGCCAAATGGGGAGGAAACCTACGATGTCGACCTTATCGAGCGGGCGGGTACCCATCTGGCTGCACGCGGAGCAATCCTGAAGAAGAAGGATGAGGAATACGCTGCCATGGTCGGAGAAGCGGTGTTTGGCCTAGAACCGATGCAGCACAAGCGTTACGTAGATTATATCCGCCGCATCAAATTCAATCTCGTCGACCCTAAGTCCAACCAGTCTATCCTTCAGAAGACGGTAGACATGCTGCTAGCTTTTCTACCGTCGTACGATAGCCATCTGGTCCAGGTGGCAGGCCTTTTAGAGAACAGGGACAAGCACGCAAAAGAACTAGGTAAGTTGAGAACCCGTCACGCTGATCTAGCGCAGGACTATGAGGTGTCGATACGGTATTTCAGACATGTAGCTCATAGGAGGGGCGCTTTCCTCGAGGAGCGCCGCAAAGAATCGACCGCAGCAGAACGGACTTGGATGAAAGCTAAGGATGCGATGGAAGAAAATGCGCAAGCCCTTGTCGAGGCAGAGGCCAAAATCACGGAAGTACAGGCGCTAATAACCGTTCTGGACGACCAGATAGCACGAATCGATAGCGAACTGGCCGAGGAAGATCTCGCCACCAAGCACGCCGAGGCGGACGCTTTGCGAGACCGCAAGCAGGATGATCTTGAAAAGGTCAACATGAACATTAACCAAGAACAGAAATCCTTGGCCGAGGCGACGCGTCAGCGCGAAATCGCCTGTAAAAAGCGGGTGACAGCGGACAAGGTGTTGGAAGCCAAGAAAGCCGATGCTACGGAGATGGCCGGTCGGCTTGGTTTCGCCAACAGGCTGGCAGAGCTCTCCGTGACGTGGGATTCCAACGTTCCGATGTTTCCGGAGGATTCGGCTTTCGAGGCGGTCACGGTAGGAACGGCCAAGGCACGGGCTGCACTGGATGCTCATATTACTCTGACGGACGAGACCGACCGGGATGTGTCTAAAGTACTGGGAACCGAGGCGGCACTGGCGAGAACAGAGAAGGAGTTGGTCGATGAAGAGACAGCGTATGATGCCGCGAGGGGAGCGTTGACTGAAAAGATGACGGAATACGCTACCACGGTGGACGGCTATGTCACAAAAGCCGAAGAGTGGCTTCAAGATGGCGTCGACAAAAGGTACGTGAACGATGCAGCGGCATCGTCCGGGGCGGCTGCTTTGGCCAAATTAGACGAGCCTCCCGAGACCATGAACCTAATGCGCCAGTACCTGGTGGACGCCGTGTCAGACATGGAAGAAGCGGTGGACAAAGCGTTCAGGCCACGGCAGGAAGAACTCTCCTTCGCAGTACGCAAGACCGGAGAAGAACTACTTGCTGCCAAGCGAGACCTGACTCGATTTGAGAAGGAATACGTCGACCTGAAGGCCCGTGAACTTGCCCGGCCACCACTGAGTAAAGTTGCAGTGAATACTCTAACTCAACTGGGAGATGATGCTTTTCTTCCCTTTTACGAGGCGGTGGAATTCAAGCCTGGACTTCCTGAACGGGTGAAGGCAGCCATTGAGGCAGCTCTTACGGGGGCAGGGATTCTCGAGGCCGTGTTCTTAAAAGAAGGGGCCATGCCGCCGGCGGAGGGAGAGGGATTTGTACTCTCCTCTGCGATGCCGGCTACGCATGGACCGAGCCTCGCAGACATCATGGCGGTTGCAGTGCCTGTAGGAAAAGAAAGTTTCAGGCGTGCCGCTGAGGCGTTTCTCCGCGGAGTGAGGATCGTGCACGCGATCAAAAAACCAGCCGCTGGAGGCAGGACAATGGTGGGGAAGGATGGATCGTGGGCGAACGACACTGGTTGCGGTGTGTACCCGGTTCCAGATGTCGCCGTGTTCATCGGACTTGAAGCCAGGAGGAGGACGAAGGAACGGCTTCTTCGGCAATTGGAAATTGAAATTGCCGACAAGAAATGCGAGGTCTCCGACCTATCTTCGGAAAAGGGCCTGGCAGAGGAACGTCTCAGTGATGCGACCGCATGGCGTAAGGCTATGCCTGGCGACAGTGAAATGAAAAAAGCCCTTGGTGTTTACCTTGAGGCTTTCGCCGCCCGTGAGAGAGCACGGGCGCGCCGTGAGGACGCCAGCAGGAGGGTTGCAGAATTGCATAGCGGCTTCACCGTGCTGATGACGAAGCTTGCAGCTGCCATAGAGCGCATCGGCTACGAGGTTCCTGAGCGCAAGGGGTTATACCAGTGGGTGCGGCGATGGCGAGATGACCGCGCAGCCCTCAGCAAGTCGGTTCGTGCGATGATTGATGCCATGACAGACGCCCTTACGAGTGCAAGGGAGGACGAAAGCCTCCGTCGAGCCGAGCAAGGGTGTCGGAACCGGCTCGGGAAGCTCAGAGAGATGGCGGGCGAAGTCGAGCAGGAAATCGCACGGGTAACAAAGAAGATAGCTGACTTCCTGGCTCGGCTCGAGTCTCCTGAGGTCAAGAACCTGGCGCAGGAACGTGCTTGGTTATCCAAGGAGTTAAAGGACGCCGGAATAACACTGGGCAAGCAGCAGACACGTAAGGAGGCGGCAGAGGGGCAAGCGGATATCCTCAAGGCGACCCACGATGAGAAGCTCGGTCGCAAGGAAGAGGCCGGGTGGCTACTCGAACGGGCTAAAGACCTGTTCAGTAAAGCTGTACGTCGGGCGTTTCCCTCTGGTTCTGCGGAGGAGCCTTGGACCAGCAAGGCCGCGGCGGGGCAATCTGACCTCACGGAGGAGCCAGACTTATCCGGGTTGAAAATAGCGGTGACGAGGGAAAAGAGTGACTGGGATGGCGTAATGTCTGCATCTTTCGGTGAAAGCGCAGCTTTGACCCTAAAGGGGGTAGTCGACGGTTGGTCCGGTACTAAGGGATTCGTGGTGCGCGGGCTGAAGGATATCGATCTCTCGACAGCTCTTTTCGAGGCTAGTATGGCTCTTACCGACGCTCAACTGCAGGCCGAGACTTTCGATCAGAGAATTATCGACGAGTTGGTCAGCGGAGTAGCCATCGAGAACATAGCCAAGGGCATCTCAGAAGCAGAGCGGTGGGGCAAAGAGATAGACTCACTGGTAGAATCTCACAGCCCTAAAAATGTTAAGTTTAATTTCTATGTTAGCAAGGTCGAGAAAGACAAAGAAGGAAACCCGCTGTTGCGGGTGTTATCACTGATGGGAAACTGGGCAAGGCTGGACGACGGCGCCGTCAAGATAGTAAGGGATTACTGGAAGCGTTGCCTTAACGTTCTCCGCCAGGACTGCGTAAGCATTGGCGAGGCCCCGAACTCCTCTGAGCTTTATCTCGCGAAAGTTAAGGAACATCTGGGGTACCACAACTTCATCCGCTTTGACTTTGCTTATACTAAGGTGGGTGAGGAGCAAAAAAGAATGCATGCCAAGTCAAAGATAGAGATGAGCGTTGGGCAAAACGCCACCTGTGTGTTTATGCCGGTGTTCGCCACCGTCGACCTTATGTTCCGGGATAAGCCCGATGCCCCGAGACTAGTGGGTTTGGATGAGACTTTCGCAGGGATAGACGAGTTGAATGTCTCGAATTTGTTCGACCTTTTGCATGAGTTGAAGATAAGTTGCCTGATGGCGTCCTTCTATGATACCTTCACGCTCTCTACCGTCCGAGGTCTGTCGGTCTACAGACTTACTACCCTCGGTGGGCATGTCTTCGGCGAACATTACCTATGGAACGGCCATGCCAAAACTTCGTCTTCGCAGATGCCTCGGCTGCAAACAAAAATGATCGAAGATGGCGAAATAAGGAAGGCGGTGGAAGTCAGTGGAAGTGGAATTTACGAAGAAACCGCTTGAAATGCTTGTCGCGCGGATAAAGGCCGGCAAGGGCCTGGCGTCACTGTTTACTGCCATGGCTGATTCCTTCCGACGGTACGGGGATTTGCGCAAGGTCGAGATAGGGCCGCTCTCCATCGAAGAATGGTCTCAGGTGTGCCAGTTCACAAACCGGAAGCGTAAAGCCGGTTACTCCAGCTTCGTGACGATAAGTAAAGCAGAGTTCCTATCAGGATTCAAAGGCAAGAATAATGTCTTCGCCGGATACGATGCGTTGGAAGTGGTGCTCGCTTTCGCTGGCGGCCGGCCGGAGACGGACGCGGAGTGCGAAGCCAGATTAGAAAATGAACGACTTGAATGGTTTCGACGCCTGTTTGCAGGTTGCAGTTCCGAATGGGGACAAACTGTCCTTGGCGGTATAGAGGCAAAGGTGCCGGCATTGATGTTGTTTAACCGGATGTGGAGGGAAAAGGGATCAATGCTGGCGAAAGACGCCTCGCCTGTGGTTGTGGCCCTAGCAAGGATGCCTCTCTTGCCGCCTGTTTCGCAGTCAGAGTTCGCCAATGTTTGCTCCGGCGACCCTCATGCGTTCGACCGCCGAAGAATTTCTGGGCGGTTGCTCAGGGCGGCGTTGAGATACCTATTGGGCCCAGGGGAAGGTGTACCCATTGAGCGCGAGAATGCCGGATTGATTAGCGCTGGCATCGAACCGAGCGAGCTCAACAGCAACGTGACGGTTTATAATTTTGTGGTTGATGGGCGTCCACAGACGGGGGCTTTTCCGGCCTCGTATTGGCTCTCTCTGTCGGGTGTCGAAATTGACACCAAGGTCGTGGTCGCCATGGAAGGTTCAGGGGCTTACGAGAGGATGAGGCGCCTTCACTTGCCTGAAGGGACAGCGGTTGCATGTCTGTCTGGACAGCACAAGTACGGTACGATAAAATTCCTTGAACTTTGCAAGGAAAAGAGAATAAGGCTGCTTTACTCGGGAGATCTCGACCCTGAGGGTCTTGTTATCGCCCAAAAATGCGTGACGCGAGCACCTGGGCTTTTCAAGCCGGTTGGTTATGACCGTGAACTTTACTGGCGGTTTGCAGGCAAACGGAAAGAAAAGAAGATTTCCAATCGGCGGCTCGCCCAACTGTCGCGGCTGACCCATCCTGCCCTCGTCACGATAGGAGAGGTGATGCTCAAGGCGAAGACGCCGGTCTACCAGGAAGACCTACTGGTAGAAATCGAAAAGGCCATTCTAACCGCTCTTGAAGACATGGCTTAAAGCGTAACGAAGGATGGGGATACACTTCGGCTGGCGTGCTAAGTTAGATACGCCGCCTCGTAACGTTTTTAGTAACTCATATGACTTTTCTAAAATAATAACTATATATACATAATTTTCAAGAGTTTTACTAACGTTGAAGGAAAAATACGATACCTCACAGAATTTGAGACATAATTCACCTTATTTGGTGGATTATGTCTCTTGCCTAATGCCTACTATACGACTTTCGTATTAATATTCAGTTAATAGGAGTTGATTGATATTATTTTTTGGCTTACCTTTTAATACTCCTCAATTAAATTATTGGATAATAATGAATTCCTTTCAATTTCGAGTGAGGATCTTGAGATAGCTCAAATAAGAAAGCGCCCAAATTTTCAAGTGGGGGGGAGCAATGTGCCTAGACAATTCTTTGAGGAAGCGCTCGACCAGTCCGAGGTTAAATCACAAATTGTTGCTGACTATTTCGGAGCTTGGACAACTATTATGGCAAGTAAATCGCGGAGCGAAAAGCTTGCATATATTGATCTATTTTCTGGACCTGGTCGATATTCTAATGGGACCAAATCCACTCCTCTTAAAGTTGTAGAGCAAATAATTGCACATCCAATATTGAAAGAAAAAATGGTCGTACTATTCAATGATGCAGATTCCGAATTTGCTAATAACTTACATACTCAATTGATACAACTACCGGGTATTGATAATCTTCGTCATAAACCTCAAGTCTTTAATTCGGTCGTTGGCGATGAAATGGCTGAGCAACTTGAAAAAACAAGTCTTGTTCCTTCGCTTGGTTTTATTGACCCATGGGGTTACAAAGGACTAAGTTCAAGACTCATCGCAGCCTTGATTAAGGACTGGGGCTCTGATTGTATTTTCTTTTTCAATTACAATAGAATAAATATGGGGCTTACCAATCCTGTAGTTGTAGAACACATGAATTCAATATTTGGGGAAAAGAGAGCTGATTGGCTAAGAGGAAAGGTGCGAAAGATGTTGCCAGAAGAACGAGAGCAAACAATTCTTAATGAACTGGCGGAAAAGCTTTCCAATAATAGAAAAAACTATGTTCTACCATTTAGATTTATTAGGGCAGGAGGTGAACGTACAAGTCATTATCTAATATTGGTATCAAAGCATGTGCTGGGATATACAATAATGAAAAATATTATGTATCGCTACAGTTCCGAACATAATGATGGAGTTGCTAGTTTTTCATACATTCCGGTAAGCAATAGGCAGCTTAGTCTTTTATCTTTGTATGATAGGCCTGTAGATAACTTAGCAGATGATCTTTGTCATTGCTTTGCAGGTAAAAGTCTAAATGTGCAACAAATACATGACCTTCATCACATTAATACGCCTTTTGTAATGGCAAATTATAAAGAAGCCTTGAGGAGGCTTGAGTTAAATCAAAGAGTTACTTGTGATCCTTGTAAAAGACGAGTGATTAACGGTATAAAAAGCATGGCTGACCATGTTATAATTTCATTTCCCCAGTAGGGAATGGAACTCATGTTTGCCGTTGTAAAATAGTATGCTATACTGGCAGAGAAAGGAGGACTGGCTATGGGTTCGATTTCAAAAATTGAGTGGACTGAATCAACTTGGAATCCAGTTACGGGTTGTACTAAGATAACTGCCGGATGTGCTAACTGCTATGCATATATAATGGCTAGGAGACTCCATGCGATGGGTAACCCGAGGTATGCAAATGGTTTTAATGTAACGTTACATAATGATCTTATAAGATTACCTTTGACATGGAAAAAACCAAGAAGAGTATTTGTAAATTCCATGTCTGATTTGTTTCATGAAGAAGTGCCGATTGATTTTATTGTAAAAGTGTTTGAAGTAATGAACGTAACTCCTTGGCATAATTATCAAATATTAACTAAAAGAACAAAGCGTCTTGTAGAAATTGCTCCTTATTTAAAATGGACACCAAATATTTGGCAAGGTGCAACTATAGAGAATAGTAGCGTAGTTGATAGACTGTTTGACTTGAAGCGAATTCCTGCAAATATAAAATTTTTATCCCTAGAGCCTTTAATTGGACCATTGAATGATCTTGATCTCGATGGGATTCAGTGGGTCATTGTTGGAGGGGAGTCGGGGGCATACGCTCGACCTATAATGGCTGAATGGATATATGAAATAAGAGATCACTGTGTACGACAAAAAGTTCCTTTCTTCTTCAAACAATGGGGCGGCTTTAACAAAAAAAAGAATGGCCGGTTGCTTGAAGGGAGGACATGGGACGAGATGCCTGACTATTAATCGGTTTTGTTTATATTAGAATATTCATTCGCATATATGAGCGGTAAAAGATAGAGGGGGTTATTATATGCCCTCAAAGGGATGGCGCAGCCTAGAAGGAATATCAGGTTCTTTTTCTATAATTAACCGAATGATGGATAGTATTTCTCATAAATATCCATCTAGTCTCCCAGATTTCAGTTCGGCCGCTAACATTCTTTTAGCCTCTGACTATAGTGGAGAACATCCTGGTGCTACTTATCAGGTGTTATCATTTCTCTTAGCAGACTTGAGTAAATGTGGGCACTGGAATGATGAACGCATTAAATTGCGGGAGCAGTTCTTATCTGATAAACGACGAATGTCTTTTAAAGCGCTACGAGATAATAAGCGCGCGCAAGCATTACCTTATTTTCTTATGGCTGCTGATAATATTCCTGGATTGTGTTTTTCAGTTGCCATAGATAATTCGATAAAAACTTTATTTGATGGGGTAACTCCTCTTGACCTGCAAAATCCTGAATTCGAAGAATTCAGAACGTGGTCGAAAAACGCCCTTGAGAAAAGCTTTCGGGTTGTACATTTTTTATCATTTTTAATTGCCGGTTTATTACAAGAAAAACAAAATATTCTTTGGTTTACTGATGAGGATTCCATAGCAGCAAATGACAGTCGACTCATACAGCTTACAAAATTATTTTCCTGGATTTCGACAATTTATCTAACTTTTGATTTAGGGAACCTTAGATGCGGAACAACAAAAAGTGATGATGGTTCTAGAATGATAGAAGATGTTTGTCGCAATACCAGATCTCGTCGCTGGCTCTATTTCAGAACAACTGAATCTAAATCAATCGACCGATATACCAGATAATACCTTCTTTTTTCACCACAGTAATTTTTCGGCAAAAACACGCTTAATTACATGGTGGCTATCCGATACTCATAAACCTTTGAAACGTCTGTTGTTTAGAATAGATAAGGGGTCAGGAGCTTTGTTTAAAATTTCGGACATACATTTCTTTGATCAATACTCTTAAGACAAGTTAATATGTTATCATCTCATGATGACATAGCAAAGCCTCGTTAGCAGACTAAAATCAACTTTGGTATAAATAAAATCTATGAATTACGTAAGTACATATAATTTTTTTATATTGAACATAGCTCACTAATGGCAATACTGCCATGACTAATTAGATAGTGTATTACCATATAGAATCGCTGTATAGCTAAAGTTAATATCTTAAAGAGATATTTTCTTTTCACCCTTTATTAAGATTCCTCTTATATTCTTTCCGTAGAATAGGACATAATTGTCCGTTTTTTGATACTAATAAATGAATTATAATAAAAACACAAATAGACGAGAGGAAAGAATTATAATGAAAACACTGGGACAAAAGCTAAAGGAATTACGAGCTTCTCTTGATTTAAGCCAAGAAAAATTATCGGAAGAGTTAGGAATTAGCATTAAATCTATTCAGAGATATGAAACGGATAAATTCCAGCCTGATACCTATACAATGGTAAAGCTTGCAACATATTTTGATGTCTCGACAGATTATCTGCTTGGTCTGTTAGCTTATGACGGAGAGTTAAGAGAAATCGCCAGCAAAGTTTCCCAGAATGGGAAATATAATGCATTTTACAGTCATCACCTTAAGTGTAAAAACAGTAGTGATGTGGATGAGTCAAATGGATATTATTGGATCCATTCTGTAGAAAATAGAGTGATTGGAGGGCAGACTGAATGGGTTGGCTGGTTAAATGAAGCACGCACGTTGGAAATAAGGAGGCTGAGACCTGTTATTCCAATGATAGCGATTAGAGAATGTACAAATATTCACGGTAGACCGATGTTGCTCAATAAAGAGGAAGATGTCATTGTATTTCGCCTGTTTGGTGGACACGCAGTTGTTAAGAAGGAAATCTGTGAGCAATACTTGCCTGAGTTTTTAGAGGATTTTATAGCAAGAACGTAACTAGGAAATAGCATAACGGTAAGTTATATAGATATATTGCTTATTTATAAGTACTGATCTCCTATATCGTTAATTTTTAGGGATTTTAAGATGACTAAATTTGTTCTGGAAATGAAAAGGAAAAAGGTAGAAACTAACAGAAAAATGTATTCGTTTTATATAGACGGGGAGGCACTTATGTTCTGCAATTTCGCGGTCTGTAATATAACATCGGAGGAAGTAACACTCAAAAGAATATTATATTCTCAAGCTGAGTTAGAGGCTCTTCGTGCCAACCGATCAGAAGAACTATATATTTTTCGAGATGGTAACTATATATATACTTCGGCTAAGACAAATGGTACTGAAAATACAATAGGTACAGAATTTCGTTTTAATTGGAATAATCGGCCATACCTGACCAAGAAGCTTGCTCATCAAATGATTCTTCACATCCTTAGACTTAAGGCTAAAAACAGTAATTTTACTATAGACTCCTATGGTCCAATCCGATTTTACTCAAATGAGGATAAAGAAAATGTTATATCTGGTGTATTACCAGATGGGGCAAAAATACGATTTGCAAAAGGTTATTCTATTGACACCAGAGTAATCTATAATGATAAGAATCCAGTAATAGGAGTTTTAGTAAATCCGGAATATCGGTGGATAAATCAATATACATGCGAAGATTTAATGGGGATTATTCCCCTAGTAGGATATAGGGTCTATGAATATAAACAGCTAAAGCAACATTTACCGCCAATGAGTAAATTTACTGGAACGATAGTTTCTATTGAAGGTAAAATTGCAATATTAGAAAAAGATGGAGAAAATATACAACGAAATCTGTCAGAGCTCCATGTTAATTGCAATCTAGGCAATTTGCAATCCATAGTATCAGGACTAAATGGACATACAACATGGCAAAGGGTACGCGAGTGCTTTTTCAACTCAAAAAGGAAGAATGCGCGTGAAATAGCTAATAACAACAACAACTTTTATTCGTGGCTAGAAAAGTGTAGGTTTGAAAGTAACGCGGGATTTTCGTTTCAAATAGGTAAATTATTCGATGATAGCTCACTTGAATGGAGGCAGTCATTTATTCAAAAGCCGACATTTGTTTTTGACTATCATGGAGTTCAGACCGACATTAGTAGTGATTCTGGCTTGAGAAAATATGGACCATATGACAAGATTCATTTCGAATATAAGACACCAAGGATTGCAGTAATATGTCAAGCACAACACAGGGGAACCGTTACTAATTTTTTGGATAAACTGACCTCAGGGATACAACTTGTAAAAAATGATGTATTCACAGGCATGCAAAGTAAGTACCACTTAACTAATATTCGATATGATATTTTCACGGCAGAAAAACCAACAATAAACGCTTATGAAAAAGCTATTCGAGAATGCTTAGGCTCCAATTGTCAATATCATCTTGCAATAGTTGAAACTTGTGATGAGTTCAAGTTATATAGGACAAATGAGAACCCGTATTTTCTTTCGAAAATTAAATTTATGAATCGAGGTATTCCAGTTCAAGAGGTTCGTATTGAAACCATGCACAAGAGTGATGCTGGACTAATTTATGTTTTAAATAATATTGCGCTTGCGATATATGCGAAGTTGAAGGGCGAACCATGGATAATACCACGAAACCAAAAAATTGACCATGAATTGATTATTGGTATTGGAAGTTCTTTTGTAGCACGGGAACGTAATCAAAAGCGACGCCGCGTTGTCGGAGTTACCACAATATTCTCCGGCGATGGGCGGTATTTGCTTAATAATAAATCTAAAGATGTCAATATTGACGAGTATTTCGAAGAGTTGCTTTCTTCCGTTCGTAATTCAATAGAGGAAATTAAAAGGCGACAAAATTGGCAAGAGCAAGAAACAGTACGTCTTGTAATTCACGCATTTAAGCCGTTAAGGGATATTGAGGCAGAAGTAATTAAAAAACTTGCAGACGACTATAAAGAAGAAATTAAATTAGATTTTGCCTTTTTACATATTTCTCAAGATCATCCTTTTCGAATTTTCGATCCGACGCAGCAAGGCATTAGAGGTAAAGGTATTTATACACCAAGTCGAGGAACTAATCTATGTATAGACGGAAATAACCAGTTGTTGCAGCTAGTAGGCCCGCGTGAGCTTAAAACCGATAAACAGGGCATGGGGGTGCCCCTCTTAATTAAGTTACATCGTTATTCGACATTCACAGACCTTGGTTATTTAACTCAACAGATATATACTTTTTCATACTTATCGTGGAGAAGTTTCTTTCCTTCTTCTATGCCGATTACAATTTTATATCCGCAATTAATTGCGAGATTGCTAGGAAACATGCGAAATGTGCCAAGTTGTGATCCAGACGCTGTTGTGAGTGGACTGCGTGGACATCTTTGGTTTTTATAAGAGGTGATCTCTTTGCTCGCAGATGACAAGGTTATTCAAGAGTATATATTTAACTCATGTGCAAAATCTCTGTTATTGAAATGTTTTACTGATTTCATGCTGGGTAACCGAATTGGTGGGGTAACACAGGTAACCCACGCTTTGTCTATTGATGATTATCGGGACATCGCTACATCTGGCTATTTATTTTGGCAGGATGGCAGTTGGTATGAGCACTTTAGCAAAAGTATTAGACGGTTACAGGGAAGAGAGCTTAAACATTATTCCCCGTTTCTGCATGATTACGCGGCACTGTTGGGTATAACACTCGGGGTAAAAAAACTAAATAATATAGAACTAACAATGTGGTTGTCGGTTTTGTTAAAGGAAGCCGAAGATGCTACGCAGGACTCTTGGGTGAAGGATTTTATCAAAGCATTAGGATATGTTGCACAAAATCGAGAGAATGAGTATCTGATTTTTATACAAAATAAGATCGATCCTATAATTGAAGACCACGCATTAGCAATTTGGCTTGCTAGGTTTTCCGGGTCCTCACGTGATCTAGAGTTAAGAGCGTCTACTTTTTTAAGAATGCTAAAAACTGACTATTATCCTAAACAGGTTAATTATTTTTTAGATATACTCATTATTACTGCCTATTATAAGGTACCAGTTTCATCCCCGGTAGCCGTTACTAATTTGAACACAGGTGGAGGTTCTAAATTGACTAAAAAGATTTTGTTTGTTGGCTCAGATTTTGATATGAATACAAATGAGTATTTTCATATTAAGGGTCTGGGCAAACCCGAAATTATTAAAGAGCTTGCAGCTGACGCACTATATGATTACGATTTTGTGATTATTCATCCGAAAAGTTTTTCACATTTTATCTTTGGGAGGCCAACAGAAAGTTCGGGTTCATCTAAAGAACTATACGAACTTAAGGGACAAAACAATGATTGGGATTTGGACACTGTATTTGATGAAGCAGAGCGGACTAAGGAACTGGAGATCGCAATTGCGAAGGGAACGGTTGTAATATTTTTAGCGGTCAGCGAAAATATACAGAAATTCTTTGGGTATAGAACGAATTATAAGGGGTATATAAAGACTAATATTGGTAGCTTCCTTCAAAATACAGAATTTAAGATGAAGCGAACTCGCAAAGTTACTGGTGTAGATCAGACTGGTATGTTTTCGGATTATTTTAACGTATTATCGGAGAATGGCCTCCTTAATGTATGGAATAATGAATTTACAACAGCATTGTCTTTAGCTGAGACACCCGACGGGTATTCTTTAGGGCAAGAGATATCAATTGATGGTAAGCAAGCCTGGTTGCTATCACCCCCAAATAGTAAAGAAGCGATGGATGCCTTAATCAAGTGTTTAGATACTAGTTTTAATAGCAACAGTACTAAAAAGATTGCTGCTAAAAGTGGGTTCAAGGCAGTTGCTAATGAAGTATTGCAATCATTGGTCGGCTCAGCTAATCTTCTTCTTGTGACAGCGACTGATTTAGAGACAAAAATACTACACGACATCATAGAGCCTTTGGATAATTACAACCAAAAGTTAAAGGGTTATAACCAGAACCAAACCTATTATATTGGAAAGTTCGGGGCTTACCCAACTATACATGTAAGATGTGCAATGGGGTCAGGTGGTAGAGATGCTTCAATGATGACTGTTTCTGAAGCCATTCGGTTTTGGAAACCTAAGGCCATTGTTATGGTCGGTATTGCCTTTGGTATTAACCCTACAAAACAGAATTTGGGTGATGTTGTCGTCGCGGATAAAGTTACCTTCTATGAACCAAGCAGAGTTGGACAAGATGCATCTCTTAATCGCGATACTAAATATAACGCAGACGTTGTATTGTTGGATCGCTTTAGAAATATTCAGGGATGGGAATTTAAAATTTCGGAAGATGCTTATTCCGAAAAACATATTGGTGAACTTCTTTCGGGAGAGAAACTCATTGATAGTCAGGAATTTAAAGATAAGTTGCTCAAGGCATTTCCTAACGCAAAAGGAGGTGAAATGGAGGGGGCAGGGCTATGCGCTGTAGCTGACCGGGAGCGTGTACCATGGATAATCGTTAAAGGAATTTGTGATTGGGGAGACGGAACCAAAAAAGACGATTTTCAAGAAGTCGCCTGTAAGGCTGCTATTTCTCTATGCCTTGCAGTTTTTGAAGATCCTTACGCACTTGCTGATCTACTATGTATAAAGGGCTAATAGGTAGTTAGACATTAGCCACTGGTATGAACGACTAGTAAGCAAAGAGGAAAAAACTATTGGTTATTAAAACTTCAACAGCCCTTTAACTAAGGGATATTTATTTTGATATGCTATATTAACATAAAATGTACAACAAATTGAATTTTAGCCTTAAATAAGCATTATATGTGTTTTCTTCTCGAATCTTATGTTAACATGATGCAATAAGTCTGTGGGAACATATTTATGGTTGTGGTATTCTGGCCTACGTAAAAACCGTCTAAAGCATCCAATAGCTTTAGACGGTTTTAAAATTACAGTATCTTGCTTCAAGTATTTATCTATTCAAGCCTTCTCAGATTATTGGACCGTCCAACTAAGTAATCGAGAGATACATTGAAATATGAACAATAACCCAGTCTCTGACATTGCCGTCAGTTCTATCTTCTGGCTTTATCTGATCTACCGACCAGATAATCTAGAGATACATCGAAATAGTCGGCTAAGGAGATAAGAACTTCAAAGCTTGGTTTTGACTCGTTTTTCTCATACATATATATGATCCGACGTTTGACTCCAATAACATCTGCCAAATCTTCAGCTTTCAGATCACGTAATTTTCGTAACTGATTTAAACGTTCGCCAAAAGAAGGCATCAAAATCACACACCGTTCAAGTGAAAGTATTGACTGTGCAATTATATTGCATTATAATAACTTTATAGTGCAATATAATTGCACAGAAAGGTGTTTGGTTAAAGATATGATTTTATAACATTCATATCAAGGTTAAAAGAGAGGTAGAGAAAGAAGATACAACATTTAGGTTCAGTAAAATTCTTCTTATTTAGCGTACCTTGCTACCAGTGATGTGTAGACAAGCACCTGGGTATCTGGAAATATTTACAGTTATTAAATTCCTAATTAAGCTCTAGTCTACAGAAAGGAGGCGATTAAAAGAGCGACCTAAACTACGGCAGGCTTAATAAGCCGCTAAACAAGGGCAAAGCATGCCTAAAAATGTGTCCTAAAGACACTTGTCGCTCGACACAACAACAAAACAACTGCTGCCGATGGAGACAATCGAACGGAAAACAGGGGTGTGTTCCACATACGATTGTCTCCATTATAGCGCAGTTGGCAACTGGCTTCAATGCAGGGCTGAGAAAATGCGGCAAATTAATTGCAGGGGTGAGTGAATGAGAGAGTTTGACGGAAAGGTTATTGTCGTTACAGGGGGGAGTGAAGGAATAGGCAAAGCGACGGTTCAGCGGTTTTGCGAGGCTGATGCCCAGTGTATCATTGTGAGCAGAGATGAAGTCAAATGCCGGGAATATGCCAGTGAGCTTACCGGCAAGGGGTATAAGGTCGGTTACATTAGCGCCGATGTTGGCAAGGTTGGCGAAATAAAGAGCATGGTCCGGACTGTTATGGAACGTTACGGGCGGATTGATGTGCTGGTCAATTGTGCCGGGGTCAATGTAAGGAAATTGGCACTGGATTACACGGAAGAAGACTGGGACTATATTATCAATATCAATTTAAAGGGGTCCTTTTTCTGTTGTTTGGAATGCGGAAAAGAGATGGTTGCCCAGGGCTCAGGTGCTATTGTGACCTTAAGCTCTTTGCAAGGCCATATCGTGTTGCCTGAGCGGACAATCTATGCGGCTAGCAAGGGCGGTGTCAGGCAGTTTACCAAAGGGATGGCCAATGAATGGGCCAAAAGCGGTGTCAGAATCAACTCGATTTCGCCTGCTTTCATCAGTACCCCGATGGTGGAAAAAGTAATGAAGGACGTTTGCTGGCGGCAATTGATTGAATCACGTACTCCAATGGGACGGGCCGGAACTCCCCGTGAGGTGGCGGAGATGATCGTTTTCCTGGCATCACCGCGGGCCGGCTATATTACCGGCGCCGATATTGTCATTGACGGCGGCTGGACAGCCAGCTAAACAGGAGTAAAACCGGAACGAAACATTACGAGGAGGCCGTGTCATGAAAAGATATCGCTGGGTAGTCCTGGGTCTTATGGTTCTGTTAACCTTTATCAACTATGTCGACAGGGCATCACTGTCGATCGTGGCGCCGTATGTTATGAAAGAGTTTGATCTTTCACCGGCGGAGATGGGGGTTCTGTTCAGTGGCTTTTTTGCGAGTTATGCATTGTTTTGTTTTATCGGTGGTTATATATCAGATATTTACGGTCCAAAGAAAACAATTACTATTGCGCTGGTATTGTGGTCGGTATTTGCCGCAGCCCCGGCTGTGGCCTGGAGTTTTGCTTCCCTGCTTGTTTTCCGGATCATCTTTGGTGCCGGTGAAGGGCCGGTAAGCTCGGTTACCAATAAAATGATCAATAACTGGTTTCCGGCAACCGAACGGGCCAAAGCTAAAGGTATTACCGATACCGGGATGTCGCTGGGGGCTGCCCTGGCCGGGCCTATCGTCGGTTTGATTGCCGTTCAATGTGGCTGGCGGATTTCATTTGTTACCTTAGCTGTGATGGGGTTTGTCTGGGTAATTTTCTGGCATAGGCTGGTAACCGACTTGCCGAAAGATCACCCTCATGTATCACCGGCAGAGTTGCAGGAGATTGAGGAAGGTAAGGTCACTTCAATACAAACTCCGGTAAAACTTCCGCTGAGCTACTACATTAAGCAGCCAATCATTGTGGCGACCATTGTGGCCTTTTTTGCCACAAATTACGCTACCTACTTCTTTTTGACATGGTTTCCCAGCTATCTTGTCATGGCCCATAATCTTAGCATTAAGAACATGGCCATTGTTAGTGTCATTCCCTGGCTGTTTGGCGCGTTAGGGTACGGCCTGGGTGGTTTTATATCCGATTACCTGGTTAAAAAACTCGGCAATCTGGTGTTGGCCAGAAAGCTTGTTATCTCGGTATGCCTGGCCGGAGCTGCCTTTTCTATCGGGCTGTGCGGCATGGTATCAACCGCGACGGCGGCTGTGGCCTTGATGTCGTGCGGTATATTCTTTGCGTATTTGGCGACCCCATCCTATTGGGCGATCATCCAGGATTCGGTACAGAGTGACAGTGTGGGCCGCGTTGGCGGGTTTGTGCATTTTCTGTCAAACACCGCCGGTATTTTTGCCCCGAGCGTCACCGGCTATATCGTCCAGATTTCCGGTCACTTTACCAGTGCCTTCTTTTTAACCGGGGGCTTGGCGATAACGGGAGCCCTGTTGGTAGCGGTTTTTGCCAAACCGGTTAAGGGGTTTGCAGCAACTGGTATTTAATTAAGTTGGCGGCATTGGTAGCCGCATCAATTTTTAATTATGAAGCGGGCTTTGGTGCAAAAATAAATCAGCTTTTGGATATTATCAGGGAAAACCCGTTCGCACCATATCCTCTATATGAAAAGTTAATAGGTGATTTAACAGGAGCCTATTAACGCAGAATAATATTCAGCACCGTCTTGTATATATGGTGTACCTGCAAGAACGCGTTCTAAAAGTGGTTGCTTTGCGGACGCAGTTAAAACAGTAAAAGACTCATTGACTACTGTCAATGAGTCTTTGCGCTTGTCAGTCAATGTTATTTACATACTTATCAATCAGATAAGGGAAGCCGTGAGTATAATAATCCTCCCAGAACTGGCCGCGGTTTTCCGGGAATTTGACAGGCTCACGGAGACGCTGCTGTTCGGCTAAGCATTCTGCTGCCGGCCGCTCCGCATAATCAAGATCCTGTTTAACCTGTTCGAACAGCATTTTTCCTTTGGCGGAATTTATTAAAATCAGGGATACGCCCTTGCTGTCCATAAATTCCGGCATATATTTTTCAATGCCCCAATAATCGGCGATGGTGATATCGGCAGCCCGTCTGCTGTCGGTAAATCTGCATTGGGAACAGGATGGCCGCATGATGGTACGGGCGGAAAAGTACAGGGTATAGTAATCATCTTCCACATGCGGCTGAGGACAGTTTTTCGTAGTACACATAAAATTCCTGTTGCTATTGGGGCGGTTCCAGGCAAACACCTTGCTGCGGAAATGTACGCTCTCAATTTTATTACCGTATTTAATCTCTAAATGCCGGAGATATTCCTGCCATATCAGCGGACTGGGAATACCATAACAAATGATATCACAGACATACAGGTTTTTCGCCGCAGGGTGGTCGCCGATAAAGCTGCGCAATCCTGCTGTCTGACAGGGTGTTCCTGTGAATAATACCGGTGTTCCGTGGCTAAGCTCGGCTTCAATGTCGGCAAAGGTATCTTTCAAATCGCTTTGCGCATATTTTGAAATTTTAAAGCGGTCGCGCTCTGGGGCAGTGCGGGCCTTCTTATGACATACTTTGAAGTTCTCATTAAAATCAACGCCGTAGACCACGCCATTTTGTTTGAGGATATAATCCGACAGAGCGGTAAATGCCCCGCCGGAGGTAGAGGTCATTTTTACGTCGTCGGCTTTATGTTTGGCGGCATATACGTTCGAGAAGACCGGTTCCTTGGCATTCCCCTCTTTTATCAGTGGACAAACCTGAACACATTGCTCACAATCAATACATGCCTCCTGATTGATGACCGGATATAAGAAGCCTTCCTTATCCGGCTCCATGGCAATGGCACTGCCGGGACAGATTTGCTGACAGGCACTGCAGCCGCAGCAGTTTTCTTTGCCGGTAAATACAGAGTTCATGAAATACCTCCTCAATTTTGCTGGCAGGTGCAGCTGTATAAGCTTGAAGATAACTACTATTGAGTATCGATAGTGTGGTGTTATTTTATTTACCGGCAACCGGGAGAGCGGTCAGCCTTTTTTTGATTGGTAATATAGACACCGGCAATGGCTAACAAGCCGCCTAACCCGGTGTAGATTGTCAACAGGTCGCCATACACAGCTACGCCTGCCAGTGTAGCCATAATTGGATTAAAATAGCTGTAGGTTGCCGTTTTTACCGCCCCGATTCTGGCGATTCCCAAATACCAGACAAAGTAGGAATAGACTGAACAAAAAACAGCCAGATAGACGGCAGCCAGCAGGGTAGTGGCGCCGATTGCCGGCAACTGCTGCCATAAGGTTTTTTCAGCAAATATACTTGGGACAAAAGCAAACGGGAGTAAGAATATGGCGCCAAATATGTGGACATAGGCCATGGCGACAAAGGGATTGTATTTATCTAACACGGTTTTGCTTTTGAGTGTAAACCAGGCCCACATGAGCGCGTTTAAGAGAATCAGGCTATCGCCTAAAAATGTCCGCTGTTGGAACAGGCCGCTGATTTGTCCCTGGGTTATTACTAATAACACACCCAAAAAGGCAATACTGATTCCTAAGAGGCTGCACTTCGTTATGGTTTCTTTTTTGGTAAGCAGGCAGAATAAAGCGGCAAAGGCGGGGGCGGTTGCCATGATAAGACCGGCATTGGTACTGGTTGTATACAACAGTCCCGTATATTGAATGTGGAAATAGAGCGTAATGGCGAAGAAACCAAGAAAGCAAAACTGGGGCAGGTCTTTGGTATCCAGCCGGGAACTGCCCTTCTTTACCAGCAGAATAAGACCGAACAATACCGCCGCGATCACAAAGCGGACGATCGCCAGGTTTAAAGGCAGCAGCTCGTGCATGCCGATTTTGGCAGCCACATAGGAGGTTCCCCAGAATATAGTTACCGTTAGTAACAGCAGGTGGATGTTGCCAAGCTTTTTCCAAAGAGAAGGCTTGGCCGCTGGTATATCGTGGCTATTTACTTGTTTTGAAACAGCAGTTGAGCTACTCATTACAAAGTCCCCAATCGTTAACCGTGTTCCGGAGAGTAGAATACGGTATTGCGCTAAAATATTTATTTGTCTGATTAATTATTGCAATTATAGCATACTAAAAGGTATGATAAAACTATTAAAAATATATGCATTATATACCGAAAAAATATAGTAAGGGGTGTGTAAATGGATATTCGGGACATGAGGAACTTTTATGCCATTGTGGAGGCAGGCAATATCAGTAATGCCGCTAAACGGCTCAATATCGCCCAACCGCCCCTGAGCAAGCAAATGAAACAATTGGAAGAACAGCTCGGGGTGCAATTGTTTGAGCGCGGCAGCCGCAGGATACGGCTTACAGAGGCAGGGCAGCTGTTGCGGGAGCGGGCAGAACAAATACTCGGGCTTGTTGATGGTACGGTTAAAGAAATTACGGAATTGAATTCAAACCTGGCCGGGACCCTGTCGATCGGGACGGTGACTACGTCAGGGGCCACCTTGCTGCCCAATTTGCTTTCCCGGTTCCATGATTTATACCCTGATGTTACCTTCCAATTATGGGAGGGTGATGGCTATCGAATTTTGGAGCTATTGGACAATCGGGTTATTGAGATCGGTATTATCCGGGCTCCGTTTGATTCGGAGATTTATGAATCCATTACCCTGCCTGACGAGCCGTTAATGATTGCCATGAAACGGGATGGCTGCCAATGCGGCGAAGATCCTGAAGTTATCCGGCTGGCTGAGCTTGCCGGTCAGCCTTTGATTATTCCGCGAAGATGGCAGGCCATGGTTGAAGAATGGTGTGAAAAAGCCGGGTTTGCACCGAATATCGTATGTCTCTGTGACGGAATTTTACTCAACATACTTTGGGTTAAACTGGGGATTGGCATGGCGTTGGTTCCTAAATCGACCGAGGTGTTAAGCTCTGATGCGGAGCTGATTTATAAAACCATTGTCGAACCCAATGTATCAACGCAAACGGCAATTGTCTGGGTCCGGAATCGCAATTTATCTGCCAGCAGCAGGCATTTCCTGGCTTTGTTGCAAGACCTTCTGCCTGAGTAAAAAAGGTATAGGGTTTGTCAATAGGTGAAAACTGTGGTAGTATATGAAATTAATAATAATGATGGGAGAAAATGAAAATATGAATGATTTACCCAATTGCCCAAAATGCAATTCAGAATACACCTATGAAGACGGAAGTCTGCTGGTTTGCCCGGAATGCGCTCATGAGTGGGCAGCAGGGGCGGAAAGTGAAAATAATGAAGGCAAAAAGGTTGTCAGAGATGCCAATGGGAATGTTCTGCAGGATGGCGATTCTGTAACGGTAATCAAAGACCTCAAGGTAAAAGGCAGTTCATCGGCCGTAAAAATAGGAACAAAAGTAAAAAATATCCGTTTAGTCGAAGGTGACCATGATATTGATTGCCACATTGACGGTTTTGGGGCGATGAAATTAAAATCCGAATTTGTTAAAAAGGCATAATATCCGGGGATTCCTGCGTAATAGTTGCTGCTGGCTGCAAGAGTAGCAACCGCTGTCTTTGCTTGCTTTGCAGTGGACAATATGGTATACTGGAAGAAAATGAAAGAAGCACAAAATGGGGGACACCACCAAAAGGGTGTCAGTCTCATTTTGTGCTTTTTTCGTTTCGCAGAATAGATGTTTTGCGCGCCTCAGTGCTGGTGACAGTTGTGGGGAGTGCGCTCGAAGGGAGAGAAAGCAATGAAATTAAATGGCAGGACAGTGCCGCTAAAACAGGATCAGACCTTAGCCGAATTTTTACTGGCTGAGAGGTTTGATGGCAGAACGATTGCGGTGGAGCTTAACGGGGTGATTGTCGCCAGAGCAGAGTATGAGACTACCCGGCTTACGGATGAAGATAGCTTGGAAATCGTCAGCTTTGTAGGTGGTGGTTAAATTTTAAAGCTGTTAACAGAAAAGAAAAAAGAGGAGGAAGGTGTTTTCTATGAACGATCGGTTGGTGCTTGGGGGACATGAATTTCAGTCCCGGTTGATTTTAGGCTCAGGCAAGTTTTCGCTGGCAATGACCCAGGCGGTGATTAAACACGGTGAAGTGGAAATGGTGACCCTGGCTTTGCGGCGTGCCAATGTCGGCGGTGAGGAAAATATTCTGGAGTATATCCCGGAAGGAATCACGATTTTACCCAATACATCGGGTGCCAGAAATGCAGAGGAAGCTGTCCGGATTGCCAGACTGGCACGTGAAATAGGCTGTGGCAGCTTTATCAAACTGGAGGTCATCCATGATTCGAAATACCTGCTGCCAGATAACTACGAAACCGTGAAGGCTACGGAGATTCTGGCCAAAGAGGGCTTCCTGGTTATGCCCTATATGTATCCGGACCTGAATGTAGCCCGGGAGCTGGTTAATGCAGGGGCGGTATCGGTTATGCCGCTGGGGGCGCCGATCGGCAGCAACAAGGGGTTGTGTACCAAAGAGTTTATCCGTATTCTGGTGGAGGAAATCGATCTGCCCATCATTGTTGATGCCGGAATCGGCCGGCCGTCCCAGGCGTGCGAAGCCATGGAAATGGGCGTGGCTGCCGTGATGTGCAATACGGCTATCGCAACTGCCGGCGATGTGGCCCAAATGGCCAGAGCTTTCAAACAGGCTGTTGAGGCTGGCAGGGCGGCCTATCTGGCCGGTTTGGGACGTGTTTTGGATGGCCGGGCAGAGGCATCCAGCCCGTTGACCGGGTTTTTGGAGGAATGCTGATGATGGCCGGTTATGGAAATCATATGGAGTATCTGGCAGGGATGGAGGTCATTGACTCCGGTTTAATGGAAAAAGTCATGTCGTTGGTAGAAAAGTACGAGTACCGGCAGTATACGGGTGACGATGTGGAACGGGCGCTGCGGCAGGAACGGCTTTCCCTTGAGGATTACGGAGTTCTCCTGTCTCCCGCGGCCGCAGCTTATCTGGAAACTATGGCGGTGAAAGCCAAGGCAGAGACCAGGCGGCATTTTGGCAACTCGATTCAAATGTTTACACCGCTGTATATTGCCAACTATTGTGAGAATCATTGCACCTACTGCGGTTTCAACTGCCGGAATCGCATTAAACGGGGCAAACTGAACCTGGAGGAAATGGAAGCAGAGCTAAGCGCAATAGCGGCAACAGGTCTGAAGGAAATTTTGCTGCTCACCGGCGAATCCCGTCATTGGTCCGGGGTTGAGTATATTGGTGAGGCCGTTACTTTGGCGGCCCGGTATTTTTCGACAGTCGGAATCGAGATTTATCCCTTGAACACGGATGAATACGCGTATTTGCATGCGTGTGGCACCGACTTTGTCTGTGTATATCAGGAGACCTACAATCCCGGTAAGTATGAACAGGTTCATTTGCGCGGGCCGAAACGCAGTTACCCTTATCGCTTTTATGCCCAGGAGCGAGCCTTACGGGGAGGAATGCGCGGTGTAGCCTTTGGCGCTTTACTGGGACTGGATGATTTTCGCAAAGATGCGTTTGCAGTTGGTTTGCACGCTTATTATCTTCAGCAAAAATATCCGCAGGCCGAGATTTCCTTCTCGCTTCCCCGCTTGCGGCCCTATATTAACAATGCCCAGAACCATGCCAATGACGTTCACGAAAGGCAATTGCTGCAGGTTATGCTGGCATACCGCCTGTTCATGCCCTTTGCGGGTATTACAATTTCTACCCGGGAGCGGGCCTGGTTTCGCGACCATGTCATCGGCATGGCCGCGACAAAAATCTCTGCCGGAGTCAGCGTTGGTGTCGGGGGCCACACCGCTGAAGAAAAAGGGGATGAGCAATTTGAGATTGCCGACCCGCGCAGTGTACAGCAGGTCCATCAAATGATTCTCGGCAGAGGCCTTCAACCGGTCTATACCGACTATGTGCGAGTGTAGCGCGCCGATGCTGATTTGTGTAACCCGGCGCCAGCTTTGCCAGGAGGATTTTTTGCACCGTATTCAGCAATTGGCTCAGGCCAGGCCCTATGCGGTGATGCTTCGGGAAAAGGATTTGGATGTGCCGTCCTATGAGCGAGTGGCCGGGAAGGTGAAGGAAATCTGTGACCGTTACGGGGTGCTGCTGATTCTTCATCAATACGGTATAGTCGCGGAAAAACTGAAGCTGAGCCATCTGCATTTGTCGCTGCCAGCTTTGCGGACCTACAAAGCCGGCGAGCGCCCCCTGCTTGTCGGCGCGTCTGTCCATTCGGTTGCCGAAGCTGAAGAGGCCCAGGCTCTGGGGGCTGCCTATGTTGTTGCCGGACATATTTATGCCACAGACTGCAAGCCGGGAATTCCCCCCAGAGGACTGTCGCTATTGCGGCAAGTCTGCCAGGCGGTTACGCTGCCGGTGTTTGCCATTGGCGGCATCACCAGAGAGAATGCGCGGGAGGTATTGGCCAGTGGCGCCAGGGGTTTCTGTGTTATGTCGGAAGCCATGACTTGTGAGGAACCGGCGGCGCTGGTGGAGGCTTTTGCCAAAGCAGCGTTGCCTTAGCAGCATATATACCGCCCGGAGGTTTCCTTTTTTACTGCATAGTTTGTCGGCAGTTTGCCGGTTTGAACCCCAAAAAATGGTTCAGGCCGGCAAACTTTTTTTTGCAGGGTTACTATGTTTTTCTCCGAAGTAATATCATATTGAAGGTAGAGGTGCATTCTATGGAAGAAACTTTGCTGATGCAAATGATCGAACGCATGAGTATTGCGGCCACCTTGGCGTTTGTTTTATCACAGACTACCATTTTTCGCCGTATTACTTACAGTTATGTAAGCGTAATGGATAAAGTAAAGCTTTCGCTTATTTTTGGCTGTATTGGTATTGTTGGTACCTATGCCGGCATCCCGGTGGATGACGCACTGGCCAACTCCCGGGTGGTAGGAGTGATGGCTGCCGGACTGCTTGGCGGTCCGGCCATAGGGGCTGCGGCCGGTTTAATAGCCGGGGGACACCGCTATCTGATGTTTGGCGGATTTTCGGCTTTTTCCTGTGCGCTGGCCAATGTCCTGGAGGGCTTGTTAGCCGGCTGGATAAAACAGCGATACCCGCACAGTCCGATGTCCTGGTGGATGGTTCTGCTCAGTGGTATTGTCGGAGAAATTATGCAGATGGTGATTATACTGCTTACCGCCCGGCCTTTCGAAATGGCGGTAACCCTGGTAAAGCATATAGCCTTGCCGATGATTGTCGCCAATTCCATTGGCCTTATGATTTTTATGTTAATCATTAAGATGACAATGGAGGTACAGCAGCAAGTCGGCGCGGCACAGTCGCAAAAAGTATTGGCTATTGCCGCTCAAACATTGTCGTATTTTAGAAAAGGGCTTGATACGGCGTCCGCCAAGGCGGCGGCAGACATTATTTATGCCAATGGAAGTTACCCTGCTGTGGCCGTAACCAATACTGAACGGGTTTTGGCTTTTGTTGGCACCGACGCCGGGCATCATTTGTCGAAGCACCACCAGCTTACGCTTGCTACCAATAAAACTTTGCAGACAGGCAATATTTATATTGCCAAAAGTCCTGAGGAAATCGGCTGCCAATGTCCCGGTTGTCTGCTGACCAGTGCTATTGTCGTACCGCTGAAACGAGGGGAACAGATTATTGGAACCTTTAAGCTGTACTACGTCGACAATAAGCCGGTTAATCAATCAGATGTCGTATTTGCCGAGGGACTTGCCCATTTATTTTCCATTCAACTTGAACTGGCGGAAATCGACCGTCAGGCAAAATTAGCCGCGAATGCGGAATTAAAGGCTTTGCAGGCCCAGATCAATCCGCATTTTTTATTCAATACGCTGAATACGATAACCTCGTTGATTCGAACCAAACCGGATTTGGCGCGCAGCCTGCTGATAAAGCTCAGTGCCATTTTCCGTTTTACCTTGCAAAAAGCCGGTCGCAATATTACTATTGCGGACGAACTGACACAAGTCAGCGCCTATTTGGCGATTGAAAAAGCCCGCTATGGGGACAAACTGCTTATTGAAGAAAATATTGATCCGTCAACCGGGGAGTATTTAATCCCCTCACTTACCATTCAGCCGGTTATTGAAAATGCTGTTATCCATGGCTTGAAGCCAAAGAACGATGGCGGAACGATTACCATTAATATTCAGAAAACCGTGCATGATATTATGATTATGGTTGCCGATGATGGGGTGGGAATGGATTTGGCGGCAGCCAATCCCCTCAAACACCCTTTTAACGATCATATCGGACTGATGAATGTTCATGAACGCCTGCGCGGACAATATGGCGGCTCCTATGGTCTGGCTATTGACAGCACTATCGGCGCAGGTACTGTTGTTACTATTACCATTCCCCAAATAACTGCAAATGAAGGTGAAGCATATGCTCAAAGTCCTGATTGTTGATGACGAATTACCGGCCAGAGAAGAATTGCGCTACCTCCTGTCGTTGAAACCGGAGATTGAAATTGCCGGTGAAGCGGACAATGGCGCACAGGCCATTAAACTTGCTACCCTGTTACAACCGGATGTTATCTTTTTAGATATCAGCATGCGGGACATCAATGGGCTGGAAGCTGCGGTAATCTTAAGAAAAATTGCAGTCCATACCATGATTGTTTTTGCTACCGCCTATGACGAATATGCGATAAAAGCCTTTGAAATTGGCGCGGTAGACTATATCTTAAAACCCTTTGAACAGGAGCGGATTGACAAAACCATTGTACGTCTGAAAAATTATCAGCCGGAAGAATGGAAAGCCGCTGCTGACCGTATTGATGCTGTACTTGATGTTACCAAAGTTCATATTCACAAACTGCCGGTAGAAAAGGCAGGGAGAATTATTTTCATCAACTACAGTGATATTATTTACGCTTATGCCAGTGCCGGCAATGCGGTTATCGTAACCGCCGGTGAAGAATTAAACTATAGCGGTACACTCGCAGAACTTGCAGACCGGGTTGGCGATACCAATATACTGCGCGTACACAAAAGCTATCTTGCAAACATGGATAAAGTACAAGGAGTTGTGCCGTGGTTCAAGGGTACTTATTGGCTGAAAATGGAGCAATGCCCGCAGGTGGAAATACCTGTTAGTAAAAGTAAAATTAAAGAGATAAAAGCCATTTTGGGATTGAAATAATACTATTTCTGTTCATTGTCAATAATTTCTGTTTAAGCCTTACTTTGTTCCATTCATAAAGATTGCATTTATTTAATGAATTCTTTGTTTTATAGTTAATTCGAAGAATTCAATAAATACAAGGAGGCAAGTCTTATGAATGGTTTTTATCTGGTACTCATCGCTGCTTTGGTGCTGACGATTTGTTATCGTTACTACGGCGCCTTCATGGCTGCAAAAGTATTAGCTCTTGATCCTAACCGACCGACTCCGGCTGTTGTCCACGAAGATGGCCATGATTATGTGCCCACGAATAAATGGGTTACTTTCGGTCATCATTTCGCCGCTATTGCCGGTGCCGGCCCGCTTGTCGGCCCGGTACTGGCAGCCCAGTTCGGTTATTTGCCGGGAACTATCTGGCTGCTTATCGGTGCCTGTATCGGCGGGGCAGTCCATGATATGATTATCCTGTTTGCCTCAATCCGCCATGATGGTAAATCTATTGCGGAAATTGCCAAGGCTGAAATTGGTAAATCGGCCGGTTTGGCTGCTGCCCTTGCCGTTATCTTTATTTTGGTTATCACCATGGCAGGTATGGGGATTGCGGTTGCCAACGCCCTGTTTAACAGTCCCTGGGGAGCGTTTACCGTTGGGGCCACCATCCCAATTGCCCTGTTCATTGGCATTTATATGCGCTATCTTCGTCCGGGCTGTGTGGGCGAAGCATCCTTTATCGGCGTTGCTTTGGTTATTGCCGCTGTATTTGGCGGAGCCTGGATACAACATTCTGCCTGGGCACCTTTTTTCACGCTTACCCGTTCCCAATTAGATATTTTACTTCCTTTATATGGTTTTGTTGCAGCCGCGCTGCCGGTATGGCTCCTGCTGGCTCCGCGTGATTATTTAAGCACCTACATGAAGATCGGTACGATTGCTGCCTTGGCTTTAGGAATTATCATTGTTCAACCCCAGATCCAGATGCCGGCGATTACGCCCTTTATTAGTGGGGGCGGTCCTGTTGTTCCCGGTCCGGTATGGCCTTTTGTCTGTATTACTGTTGCCTGCGGGGCAATTTCCGGCTTCCATTCAGTCATTGCCACCGGTACAACGCCTAAAATGATTACCAACGAAAGCGAAATACTGCCAATTGGTTTTGGTGCCATGCTGGCGGAATCCTTTATTGGCCTCATGGCTTTGATTGCGGCAACCAGTCTGGTTCCTGCCGATTACTTTGCTATCAACAGTACGCCGGCAGCCTTTGCCAAGCTGGGAATGGTTGTCGAGGAGCTTCCCTGGTTATCACAAATGGTTGGTGAAGATGTTGCCGGCCGGCCTGGCGGTGCGGTATCACTTGCCGTAGGTATGGCGCACATTTTTGCTAAAATCCCCGGACTGGAAAACTTTATGTCCTTTCTCTATCACTTTGCCATCATGTTTGAAGCCCTGTTCATTTTAACCATTATTGATGCAGGTACCCGGGTTGGCCGTTATTTATTGCAGGAAGTTGGCGGCATGATCTACAAACCGCTTGGTGATGTGCATTGGACTCCCGGTATCGTATTTACCAGTGCATTAATCTCCTTTGCCTGGGGCTATCTGATCTTTGGCGGTTCGATTTCATCCATTTGGCCGCTGTTTGGTCTGTCTAACCAATTGCTGGCCAGCATGACGCTAACTATTGGTACTACCGTATTACTGCGTATGGGCAAGGCAAAATACCTGTGGGTTACTTTGGTACCGCTTTCCTTTATGCTGGTTACGGCCCTGACTGCCGGTTTTTACAATATCTTTGAATTCTATTTGCCCAAAGGCCAAATGTTACTGGCCGGTTCCAGTGCAGTCATGATGATTCTCATTGTCTTTGTCATTATTGATGCTGTAAAAGTATGGTTTAACATGAAACCTGGCAAAGCTGCGGAAGAAACGCTGTAGTCAATAACCCCTCTTGAAAGAGCCTTGGGCACTTGCCGGAGTTCCGGTAAAGTATCCGGGGCTCTTTTCATCTGGGAGGGGATTTTTTACCTGATGTCGAATCCCTGGATATTCGCCAAAGTAAGAAGCGGGGGTTAATTAGTTGGGCAAACAAGCAGAACTTTTGCAGGAATTTAACCGGGGACGGCTGAATGAAGAAGCGGTGAATGTGGAAAGAGTGCATTTCTACAAAACCGACAGAAGCGTTAATCCCAAGCAGGAGGACCCTTTTTATGTTTCTTTAGGGAAGCTGCCTGTTCTGGTGTCGGCGCCGCATGCCGTCAGGTACTACCGGCAAAGAAAGATTAAGATGTCAGATCAATTTACCGGTTCCATCGCGTTTCTCTTGCAGCAACTGATAGATTGTCATGCCATTGCGGTGACTAAGCTTTATGGCGGTGACCCTAACACCGACAACCCTTGTATCTATAAAGAAAGAATTGCCGGGATTTGTGCCAGGCACAAGATAAAGCTGGTACTGGACCTGCACGGTGCGGCGCGCGAGCGAATTTTTGATGCCGATTTTGGCACCAATGAGGGCAAGACGCTGCTCAATCAGACCGGGATGCTGGCAGCACTGGAGCGTAACTTTCAGGAACTGGGGTTAAGCAAAATCTCCCGGGACCACGCTGGCGCCATCGGCCCTGATGCCGTTACCGCTTATGTGGCCCGCGAACTGGGCATACCTGCTGTGCAAATAGAAATTAACAAACAATACCGGGTGCCGGGGCAAAATCCCCAGGGTTTCCACCGTCTGCTGGGGGCTTTGGTCCAAAGTATCCGGGAACTGACACGGTAGACCGACGGCCGCCTCCCCGGAGTTGCGATAAAGGCGGCAGGACGCTATAATTAATGTCATAATCAAGGGAAAATCCCCGGGATTGGTGTAAGGTGGTGAAATCCATGCTGGTGGTTGAGGGTTTGGCAAATAAGTCCCTTGTGGAAACTACTTCAGATGCCATAGTCAAGCTGATTGTTGATAATGAGTATCCTGTCGGACAGAAGCTGCCTAATGAGTATGAGCTTTCGCAGCTTTTGGGCGTAAGCCGCAACACCGTGCGTGAGGCCATTCGGGCGTTGGTGTCCAGAAATGTTGTGGAAATCCGGCGGGGTGCAGGCACCTTTGTTTCACAAAAAATGGGTATCGCCGATGACCCGCTGGGGCTTACCTTCATCAAAGACAAGGAAAAAGTATTTTTAGACCTGATTCAGGTGCGGTTTCTTCTGGAACCGGCCATTGCCTCCTGGGCGGCACAAAATGCAACAGCCGGAGAGATTGAAACCTTAGGGCAGTTGTGTGATGAAGTGGAGCAGCAGCTGTTGGCCGGTGAAAATCCGGTAAAAAAGGATATTGAATTTCATACCCAAATTGCCAAATGCAGTAAAAATACGGTGGTGCCTAATTTAATTCCCATTATCAATGCGGCTATCACTGTGTTTACCAATATTGAGGAAAATAAAGTGGTAAGCAAAACCATTGAGCATCACCGGGAAATTTTTGAAGCCATTAAGGCCCGGCGGCCCCATGACGCGCAAGACGCTATGCTGCTGCATCTGTCTTATAACCGAAATAAGTTAAGAAAAAGTATGCATCTTAAAGAAACCTCATTTCTCAAATAAAACGGAGAAGTGAGGTTTTTATTTTTTATATATACATCCTATGTATTTGAGACTGTATATATGGGCAAAACGAAATAATAAAGCCCCAACAGAGGGGGATAATTGTAATTTTATTCGAAATAAGCAAAATCAATTGACAAAATCCCCTGGAAACGATAATCTAAAACTATAAATACATCCAATGTATTTTGACTGCTAATAGGGATATGGGGGTGCTTGCCAAATGAAGCAGGTATATGATGCAGTAATTATTGGCGCAGGTGTGGTCGGTAGTGCGGTGGCGAGAGAGTTGGCCCGGTTTCGCCTGAAGATCGGGGTTCTGGAAAAGGAACTGGATGTAGGCTGCGAAACCAGCAGCAGGAATACCGGTGTACTGCATGCCGGCTTTACTTATAAAACCGGCTCCCTTAAAGCGCAGTGCAGTGTGGAAGGGAATGCCGAATTTGATAAAGTGGCCGAAGAATTGGATATTCCCTTTAAACGAACAGGCAAGGTGGTTGTCGGCTTTGATGAAAAGGACCGCCAAAGCCTGATAAAATATAAGGCCATTGGCGATGCCAACGGTGTGCCTGGCTTAACTATGATTGATAAGCAAAGACTGGCAGAACTGGATTCGAGTGCCGGAGGAGAATTCGCCATGTATGCCCCTTCGTCCGGCATTTTAAATCCTTTTATTTATACTATTGCCCTTGCGGAAAATGCCAGGCAAAACGGCGTGGATTTTTATTTTGACCAGGAAGTCATCGGTATTCAAAGGATAAATGACCTTTATGAAATAACCACCAGGCATGGGGTATACCAAACGCGATGGGTGGTTAACTGCGCCGGGCTGAACGCAGCCAGGATTTCAACCCTGCTGGGGATTGACGGCTATACCATTGCCGGCTTCAAGGGCGAATATTTTGTGTTAGATAAAAGGGTTGGCAAATACCTCAATATGCCGGTATATCCGGCACCGGGGCCGACAGGCGGCTTTGCCACCCATGCAACGCCGACGGTGGATGGCAATGTGCTGGTTGGTCCAAGCTCGGAGCTTGTTGAGGATTTTGCCGACTATGGCGCAACACCGGCAGTGATGGAGAATTTGATTGCCGATGGCGCCAAAATGTTCAAACATATGAAACGGGAGCATTTTATCCGGAATTTCTCCGGAATTCGCCCCAAGCTGATCAATAAAGAGACGCGGCAAGTACTTGATTTTGTAGTAGAAGCAAGGGCAGAAGCCCCCAATACCATTAACCTGGTAGGCATTGAATCACCCGGGTTAACCTGTGCCCTGCCCTTGGCCAGAAGGGCGGTTGCCCTCATGCGGGAACAAGAAGCCCTGACACCTAATGAAAGCTTTAACCCGAGGAGAAAAGGCATCCTTTGCTTTGCTGAGCAAAGTCGTGAGGTACAAAAAGAATTAATTGCCCAAGACCCCAATTATGGCGAGATAATTTGCCGCTGTGAAACGGTGACTAAGGCCGAGATACTGGCGGCCGTCCATAATTGCCTCGGCGTGGAAACCGTACTGGGGATTAAAAACAGAACCCGCGCCACCATGGGGCGCTGCCAGGGCGGCTACTGTGAGACCAGAATTGCCGAGATTATTCAGGAGGAATTGCAGAAAAAAGCAACCGGGGTCATCTATGGAAGACCTGGTTCTACCATGTTTACCGGGAGGGTGAGGGTGTAATGGCTGTAATAAATAAAGAGGTTGTAATTGTCGGTGGCGGGCCGGCGGGGCTTGCGGCTGCGGTACAGCTTAGAAATAAAGGCATTAACGATATTGTCATACTGGAAAGAGAAAAGCAGTTAGGCGGAATCTTGCGGCAATGCATCCATGACGGCTTTGGCCTTACCCGGTTTCAACAGACTCTGAGCGGCCCGGAGTACTCGGCACGCTTTATCGATCAGGTAGCAGCAATGAATATCGAATATATTACCGACACCACCGTCATTGACATTACCCCGGGAAAAAAGGTCATTGCCGTGTCAAAAGCAGGTTTGCTGGAGTATCAGGCCAAAGCCGTTGTGCTGGCAATGGGTTGCAGGGAAAGAACCAGAGGCGCCATTGGCATTCCCGGTACAAGGCCTGCCGGTATCTATAATGCCGGCGTCGCTCAGGCATATATTAACCTGCATAATACCATGGTGGGGAAAGAGGCGGTTATTCTTGGCTCCGGTGATATCGGGATGATTATGGCCAGAAGAATGACACTTGAGGGCGCCAGGGTAAAGGCGGTATTTGAACTGCAGCCATATCCCAGCGGCCTGCCGCGAAATATCGAACAATGCCTGAATGATTATGGTATTCCGCTGCATGTAAGCCACACCATTACCAACATCAAAGGCTATTCGCGCCTGGAAGGCGTTACCGTATCGCAGGTTGATGAAAACCTGAAACCCATTCCCGGAACAGAAAAGGATTATGCCTGCGATACCCTGATTCTGTCTGTGGGCCTGATTCCCGAGAACGAACTGTCCTTAGCCTGCGGCGTAGAGTTGGACGAAAGAACCAAAGGTGCTGTTGTGGATGAAAACTACCAGACTACTGTACCCGGAGTGTTTGCCGCCGGCAATGTATTGCAAGTACATGATTTAGTCGACTTTGTCTCCCTGGAAGCAGAAGCGCTTGCCGACAGTGTGGCCGAATATATTACTGCAGGCAAACTGCCTGACTGCGGGATTAGGATAACAACAGATGCTGCCGTAAGCCATACCATTCCCCACCAGATCAGTGGCGGCAAGGATGTGAAAATCTCCCTGCGGGTAAGAAAACCCTTGAAGAATTGTGTAATAGCTGTCCTGCAAGGGGAAACGGTAATTAAGACAATAAAATTGAAAAAAGCAATTCCGGCAGAGATGATCCAGTTTAAGCTGGAGCAGGCAGCGCTGAAATCGACCGATACGATCAAGGTGGTGGTAAGATGAAAAAAGAGTATACCTGCATCATCTGCCCTAACGGCTGTGAACTGGAGGCCGAAATCGAGGGAACAGAAATAATTGCCATAGAAGGGGCAGCCTGCAGCAAGGGTACAGACTATGTCCGGCAGGAGTTAGTCGACCCGCAAAGAAATATTGCTACCTCGGTATTGATTGCCAACGGGGACATACCGCTTGTAAGTGTAAGACTGAGCAATCCCATTCCCAAAGCGGAAATTTTTGCTGTAGTAAATGAAATTAAGAAAGTAAAATTAACGGCACCGGTAATGCTGGGCCAGGTTATCATCAAAAATGTGTTGGGGCTTAATGCCGATATTATTGCCACCAAACAGGTCGGGGTAAAACGGGTATCATAATGAAAATCAATAAAAAGCCCTTAGCGGGGCTTTTTTTATTGATAAAGTTTTGTGGTGGATTTGGCTGGCAGCAACCTGGCGGCACGGTTTATTAATTATTCTGATATGCCAACGTATTTCCAATTTCAATAACATGTGATAAAATATGATAAAAAATCATTATATTAAGAAAATTTTGTATTTTCCTTTGGGATGAAGTAGGAGGAGCGTTATGACAAAATTAAAGTATCGGTTAATAGCTGCTTTATTCGCCACTAGCTTTGTGTGTGTCTTGATTCTCTCATGCTACAGTGTTTGGAGTACAATCCAGCGTAATGAAGCCGACATCCAGGAATACCGGGCCATGTTATACGAACAATTTGACAGAAGCATCAAGCTGGAGGTGGAAACTGCCCACAGTCTGGTGCAAAAGCTGTATACTGAGCAACAGCAAGGAGTTTTGTCTGAAGCGGAAGCCAAAAAACAAGCGGCTGCGCTGATACGGGATTTGCGGTTTGATAACGGCAATTATTTTTGGATTGACACCACCGAGGGGATTAACGTGGTGCTGCTGGGGCGGGATATTGAGGGTAAAAGCCGCCTGGAGCTTGTCGATGCCAAGGGTAATAAGTTTATCCGGGATATAATCAACAGCGGCATGCAGCCGGCCGGCGGTTATACCGATTACTGGTTTCCTAAGCCAAATGAAACAGAAGATTTGCCTAAACGAGGCTATTCCCTGCTGTTTAAACCATATAACTGGATTATCGGCACCGGGAATTGGGTAGATGACATCGAAGCAAATGTTGCCGCAAAAGCAGCAGCAAATAAACGCCAGTTGATAAATGATATTGGGATTGCCGTGCTTATCGCCATAATCGGGCTTAGTATTTCTGTCTGTATGGCGTTATACATCAGCCGGAAGATATCTGACCCTATTGTGGCGGCGGCAGAAGGTGTACGCCAGATTGCCACAGGCAATCTGGGAGTAGCTGATTTGCCGGTCAATGCCAGGGATGAGACGGGAATGCTGTCCCTGTCTGTAAATGAGATGAAAGCCAGTTTGCGGGAGCTTATCCGCGAAGTAGCCGATTCCTCAAATCAGGTGGCCGCCGCCAGTCAGGAACTTACCGCCACGTCGGAACAAACGGCGCTTGCTTCCTCGCAAGTGGCGGCATCTACCACCGAGATGGCTCGCGGCAGTGAGAATCAGGTGCAGGTGATAAGCCATGCTTCCGGCGCAATTGAACATATGTCGGTCAATATTGAGCAAATAACAGACAAGGTGAAAGCTGTGGCTGAAGTATCCGGTAAAACAGCCACGGCAGCAAGGGATGGAGAACAGGCTGTCTATTCTGCCATTAAACAGATGACCAATATTGAAAAAACCGTTACCGATTCTGCGGCAGTTGTCAGCAAGCTGGGGGAGCGTTCCCAGGAAATTGGGCAAATTATCGATACCATTGCCGGCATAGCCGGGCAGACCAATCTGCTGGCGCTTAACGCAGCCATAGAAGCCGCCAGAGCCGGTGAGCAAGGACGCGGCTTTGCCGTTGTAGCCGAAGAAGTCCGGAAACTGGCCGAACAGTCTCATGGAGCGACCCAGCAAATTGCCGGCTTGATTCAGGAAATACAAGCCGATACCGAACGTGCGGTAAAAGCTATGGGAACAGGTACCGGTGAGGTTAAACTGGGTACCAGTCTGGTTTCTTCTGCAGAAACAGCATTCCATGAAATCTCGGCAATGGTAAATCAGGTTTCGCTGCAAGTGAATGAGGTAACGGTTGCTGTTCAGCAGGTGGCACAAGGCAGTCAGGCAGTGGTTTCCTCCATTCGGCAAGTCGAAACCATTGCCAGGGATGCAGCTACAGAGACCGGGACTATCTCAGCTGCAACCGAGGAACAGACTGCATCGATGGAGGAAATTGCTTCTGCCAGTCAATCGCTCGCGCAGCTTGCGGAAAAAATTCAAGTTGCAGTTGCCAAGTTTCGGGTATAATTAACTTATAGATAACTGATGCCCCGGACCGCGCCCGCAGTAGTAGAGAAAAACGGCTTCACCCATGCGCGCAATGCGGGGGTGAGGCCGTTTGCTTCTCGGGGTATTAAAAAAGAAGAGTAAGGGGGCAGCCGGATGAGCGGTGAAGTATTAACAGAACGGGTATTTGCGGAAACCATTCTGGCAAATGGCGGGCGTTTGTATCGGGTAGGGGGCTGTGTCCGTGATATGGTGATGGAAATTGCGCCGAAAGATATAGATTTTTGCGTAGTCGGCATGGTTAAGAAAAACTTCAAGCAGCTCTTTCCGGAAGCTTCCGAATGCGGGAAGTATTTTCCGGTGTTTTGGCTGAATGTTAATGGCCGGCGGTGTGAAGTTGCCTTTGCCAGAACAGAGCGAAAAGACGGCAGCGGCTACAAAGGGTTTAAAATCGCGTCAAACCCGAAAATCACCATTGAAGCGGACTTATTCCGCCGTGATACAACGGTGAACTCCATTGCCATTGACTGTTTGACAGGAGAAGTCGTTGACCCGTTCGGGGGCGTTCAGGATATTAAGAACAAACTGCTTCGCGCTACCGGCCCGCAGTTTGCCGACGACCCGATACGCGCCTTGCGGCTGGCAAGCCAGGCGGCGCGATTGGGTTTTGCGATAGACGCTGATACCCTGACGCTTGCAAGTGCCGCGGCGGCTGAGCTTAGTGACGAACCGGCCGAACGGATACTGGCCGAAATGGTGAAGGTTATGCAGGCGGCTCAGGCGCCGGCGCGATTTTTTGAAGTTTTGGCTCAGAGCCGTTTACTGGATATTGCTTTTACAGAAATGGCGCAGTTATCCCGGGAAGAATTTGCACTTGCCATGACGCGGCTGGATGCTGTGGCAAACGTTACCGCCAGTCCCAAGGTAAGGTTTGCTGCATTGGGCTTAACAATAGGACCGGAAGGCTTAGCCTGCTGGAACAAGCGCATGACTTTGCCGGGAGACTGGCTCCAGGCCGCCGCGGCAGCAGGTAAAGTGGCAGCTTTACTGGAGCATCCTGACCCGGAAAAAATTGCAGTTGCCATCGACAGTTTGCGGCGTGGGTCACTGACTGTTGCGGAATTTGATATTGTTTCGCAGGCTGCTCAGGCAGGTATTCCGGCACTGGAACCGTTTAAAACAGCACTGGCTTTATTGCCGGGCGCTATCCCGGCGGAGTTACAAGGCCGGGATAGAGGTGAGTGGCTGAGACGGAAACAGAGTACCATTATTGCGGAGATTTGGCTAGACAAAATAGATAAAGAAGCAACACATCTCTTGACTCAACGGGATAGTGTGTGATAAAGTATTGCCAATTGCGACAAAAAATGGTATTTTTCTACTTGTTATCCACAGGAAGACCGTGATGACGTAGGGAATGAAAGGAGTCTGCGATGAGAATTAAAACGGTTCAGGCGCGCTTGCTAATATGGCTGCTGCCACTTATTCTCGTGGTGTTGAGTGTGTTGTCGGGGGTTAGTTACTATATTGCCAACCAATCTTTGCAAGAAAGCGTTGATAAAACGGCTGAGGCAATCGGCACCGATTATGGCAACCGTTTACAAAGCAATATCAGGGAACTTATGGTTCAGTTGGAGGATATGGCCCAAACTCCGACTTTCCGCACCGGGACTGACAAGGCACAGATTATTGCAGCCATGGCAGAGATACAAAAAGAGGTTGGGTTTGAGACTGTTTTATTCATTTCGCCGGATGGCTCGGCGATTCGCGGCGACGGTACTGCCGGCCAATATCAGGACCGCGAATATTTCAAAAAAGTACTTGATATCAAGAAACCCTATGTCTCCGAACCGCTTATTTCGCGGGCAACAGGTAAGATATCCGTTTTTCTGGCCGTACCGGTTATGAACAACGGACAACTGGTAGGGATAACAGGCGGGACGTATTCTCTGGAAGCGGTGACTGAGCTGATTAAGGACCTGAAGTTCCTTGATACCGGCTATGGGTTAATCGCCGATAATTCAGGGGTCGTTATCTCTCATCCGAGAATGCCTGAGGCTGCCGGGAAACTCAATATTGCCGAAAAGAAGATCAATGAGGAACTCAAGCTGCAGGAGAAAGAGCTTGACGACCGTCTGCTTTCGCTGTTTGCCACCGCAGCTCAGTCCGGGAAGCAAACACACGGCTTATACCAATTCGCTGGCGGTGTGACCAGGGATGGGGTATTTACACCAGTCGACCTTGCCGGCGGTCAGCGCTGGGTTATGGTGGTATCGGCGCCGGAGGCGGAAGCCACTAAGGCCACAGATGCCCTGGCGCGGATTATGCTGATCATTTCGCTGGTTTCTTTATTCATTGCGGCGGCAGCCATCGTATTCATTGCCAGGCAGTTCACCAAGCCTATTGCATTGATACGGGATCAATGTATGCTGTTGGCCGGGGGTGACTTGCGGGAACGTGAGGCTACGGTTATCAGCGAGGATGAAATCGGCCAACTGGCACAGGGCTTCAGACAGATGCGGACAAATTTACGTGAACTTGTTGCGAAAGTGCATTCTCAATCCGAGCAATTGGCTGCTTCCAGTGAACAGTTGACAGCCAGTGCCGATCAATCGGCTGAGGCTGCCAATCAGGTAGCCGCATCGATTACCGAGGTGGCGGCAGGTACGGCAGAACAGTTAAGCGCCGCTAACGAAAGCGCCGCCGTAGCTGAACAAATATCGGCCAGCATCCAGCATGCTGCATCTACCACCCAGGAAGTCGCCCTGCAATCGGCGCAGGCTGCGGTTAAAGCAACCGATGGCAGTCAGTCTGTCAATAAAGCCATCAGCCAAATGGCGCAGATTGAACAAACGGTCAACAGTTCCGCTGAAGTAGTAGCTGAATTGGGCGAACGGTCAAAGGAAATCGGACAGATTGTCGATACCATTGCCGGTATAGCCGGGCAGACCAACCTACTGGCCCTTAATGCGGCTATTGAGGCGGCGCGGGCCGGGGAGCAGGGGCGCGGGTTTGCCGTTGTTGCCGATGAAGTGCGCAAGCTTGCCGAGCAGTCCCAGGAAGCGGCTAAACAGATCGCCGACTTGATTGGCAGCATTCAGGGTGATACCGATAAAGCGGTAACAGCCATGAATGACGGCACCCGGGAAGTAAAGGTGGGTGCAGAAGTCGTCAATGCTGCCGGACAAGCTTTTACGGAAATTGTGACCCTGGTAACCCAGGTATCTGACCAGATAAAGGAAACCTCCGCCGCAATGGAACAGATAGCCAGTGGCAGCCGGCATATTGTCACATCGGTAAACCGGATTGAAACCTTGGGTAAGACGGCAGCCGGCGAAGCCCAGCTGGTATCGGCGGCTACCGAGGAACAATCCGCGTCCATGGAGGAAATTGCCTCCTCCAGCCAGAGCCTTGCTCATTTAGCGATGGAACTTAGGGAAGCTGTCGGCAAGTTTCAGGTTTAAGCCGGAAAATAATAATTGAACAAGTAAAAGCAGCATTCGCAGCTGGTAGTGTCTGCGCATGTTGCTTTTACTGTATGGACAGGATTGCCGCCCAGTGATTATAATACAAGTAACAAACCGGTGCAGACCGGGCGTTGGTTAGCATGAGAATTCAAAAGGCGGGTAACAGATAATGCCAGTAAACAATAAAAGGCGATTAGTAGTAGGGATGAGTGGAGCCAGTGGTGCCATATTAGGTATAGAATTATTGCAATTGCTTAAGGACAAGCCGGACTATGAGACCCATCTTGTCATCTCCAAGGGTGCTGAGGCAACAATACTGCAAGAGACGGATTATAAAATAGCTGATGTAATGCAACTGGCTGACAAGGTTTATGATATCAATAATATTGGTGCCAGCATAGCCAGCGGTACATATCGAACCGAAGGCATGATTATTGTTCCCTGCAGTATGAAGACTGTTGCCGGCATTGCCTGCGGCTATGCGGACAATCTGCTGCTTAGGGCCGCCGATGTTACCATTAAGGAACAAAGAAGGCTGATATTAGCCACCCGTGAGTGTCCGCTCAGTGCAATTCATCTAAGAAATATGCTGACCCTGGCCGAAATGGGGGCATTGATTATGCCGCCAATGCTCACCTACTATAATAATCCTGTGGAGCTAAAAGATATGAACAGGCATATTATCGGTAAAATTCTGGAGAAATTCGGTATTGAGGTCAATGGTTTCCAGCGGTGGTGTGAGTGATCAATCGATTTTTATACAGCATAAACTTATTCTTATGCATCGAATTTTAGCGAGAAATCAGTGAAAATGCGATATTAGTATATAGAAATTGGTTGTTTTATAAGATATAATTATTAATAGTTATACTTTGACGTACCAATTTAAATAAAAGGTGGTCATGTTTATGAAGAACCCATTGTTTATCGGTTCTGCAGTAGCTGTTGTTACTCCGTTTACAGACAGCGGTGTCAATTATCCCGTATTAGAAAAACTGGTTGAGTTTCAAATCCAAGGTGGCACAGATGCCATTGTGGTCTGTGGCACTACCGGTGAAGCCTCCACTATGCCGGATGATGAGCATATTGCCGTTATTAAGTTTGTGGTGGAAGCCACCAAAAAGCGCGTGCCGGTTATTGCCGGCGCAGGCAGCAACGATACCCGCCATGCCATAGAGCTGTCGAAAGCCGCTGAAGCGGTTGGTGCCGACGGACTGCTGTCGGTAACTCCGTACTATAACAAAGCCACACAAAAAGGCTTATACGGACATTTTAAAGTCATTGCCGATAGTGTTAAGATACCGGTCATTCTGTATAATGTGCCTGGCAGAACCAATTTGAACATCAACCCTGAGACAATACAAGCCTTAGCGGAAATTGATAATATTATTGCTGTTAAGGAATGCAATCTGGGGCAGGTTGGCGATGTGGTCAATTTATGCGGAGAAGACTTTTCTGTATATTCCGGTGATGATAATGTGGTCTTGCCTGTGCTGTCAATGGGCGGCAAGGGTGTTATATCGGTTATGGCCAATATCATTCCTAAGGATACTCACGACATGGTTGCGAAATTTTTTGCCGGCGATATCAAGGGTGCTATCCGGCAGCAGCTTCAGACACTCAATCTCATAAAAGCGTTATTTAGTGAAGTAAACCCTATTCCGGTTAAAGCCGCTGTAAACTTGCTGGGCTTCGAGGCCGGTCTTTGCCGTATGCCGCTGACAGAACTCAGTGACGGAAATCTTGCGTTGCTGCGCAGTGAAATGAAAGCTTACGGTCTGCTGTAATTTTCATCAAGGTTCAATGGATCGGTGCTGTTGCCCATTGGCAAAGCTGTATACATACAAAGAAGAGTTATAAATTGCTTTGGCAATTATAACTCTTCTTTGCTTATAGCCTTGTTTTTACCGCATCAAATTTTGCCTGGAGTTCATCAATCCGGTCCTGGAAGCTCCTGACAAGCGTATCTTCCTTGATTAACGGCAAATTTATTTTTGCCGCGGCAAGAGAGCCTTCAATGGCTGTTTTAGTTACCAGTAAGCCTATCATTAAATCCCCTAACACACCGGGCTTAACTTTTGGCAAAAGCATTATACCCGGTTCTAATGCGGCAAGGCAGGCTGCGCTTATTTTTAAAGGTATTTGGATGGCTGACACAGCGGCTGCCTGAATTTCAGCCCTGCGGTGTTCGGCTTCCCGGGGGGTGGATTTCTGCAGTTTGCAGGCGGCAAGCACTCTGTTATAAGCAACGGCATCTTTTTCGATATAAGTTAATAACTCATTATGTAACTCAGTCAACTGTGTTTTGGCATCCCGGAAAAGCTCTTCATATTTTTCCCCTTCCGGACGTCCGTAAGCCGAGTTTACTGACATCTCCAATAAGCAAACACCCATTAAGCCGGATAGTGCTGTAACACAGCCGCCTGCCGGCATTACCGGATCATAGGCAGCCACCGCCTTGGCAAAATCTTTAATACTTAAATCTGCTAACATCTTTCTCCACCTTTCGCAAATATATTGACATATAAGATGTTCAACATTCTTTTCTTTATTTTACCTGGAACAGCCTGTATATTCTGTGATTATTATCATGCATAAGAACAAAAATTTTCGGCGCTGCACTTCATAGCATCACCGGCTGCAGCAGTAAAGGGAAAATCAGATTTTCAACGAAGAGATACTATAACAGAAAGAGGTGACTGCCTATGACTGATAGTAATCTGTATGCCAGATATGTGCCGGCTAATCTTCCTGATGGTGATGAGGGTGAAGTGGCACAGCTGTTTATTTTTAACGATGCGCAAATGCTGGTTAAACTCAATACGGAACACCCGGGCATCCCTGCCGCTGAAGATTTTAAAGCAGTGGAAATGGAATTTTTGAGCAAGCAATATCTCGGCAAGCTGGATGGATATCCGTGTTATTGTATGGAAGTGGCTGAGGCGGCGGCTGCTCCGCCGGGTATGGCTTTTCAGGATTTACGCTCATTGCTGGGGCTGTTGGAGGAAGAAGTTTTTCTGCTGGCAGGCAGAGCCTTCCAAATTGTTAACTGGAACCGGATGAGTAAGTTTTGCGGCCGATGTGCAGCCATGACAGAATGGAAACAAACCGAGCTGGCCAAACTGTGTCCTGGTTGTGGTGCCGTATATTATCCCCGGATTTCGCCTGCCGTAATTGTGGCAGTTGTGCGCGGTGATCAGATTTTGCTGGCACATAATAAGAATTTCAGACCCAAATGGTACAGTGTGCTTGCAGGCTTTGTGGAACCGGGAGAGACCTTCGAAGCTTGTGTAATGAGAGAGATAATGGAAGAGGTTGGTATCAAAGTTAAGAATGTAAGGTATTTTGGCAGTCAGCCTTGGCCCTTTCCCGACTCATTAATGGTGGGTTTTACTGCCGAATATGATAGCGGAGAAATTATTGTCGACGGGGAAGAGATTGACGCCGCCGGTTGGTACGGCCGTGACAATCTGCCGCCGCGGCCTAAAAATAATACGATTGCCGGACGGCTGATTGAGTCGGTTTTTTCAGATATTGACAAAGGTTAATGCTTAACGATATGGCTAAAAACGCAGCTATTCTATTAAAAACAGATATAAATGGACAAAATCTTGCCCAAAAGCTTATTTCAGTTTCAATAAGATTTGACTAATCAGTCAATGGCTGTGTATAATTAGCTAAAGTAGAAATACTAATTTAACATGGAGGAAATTTACATGAAGAAACAAGTTATTACCGGTCTGTTGCTTGTTTGCCTGCTATCTGTTACCGCTATACCCGCATCGCAAGCTTTTAGTTTGGGAGATGTTTTAAAAGTCGGCGGCATAGGTATTCTTATAGATAAATTCTCGTCGCCACTTAACGATTTCATCAACAAATTAACCTTTAAACATAATGCAGGCACAGAATTTGCCACTAAGGTAGTTCCCATTATATCTGTTGGCAACCATGGTTACATAGGAGCTGCCCAGATTACCGGTTCTCAGGAGTTGGTTGATAGAACCAAAGCCGTAATGCAGGTAGAAGGCAACTTTAACGGCAACCAGTTCAGGGTTAAAGCCTTGATCCCCGGCGACAGCACCAATCCCACCAAGTTTAGCCGGGTACAGGGAGTCGGAGTATCGGCCATTATTGATATCAAAATATAAGTACACCGCGAAAAACCTCTTGCTATCGCAGGAGGTTTTTTCTATTTGACAATTATTTGCCGGCTTGATAGCTTGGTAGTTTTTTGCTGAAATATATAAATAATTTAGAAAATTTAATCAGACGCAACAAAAAAGGAAGGAAATTACAGAATGAAGCTAGAAACTACTTAAGGATAATCTTTACAATAGTAAGAAGAAACATTAGAATGGTATATGTAGTATGAAATACGTCTTATCTTAAAAGAGGAGGAATTTACGTATGGCAAAAAATTTAGGTGTTTACAGATGCTCTGATTGTGGCTACATGCTGGAAGTGGTTGAAATGGGCAAAGCGCAGCTCAAATGCAGCGGCAGCTCCTATGCGCTGACTTGCTCCAAAGCCGATGCTCAGGTAGTTTGCTGTGGCAAGGGCATGGAGCTTTTGGAGCCTAATACTGTGGAGGCGTCCACGGAAAAACATCTGCCGGTGGCTGAATTTGCTGAAACCGGAGAAGTTGTTGTTAAGGTTGGCAGTGCAGCGCATCCGATGACCCCGGAGCATTATATTCAATGGGTTGCCGTTGTTGCCGGCAACCGGGTGCAGCGCGTGCATTTTGAAGCCGGGCAAGCGGCAGAAGCTGCTTTTTGTGCCTGTAAAGAGACGGAAGTCGATGTATATGCCTACTGTAATCTGCACGGGTTGTGGAAGGCAACTGTGAAGAAATAATAGTTTGGCGGAAAAAAGGATAGCAAATTCCGGACCTGCAACCAGACCCTGGTTGCAGGTTTTTTTTAGCAGGAAACTTGCCGTCAACAAAAGAAATAGTCATAATAACCATAAAGGTAATATAACGGATGTTGAAGGGGGCGGATTTGCATGCCAATATACGAATATTCATGTAAAACCTGTGGCAGGACAGTAGAATTATTACAAAAAATGGGTACAGCTAAACCCGGTGTCCTCTGTCCTGACTGCGGTGAAGATGCTTTAACCAAGGTGCTGTCGGTAACGGCTCCGGCACAAATGTCCAAAACAGCAACAGGCGGCTGCGATGCGGCTATTAGCCGGGGGCAATGCGGCGGCTGCTGTTCCGGTTGTCACTGAGGACCGGAACCTGGCAGCTTGTGAGCCGGTACCTGTGCAAAAGAGGTAGGATTTATGAAGATTACTATTATTGCTCCGATGGATAACATTATGGATGCCGCCCGGGAAGTGCTGGCCCAAAACGATTTGCATTGGCCGGGCGAGATAGAAGTACTGCCAGGTCTGTTGGAAGCCGGTTTAGAGCAAGCCTGCCAGGCGGTAAAAAGGGGTACAGCTGTTATCATCAGCCGTGGAGGCACAGCGACTTTGATTGCCAAGCATGTGGATGTGCCGGTAGTCGAGATTCAGGTTACCGCTTTTGATATTCTCAGGGCTTTAAAAAGTATGGGTCATGTTTCCGGTACGGTGGGCGTAATATTTATGCGGCGTTTTTTGTTTGAGTGTGAAAAGCTGGGCGATTTGCTGGGCATACCCATCCAGGAGATTTTTATAGACAACGAGCTGCGGATTGAGGAAGAAGTGCTGGAGAAGGCTGGCCGCCAGGGTATCGGCACACTTCTGGGAGATGCTTCCGCGGTTAAGCTGCTTACGCCACGCGGACTAAAGGTTGGGCTTATCGAATCTTCGGTAGAATCTGTGCGCAAAGCCATCATTGAGGCAGGCAATCTCGCCGATGTGCGTCGGCGCGAACGGGAAAAGGCAGAACTATTCCGGACCATTATTGATACGTCGGCTGACGGAATCATCGCCATTGACAAAAATGAACAGATTACTATTTTTAACCCGGCCATAGAACGGATATACCAGTTGTCAGGCTCTGAGGTTATTGGCAGGAAAATCGGGGACATGATTCCGGACGATGGCTTGCGGGGGTGCCTGACAGGCGATACCGGCGAACGGGAAAGTGTACGGCGGGTAAATAACCGGGTATTTGCGATCAGGCGAATTCCGATTAAACTGGGCGAAGATATTGTCGGCGCAATCGCTAATGTGCAGGATGTTACACAATTGCAGAATTTTGAACAGCTTGTACGGCAAAAGCTGAATAAGAAAGGTCTTGTAGCCAAAGTTCACCTGGAACAATTAAGCGCTGCTTCCGGGCAAATGAAAGTTATTAAGGAGCGGGTGCGGCAATATGCCGCCAATGACGCTACTGTGCTGATAACCGGTGAATCGGGAACCGGTAAAGAGTGGGTTGCCCAGAGTATTCATAACCAGAGTCTGCGGCAAAAGGGACCCTTTGTGGCAATTAACTGTGCGGCGCTGCCGGAGTCTTTACTGGAAAGTGAACTCTTCGGCTATGAGGAAGGCGCTTTTACCGGTGCGAAGAAAGGTGGGAAATCCGGATTATTCGAGCTTGCGCACAATGGAACTATTTTTTTGGACGAGATTGGCGATATGCCGCTATCGGTCCAGGCAAGACTGCTGCGTGTTTTGCAGGAAAAAGAAGTGATGCGGCTGGGAGCCGATAGTGTCATTCCGGTAAATGTACGCATTTTGGCGGCGACTAATCAGGATATGATGCACTTAGTTGACGAAAGGAAATTCCGGGCCGATTTGTATTACCGTCTGGACGTTCTTCGCTTGCATATTCCGCCGCTTAGAGAACGGGTTGAGGATATTCCGGAACTGGTAAACCGCTTTTTGGAGAAATCCCCGCACAGTCATATTGTGGGGATTACCGCAGAGGCAGTGAAATTTTTGCAAAAGCAATTTTGGCGGGGAAATATTCGCGAATTGGAAAACGTGATTGAAAGGATAAAACTGCTTGCTCCGGGCCCGTTTATTGAGGAACGGATGGTACGGGAAGAACTGTCTGCCTCCGGGCACATACTCCATGACGACATTGACGGCCATACGGGACCGGATATGACAGAACGGCATAAACTGGAGCAAATCTTGTTTGAGGAAAAATACAATTATACGCAAGCCGCTAAAAGGCTGGGAATTAGCCGCACTACACTGTGGCGAAAGCTGCGGCAACGGCAAAAACCGTAGTGAAACAAATTCGGGAAACATAATGTTGCGACTGAAACGTTGTGTTTCCCGAAAGTAAAGTTTTATAGGCTTTGCCAGTATCCTGTTTCGGCAGGGAGAGGCCGGTAAAAGCCAGGTATGTGACCACACAAAACTCCAGGACTTAGCTTGGCATGAAAATTGCTAATGTTAATAATTCAGAGCTGACTTCCGGACAAGCTGCCCATTTACAGGCAAGCCGCCGACATTCCCGCTCATCAGGCAGGGAACTGTGGCGGACTAGTTGTCCGGCAGAAAGTGAGTAAATGAGGCTTGGAGGAAAACGTGTGAATAAATTCAAAGCCATTGTGATGAAAGCCAAAGACAATGTTGCAACCGTGACCGAGGATATTGAAGCCGGTTCGGACATTGCGATCCAGGCTAATGGTGAAACAGTACGCCTGCAGGTAACCAATCGCATTCCTTTTGGGCATAAAGTTGCCATCCGGGATATTTCCAAGGACGAAAGAATTATTAAATATGGTGAAGTTATTGGGATAGCAACTACCGATATTATGGCCGGACAGCATACCCATGTTCATAATTTAGTCGGCTGCCGCGGGCGCGGCGACCTGGCGGGTAAATAAAAATGCAGCATAGGAGTGGTAAATGATGAACTTTATGGGCTATCGTCGTCCGGACGGAACGGTGGGAATTCGCAATCATGTATTTGTTTTACCGACAGTAAATTGCGCCAACCAGGTAGCACGGGGGATTGCCGCCAATGTCCGCGGCACCGTCTGGGTGGAACATCAACATGGCTGTTCGCAGCTGGGGGCCGATGCCGAGCAGACGGCGCGCGCTTTTATCGGGCATGGCATTCATCCCAATGTTTACGGGGTGGTAGTCGTCGGTTTGGGCTGCGAAGTAATACGGGCCCAGGATATTGCGGCTGAAATCAAAAAACAATGTCCGTACAAACCGGTGCATACCATCATTATTCAAGACGAGGGCGGCTCCAATAAATCCATACAAGCCGGTGCCGTTGCCGCTCAGAATATGATGATTGAGGCGTCAATGCTGAAACGCGAGCCTATTGCTGCAGCGGAACTCATCCTCGGCACCGAATGCGGCGGTTCTGATGCCTGTTCGGGCCTGTCAGGCAACCCGGCCCTGGGAGCGGTCAGTGATATGCTGATCGACGCCGGTGGTACGGCGATACTTGCCGAGACGGCGGAGTTGATCGGTGCCGAGCATATTATTGCTGAAAGGGCAGTCAATGAGGCGGTAAAACAGAAGTGCTACGCAACCATAGCGGCTTTCGAAGAGTCTGCCAAGCAGATGGGTGTAGATATGCGGGGCAGCAATCCGACTCCGGGTAATATTGAGGGCGGGCTGTCCTCAATCGAAGAAAAATCGCTGGGCTGTGTATATAAGGGTGGAACGCGCCCGTTGCAGGACGTCATCGGCTGGGCGGAAAAGGTGACAACCAAAGGGCTGGTCTTTATGGATACTCCCGGCAATGATATTGAACAATTGACCGGTATGGTGGCAGGCGGCTGTCATATCTGTGTTTTCACCACCGGGCGTGGTACTCCCACCGGCTCGCCGATTGCCCCTACCATCAAGGTAGCTACCAATACGGCCTTGTTTCAAAAAATGAACGACAATATGGATATCAATGCCGGCACCGTCATAACCGGTGATGAAACAGTCCGGCAGGTCGGAGAACGGATATTTGCCGAAATGCTGGCGGTGGCATCCGGAAAAATAACTAAGGCCGAGGTCTTGGGACATAATGATTTCTCGATTATGCGAATTGGTCCAAGCATGTAATGCTATAGAAGAAGGGGGAATTGCAAATGGGGATCATACAGGAATTGCTCAAAGGAACACCACTGCCGCGGGTAGTCAAAGTCCGGCAAAAATTCAAAGTAACGGAGATCAGCGATATCTCGGCAGCCATGCGCCAGGAATTTGCCAAACCGGATATCGCTGACAGGATAAAGCCAGGTATGCGCATTGCTGTCGCGGTTGGCAGCCGGGGACTTGACAGGCTTCCTGAACTGGTACGGCTGACAGTGCAGGAAATTAAACAGCGGGGCGGAGAACCCTTCATCGTCCCGGCCATGGGCAGCCATGGCGGCGCTACCGCTGCCGGGCAAGCCAAAGTGCTGGCCAATCTTGGCGTTACCGAAGAGAGTGCCGGCTGTCCCATTATTTCCTCCATGGAAGTGGTGGAAGTCGGCAAAATCAAAAACGGGCTTGTTGTGCATATGGATAAAGCGGCTTATGAAGCAGACGGGATTGTAATTATCAACAGGGTAAAGCCGCATACGGCTTACCGGGGACCTTGCGAAAGCGGGTTGGCGAAAATGCTCAGCATTGGCCTTGGTAAACAAAAAGGGGCGGAAACCTGTCACCACTTTAGTTTTAAACATATGGCTGAACATGTTTTTGAAATGGCTCAGGTGAAACTGGCGTGCTGCAAGATTTTGTTCGGCATCGCCACCGTTGAGAACGCTTATGACCGGATATCCACCCTGGTGGCTGTTCCGGCAGAGAAAATCATGGAAGTCGACCAGCAATTGCTGCCTGAGGCCAAAGCCAAGATGCCGCGGATACTGTTTGATGCTGTTGATGTGCTGATTGTAGACCGAATAGGCAAGGAAATATCCGGCGATGGTATGGATCCCAATATCACCGGGCGTTTTCCCACTCCTTATGCCAGCGGCGGTCTGGATGCCAACAAAGTGGTAGTGCTTGATTTGAGCAAAGAGACTAATGGCAATGCCTGCGGCATTGGCGTTGCCGATTATACTACCCGCAAATTGTTTAATAAAGTAGATTTTGATTACACTTATGCCAATTTGATTACCAATACAACTCCGGGGCCTGCCCGCATGCCGATGATGCTGGCCGATGACCGGGAAGCCATAATGGCTGCCATTAAAACCTGCAATATCGCCGATCTGTCCCAGGTCAAGCTGGTTAGAATTCAAGATACACTCCACATAGGAGAGATAATTATTTCTGAAGCACTGCTAGCTGAAGCGCAGGCCAATCCCGATATTGAAATTTGCGGTGAACTGATGGAAATGGAGTTTGATGAGGCCGGGAATTTGGTTGGCTGATACTGAAAACCAATTGCTGGCAGCGGCAGGCAGCAACTAACATATGCCTGAAATGTAAAACAGACTGATTGCTAAAACCATGGCATCAGTCTGCTTTATATTTGTTCGGCAAAAACAATTCCTGTGATTTTAATCACTGACGACGGCTTGCCGTTTATTGTATTCTATAGCCAGGAAGATAACCTGCCGAAACGCGCTTGTACGGCCGGGGAAATGCGGCGGCGCCGGGGCGGGGTATATAATAAATAATAAGGGAGGAATACCTGTGATACGGAAAATTGTTAAAATAGATGAAGAAAAATGTGATGGTTGCGGACTTTGTATCGGAGCATGTCATGAGGCAGCTCTCCAATTGGTTGATGGCAAGGCTAAACTGCTGTCAGATAACTTGTGCGACGGCCTGGGGGCGTGTTTGCCGGACTGCCCCAGAGACGCTATTGCCATAATCGAACGGGAGGCCGAGGCCTTTGACGAAGCTGCTGTTCAAGCGCATATTGAAAGTGGCAAGCCACCGGTAAGTGCTCCGCCACTGGCATGCGGCTGTCCTGGGAACACAGTCAAGGAAATCAAAAAAGATACTGCTGTTAGTCCTAAGGAAGCGGTTGTTGCCGGTTCCGAATTACGGCAATGGCCCTGTCAATTGCAACTGGTACCGGTCAACGCTCCGTTCTTTGATCAGGCGCATGTACTGGTGGCAGCCGATTGCGCGGCCTATGCCCATGCCAACCTGCATGCCGGGTTCATGCGCAACAAGATCACGCTTATCGGCTGTCCTAAGCTGGATAAGGCCGATTATGCCGCCAAACTGACGGAAATTCTCAAGTTGCATGAAATCAAGAGTCTTACCGTAATCCGGATGGAGGTGCCTTGCTGTAGCGGTTTGGCCAATGCCGTCAAAGAGGCCCTGGTAGCCAGCGGCAAGATGATTCCTTGGCGTGTAGTGATTATTGGCACAGATGGAACTATCCGGGAAGATTAATTGTTCTGCCAACATAGCTTCCGGGGCTTTGGCAGTGGTTTGCTTTTAAAAAGCCGCGATTTCGCGGCTTTTTTTATTCCCTGGAATATAAGTTTTGTGCGCCAACGCAAGGCCCGGCGCAGACAATCATCCTATAACGCTGCGCCGCTGGCGCTTAACCTCCGCTTCTCTGAAGCCAAAGGCTCGATGTAAACCATGTTTTTTTATCGCTTGAGACTTATGAAAAAAGAATAAGCCATAGGACCACAGAGAAAGGGATTTTGACGCGGCATATTTAAATACTATACTTATCAAAATATTGTCAACAAGCCTGAACCTGTATTGGGTACTATAGATCCAAGGACAATTGGCAGCAGCGAGTGGGACAAGGTACCTGTCCCCTTGTCCCGAAACAAGGAGTAATGAGCATGCACAGAATTGGTGTTGTCGGTCCTGAACGCTCGGTAGAGCGGATACTCAGGGTGGCCGAAGAATTTGAGCGTGAAATTGAATGTATTCCCTTTGCCTATGATGATGAAGCTGAGATCCAATCTATTTTAGAGAACAATCGCGCCAAGGTAAAAGGCTGGCTTTTTTCCGGTCCGGTTCCGTATATTATTGCCGGGGACTATCTGGAGGCAGCCGATACTGTGGCCTATTGTCAGACCATGGGCGGCGGATTTTACCAGTGTTGTCTGCAGATGGCCTTTGATCACAAGGTGGTTTTGCAGCGCATCTCTGTTGATATCATTGAAGAGGAAGTGGATATAGAGAAGCTATTGCAGGCGACAGGGATACCGTGGAGCGATTTCTACATTAAGTATTATACCCGCCGGTATAATCCGGAAGAGATCATCCGGTTTCATCTTGAATTATGGCGGGCAGAAAAAATTGATGGCGTGATAACTGCTTTGCGCAGTGTTATGAATGCGCTGCAAAAAGAAGGAATTCCTGTTTACCATTTTACGTTGACTGAACGAGAAATTTATCAATCCTTAAAAATTATCATCGAGAAGGTAAAGTCGTCCTATTTCAAAAATACCCAGGTCGGTCTGGTCATTATTGAAGTTGGCAGCTATGGCGAGATTATTGAAAAGGCCAGGACGCCCTATGATTTGCAGCTGCTGGAGTTGAGACTTAAGGAGATTTTGCTGCCGCTTTGCAAGAGTTTGGACGGCTATCTCCTGGATAAAGGCAGAGGGGTGTATGAGATCTTTAGTTCCCGCGGGGCTGTGGAACGGGAAATAGCCATGCTGCAAGCTACAATTGAGCGATTAATACTGGCAGTAAATATTGACGTTCCCGTCACCGCCGGCATTGGCTTCGGCCAAACGGTTTTTGCTGCTGAAATCAATGCCCACCGGGCTCTGCGCAATACCAGAGAACAAAAGGAAAACCGGATCATTATTGTGCAGGATGATGGCAAAATAGTCGAAGTTGTTGGGCGCGGCAAGGGATTGAGTTATGACTTTTATTCTAACGATACAGCTTTATTGAAGAAGTTGAATCAGGCCGGTGTGGGAATCAAGACCTACCGCAAAATCGAGAACATCATACACCGGATGGGCTGGGGGGCTTTTTCGGCTGCCCAGCTGGCTGCTCAGCTGTCGGTTACCGAAAGGAATGTGCGGCGGATTATAACCAGTCTGTGTGAGGCTGGCCTGGCCGAGCAGGCCGGCGAAGAGTCTGCGGCAAGCAGGGGGCGGCCCAGCAAGTTGTATCAACTGGCTGCGTCCAAGCATTAAAAGGCTTGATGGGCATGCAAGCCGCTGCTAGCTAGTCTGCTCGCAAAAAAGTCATGTTGTCTGTCAGGGTAACAGCCTGCTTAACCATAGTGTGTTAAGCAGGCTGTTTGCTTGTTGTATAAGTTTCTTTATATACATAATCTGGTTCCAACAAAATTACTTGATAGTTCTAAGCAGATTGTTATATAATTATTTTAGGAAATATTCCGTATATATTCCTAAAATAAGGGGGAATTTGCAACAAGCATGGAAGATTTGGTTATGGAAACTGGTTTCACAGTAATAATTGGGGAGTGATGTAATGGACATTTTGCGCAATTGGAAAATCCACATGTTAGTGCTCATCATTGTTGTTATATCAGAGCAGATTGGGATGATAAAGTATGGTCTCATTATTTTATTGCCTTTGTTGCATGCGATGGTATTAGGCGGCGTGGTCAGCTTTCCCAGGTTTAATATTCTGTCCACCAAGCAAATGGAAACAGCTGCCGGAATATTGCCGGTTGCCATGATGCTGTTAATTGTCAAGATCGGGCTGGATATAGGACCTAATCTTTCCCTCTTATTTCATTCAAAAGGGGCGCTATTGTTTCAGGAAATAGGGCATTTTTTCGGGACAGTGCTTTTAGGCCTGCCGATTGCCGTATTGCTGAATATGGGCAGAGAAGCCGTTGGCGCTACCTATTCGGTTGCCAGGGAACCGAATATTGCCATCGTTGCGGAGAAATATGGCCTTGATTCACCGGAAGGCCGCGGCGTAATGGCGATGTATATCTGCGGTACGCTGTTTGGTGCCGTGTGGCTGGCGATTTTGACCGGTATTGTGGCTAAATTGGGTGTGTTCCATCCGTATGCGTTAGCGATGGGGTCGGGTGTAGGCAGCGGCAGTATGATGGCCGCCTCTGTCGGTTCCATTATTGCAGCCTATCCGGATATGGAGCAGCAGATCCGGGCCTATGCGGGAGCTGCCAACCTGATGTCTACGATTTTGGGCATTTATGTAAGTCTCTTTTTCTCTTTGCCGCTGGCGAACAAGCTGTACAATTTCTTAAGCAAGTTTCAGCGCAATAAAAAAATTGCAGAGGAGCGGATATAATGGGCAAGCTGCTGAATATGACCATTGTCCTGATAATCACAGGCTTGTTTGTGGCGGTTGCCAATCTGATCGGTTATAAAGTCGATTGGTATAGTTCGCTGCTGGGCATTGCTGTTATTGTCGCGATTGGCCTTGTTGGCATGATTCTTAGCCAAATACCTGTGCTTAATAAATTGCCTATGGTTTTTTGGATATCCTTTGTTGCCGTTATTCTCTCTCTCCCGGCTTTTCCCGGCAGTGCCTGGATTATTGAGACCACCAAAAAGGTACAGTTTTTAGCCATTACCACGCCGGTTTTGGCCTATGCCGGTTTGTCGGTGGGGAAAGATATTGAGATGTTTAAAAAGCTGTCATGGCGTATCGTACCGGTAGCGCTGGCAGTAATTACCGGGACGTTTATTTTCGCCGCCATTATTGCCCAGTTTGTCCTGAAATGGGAAGGCGCGATTTAGTCATAAGAAACTCAAGAGGGGTACTGGAGGTAGACAATGACGAAAGAGGAATTAAAACAGAAGGTTTGTCAGGCAATTGAAGCCAGACAGGAGCAGATTATTGAACTGGGAGAGTCTATCTATCGTGAGCCGGAGCTAGGTTTTAAAGAGACTAAGACTGCCGCCAAGGTGGAAAACATATTTCGTAACCTGGGCGTAGCTTATGAAAAAGAGTTGGCTCTTACCGGCGTGAAAGGACGGCTGAAAGGCAAAAGGTCTAACCGCACGGTTGCCGTCTTAGGTGAACTTGACGCTGTAACTTGTGCCGGGCATCCGGGGGCAGACCCTTTAACCGGTGCTGCCCATTGCTGTGGCCATAACATTCAGATTGCAGTGCTGATGGCTGTAGGCATGGCGCTGCTTGATACCGGCGCGATGGATTTTCTGGCCGGTGATGTCGTACTGTTCGCTGTTCCGGCAGAGGAATATGTTGAAATTACGTACAGAAACAAGCTGCGGGAAGAAGGAAAAATTGCCTACCTTGGCGGCAAGCAGGAATTGATTTACCGGGGAGCCTTTGATGATATTGATATGGCGATGCAAATTCATTTGCTTACCAATACGGAAGCCGACAGCTTTGTCCGGCTTGGCAGTACCAGTAACGGCTTTATTGGCAAATTGGTTCAATATCAGGGCAAAGCCGCCCATGCCGCCATGGCCCCGGCGGAAGGAATTAACGCCCTGAATGCAGCTATGCTGGGTATCATGGGGGTTCATGCACAGCGGGAAACCTTCCGTGAGCAGGATTATGTGCGGTTTCATCCGATTATTACCCAGGGTGGCGATTTGGTAAATGTTATCCCTGAAGATGTGCGTATGGAGAGTTATGTTCGTGCCGCCAGCATCGAGGCGCTGCGCGACAGCAACATAAAAATTGACCGGGCGCTGCGTGCCGGCGCCGATGCGGTAGGCGCTGCAGTGTCTATTCAAAGTTTGCCCGGTTACTTGCCAATGAATAATAACCAGGAGCTTAATCAAGTGTTTAGAGCCAATGCGGAAGCTGTATACGGCCAGACACAGGTGGGTACCGGAACCCATGAGGCAGGCAGTACCGATACAGGCGATCTTTCACACATCATGCCGACGATTCACCCTTGGCTTGGTTGTGTTTCCGGTGCGCTGCACAGTAAAGATTATTCTGTGGCTGATTCTCACGCGGCTTATATCAAGTCTGCACAGGCACTGGCGATGACGGTTATTGACCTATTGTACGGTGACGGCGAAGCGGCGGAGCAGATATTGCAGGAGTACAAGCCGCTGTTAACAAAAGAGCAGTATGTAACCTTTCTCAATTCATTTAACCAGGCTAATTAACCTCCCAATACCGGACAGGTATTGGGAATGACAGAGGGTCGTTTTATTGACCCTCTGTCATTTTTTTTTAAAAGCGAGACTACACTTGTGGTGGGAGATAAACCCCGGTCAGGTGTAGTCTCGCTTTTGTGATGCTGTTCTGCCGCTAATCGGAGAATCGCAACATAACGAGAATGGTTTCCCAATATTAGGAAAAGCGAGGAATATATATGACAAGTAGTCATATATATGGAGTAAGACGGTAGTGGTGCCAGTACCAATGTCCTTACCCCAGGAGAAAAAGTGAATAAAAGGTGGGATGGCTAAGGCCACATGTATGAAGAACTATGAGCTTAAGGTCAGGAACATGTTGGCACAAATTGCTTTCGTGGGAACCATAGGCTGCCTGCTTGCCTATAGGTATTTTTCCGTGCAGGTAACCACCGGATTGCTTATTGGCTTAGTGACAGGTTCAATTTATTTTTTGTATCTTTATCGCCAGGTTGAGAATGTCCAGGTGTTTTCCAAGCAGCAAGCCATTGAACATATCCGGGGGGGATGGATTATCCGGCTGGGAGCCGTTTTGCTGGTGCTTATTGTTATTACCCATTTCTTCAAAGTCAATGCTTTGGCATTTACTGCAGGATTCTTTACTATGCCGGCACTCCTGTTCATCAGTGGGCTGCAGCTGGTTATCAGGCAGATTAGGGATACCAAAAAATGTAGGTAAGGAGGTGAGGGGACATGGGGCACGGCGGAGGTGAGATAGGTGGGCACCATGTGGTAGTTTTGGCCGGTCTGGGGTTCAATCTTGATACCTTGTACATGACCTGGCTGACCATGGCGATTCTGGTTGTTGGTTCGCTGCTGGTTCGCAGGAACTGGGCGCTGGTGCCGGGAGGCTGGCAAAACTTTGTGGAGCTGCTGCTGGAAGGGCTCTTAACACAGATTGAGTCGACCATCGGCCATAATGGACGCAAGGTCGCACCGCTGATTATTACCTTATTCCTGTTCTTGCTGATTTCCAATTGGCTGGGTCTGGTGCCGGGCTTTACTTCGCCAACCAATGACATTAATACCACACTGGGTCTGGCGCTGATGATTGTTGCCATTGTTCATGGCTATGGCATCAAGACCAAAGGAGCGCTGGCGCATTTTAAGCATTTTATTGAGCCTAATATTCTGTTTTTGCCTATCAATATTATTGAAGAACTGGCCAAACCGGTAACGCTTTCATTCCGTCTCTTTGGCAACATTCTGGCAGGAGAAATCCTGATTATCATTCTGGGTATTCTGGTACCTTACTTTGTACCGACAGTATGGCTGGCTTTCAGTGTCTTTGTCGGTATCATTCAAGCACTGATATTTACTATGCTGTCGATGTCATATCTGAGTAATTCCCTGGAAGTACATCATATCGAAGAAAAGGAGGGGTGAAAGTGGAACAGGCAATTATCATTGCGGCTTCGGTTATTGCCGCAGCTTTGGTTGTGGGTTTGGCGGCCTTTGGAGCGGCAATGGGGGATGGCCATGTGACGGCTAAAGCCGTTGAAAGTATTGCCCGTCAACCGGAGGCCAAAAACTCCATTATGGTAACTATGCTCATTTCCGTTGGTTTGATTGAATCTATTCCGATTATTGCAGCCGTTATCGCCATTGTACTGGTATTCAGCAATCCTTTTGTCCAGTAACCAGCCTGCTCTTAGCTGCTGCAAGCAGCATTAATTCCAAGAGATAGGAGCGCGGCTACAGTTCAATCTCAGGTTAAGATAAGGCGACTAACCTTCAGGTGGGGTTATTACCCCATCTGAAGCCAAGTCTGCTTTAAAAATTGAACAGCAAGAGGTGTCTGACAGGTAAGCCAGATGCCGGCTCCCATGGTGGAGGGGGGATATAAATTGATTGAAATGAATGCTACTTTGGCGGCTCAGATTATCAACTTTCTGATACTTGTGGCTATTTTAACCAAACTTGCCTACAAGCCGATCCTGACAGCTTTGGAAGAACGAAAAAGCCGCATTGCCAGAAGCCTGGATGAGGCCGAACAGGAGCGAACCCTGGCAAATACCATGAAAAAAGAGAGCCAGGAGCAGATTGCCGCAGCTCGCGTTCAGGCCAGAGCCATCATTGATGAGGCTATTGCCTTGGGGGAAAGGTCTAAAGAAGCCATGCTCCAGCAAGCCAGAGAAGAACACGCGCGTCTCTTAAAAGAAACGCAGGAGGAGATTGAGCGCGATTATCAGCAGGCGATGAACCGGCTGCGGGTTGAAGTCGCCAGCCTGGCAGTGGCCGCTGCGGAGAGAATTATCGAGAAAAACCTGGATGCTGAAACCAATACCCGCCTGGTGCAAAGCTTTATCAAGGACTTTACTAAAGAAAAGTATGGTGAACTGGCATGAAGCTGCGGTTAGCAAGGCGGTATGCTCAGGCGATATTCCGGCTGGCCCGGGAGTGGCAGAATCTTCATGAGGTTGAGGCAGAGCTCACCATAGTGGAAGGGGTTTTTGCCGAGGCGGAGGTTCGCAGCTTCTTTAGCAATCCCGGTGTGCCGGCGGCTGACAAAAAGGAGACTGTTACGCGCCTTTTTGGTGACACGGTATCCGGCTTTGTCCAAAACTTCTTATGCCATATAATCGATAAGCGGCGCACCGCGGTGCTGCCGGAGATCATTAAGTCTTACCGGCTGCTGGTGAAGCAGGCCAGCAATATTCTGGAAGTGCAAATCATAACGGCAATGCCGCTGGCCGAGCAGGATAAGGAGCAGCTGGCAACACAGCTGGCCCATGTCACAGGAAAAAACATTGAAGTCTATCTGCAAGTGGATCAACGGATTTTAGGCGGACTAATCATTCAAATTGGTGATAGACGTATTGATAACAGTGTGGCAGCCAAACTGGCGAATTTAAAAAGGCATATGTTAAACAAATAGTTTGAGGAAGTGAGGTGACTAACTCACTGTGAAAATACGGCCTGAGGAAATATCGGCAATCATTCAGGAGCAAATCAAGCAATACCAGATTGAAAGCAATGTGGATGAAATTGGGATGGTAATTGAGGTTGGTGACGGTATTGCCCGGTTGCATGGCTTGGACAAGGTTATGGCCGGAGAACTCCTGGAATTTGGTGACGGCGTTTACGGTATGGCGTTAAACCTGGAAGAGGACAATGTCGGCGCAGTGCTGTTAGGCGATGAGGTTAGTGTACAGGAAGGCTGCAGAGTGCGGCGCACCGACAGGATTATGGAAGTGCCGGTGGGAGAAGCCCTTATCGGCAGGGTTGTCGATGCACTGGGACGCCCCATTGACGGGCGGGGAGTGATCGATACTGACTCGACCAGGCCGATTGAGTGGCGGGCTCCCGGTATTGCCGACAGGCAGCCGGTCAAAGAGCCGTTGCAGACAGGAATTAAAGCCATTGATTGTATGGTGCCCATTGGGCGGGGGCAAAGGGAGCTGATCATTGGTGACCGGGGTACCGGGAAAACGGCTATCGCTGTTGATACCATCCTGAACCAAAAGGGTGAGGATGTCATTTGTATCTATGTCGCCATTGGGCAAAAAGCTTCTACCGTAGCCCGGGTGGTAAAGACGCTGGAAGAGCATGGGGCGATGGAGCATACCATCGTAGTGGTGGCGACGGCTTCTGACAGTGCGCCGCTGCAATATCTGGCACCCTATACCGGTGTAGCCATGGGTGAGCACTTTATGCACCAGGGGCGGCACGTACTCTGTGTTTATGACGATTTATCCAAACATGCGGCAGCCTACCGGGCCATGTCTTTGCTGCTCAGGCGTCCGCCAGGGCGGGAAGCCTATCCGGGCGATGTTTTTTATCTGCATTCCCGGCTGCTGGAGCGGGCGGCCAAATTATCATCAGAACTGGGCGGGGGCTCGCTTACCGCGCTGCCTGTCATTGAAACCCTGGCCGGCGACGTGGCGGCTTATATCCCGACAAATGTAATATCCATTACCGATGGGCAGATTATTCTGGAAAGCGAGCTGTTTTACGCCGGTACGCGACCGGCCATCAATGTGGGGCTGTCGGTGTCGCGGGTAGGCGGCTCGGCCCAGGTAAAGGCTACCAAGCAAGTGGCCGGGCGCTTGCGTCTGGATTTGGCGCAGTACCGGGAATTGGCGGCGTTTGCCCAGTTTGGTTCTGATTTGGATAAAGGCACGAAAGATTTGCTGGAACGGGGCAAACGCATGACCGAACTGCTCAAGCAGCCGCAATATAAGCCTATGCCCATTGAGGAACAGGTCATCGCCGTCTATCTTGGTGTCAATGGGCACTTAGATGATATACCTGTTTCCCAGGTGAGTAAGTTTGAGCAGGAATTTCTGCAGTATATCCGTGCCTATCCGGAGATTAGCGGCGGAATTAAAGAGAAGAAATGCCTGGAGCCGGCCATTGAGGAGCGCCTGAAAACCACCATCAAGCAGTTTAAAGACTCCTTTATGGCGAGGTGAGCTTATGCCTAATGCATTAGATTTGCGCCGCCGCATCAAAGGGGTTAAGAATATCCAGAAAATAACCCAGGCCATGAAAATGGTTGCCGCAGTGCGCCTGCGCAAGGCGCAGGAGCGGGTAAAAGACAGCCTGCCCTATTGTCAGGAGCTGGAGACAGCTATCGCCGCGCTGGTAACCAGCGGCGAAGAGTTGCCGGGCGGCTTGTTTGCCGAACGGGAAGTACTGCGTACCGGGTATCTGGTAATTGGCGCCGATAAAGGTCTGGCAGGCTCCTATGGCAGCAACCTGGTTAAAGCGCTAGTGCGCCATATTGGCGGCGAAAGCCGTGTGGGCCTGGTGGTTGTGGGACGGAAAGTAAAGGATTATTTTGGACGCCGCCAGGTGGCGATTGACAAGTCCTATATCGGTATTTCAGAAAAGCCCCGGTATCAGCACGCCGTAGATATTGGTGCAGTTATTACAGAGTTGTTTGGCAGCGGAACCTATGACAAGGTGTACCTGGTGTATACAAAGTTTTGCTCGTCAGGCAACCAGCAGGTGGTGGTGGAACACCTCCTGCCTATCCGCATAGCGGAAACTTTACCGTGCCGGAAACAAGCGCAAATCTATGAGCCGTCATTTGACAGTGTGCTGGCAGAGGTTGCCGTCAAATGGCTGGAGGCTGCCATCTTCCGGGGGCTTATCCATGCGGCGGCCAGCGAAGTGGCGTCACGGTTAAATGCTATGAGCCTGGCTACCGACAATGCCCAGGAACTCATAGGTCAACTGGTGCTTGAGTACAACAAAGTCCGTCAGGCCAACATCACCAGGGAGATATCGGAGATTGTAGGTGGTTCGGAGGCGCTGCGGTAAGAGGAGGGAGTACATGGCTAGCGGGCAGGTAAAACAGGTAATTGGGCCTGTAGTCGATATTGAATTTCCGCAGGAGCAGTTGCCGGCTGTCAATAATGCAGTAACAGTCACCGGGAAAGCCGCCGGGTATGATATTCATCTGACGGTAGAGGTCATGCAGCATTTGGGTGATAATATGGTTCGCTGTGTGGCCATGTCGTCAACCGACGGGCTGGTACGCGGCATGACGGCCGTTGATACCGGTTCACCCATTACTATACCTGTGGGAGAAGGGACGCTTGGCAGAATATTTAACGTGCTGGGCGAGACGGTGGACAACAATCCCGCACCGGTAGTCGCCAGTGAATATTGGCCCATTCACCGTCCGGCACCGGCGTTTGTCGAACAGGAGACAGCTACCGAGATACTGGAAACCGGCATCAAAGTGGTTGACTTGATTGCACCCTATGCGCGCGGGGGCAAGATTGGCCTGTTCGGCGGGGCCGGGGTCGGCAAGACGGTTTTGATTATGGAACTTATCCGCAATATTGCCACCGAGCATGGGGGCTTCTCGGTTTTTGCCGGTGTGGGAGAGCGGACCCGCGAAGGCAATGAACTTTGGCGGGAGATGATGGAGTCAGGCGTTATCAGCAAGACGGCCCTGGTGTACGGACAGATGAATGAACCGCCGGGAGCCAGGATGCGGGTAGGTCTGACCGGCCTGACTATGGCGGAGTATTTTCGCGATGTAGCCGGGCAGGATGTGCTCTTATTCATTGATAATATATTCCGCTTCATTCAGGCCGGCTCTGAGGTTTCGGCACTTTTGGGACGAATGCCTTCGGCAGTAGGCTACCAGCCTACCCTTGGCACTGATGTCGGCACCCTGCAGGAGCGGATAACCTCGACAAAGCAGGGTTCGGTAACCTCGGTGCAGGCCGTCTATGTGCCGGCCGATGACCTGACAGACCCGGCGCCGGCGGCTACCTTTGCCCATCTTGACGCCACCACCGTATTGTCAAGGCAAATTGCCGAACTGGGCATCTATCCGGCAGTGGATCCACTGGATTCCACCTCCCGCATACTTGACCCGTTTATTATCGGGGATGAACATTATCAGACTGCTCGTGCCGTTCAGGAAATTCTGCAAAGATATAAAGAACTGCAAGACATTATCGCCATCCTGGGGATGGAGGAATTATCAGAAGAAGATAAGGTGGTTGTCGGCAGGGCCAGAAAAATTCAGCGTTTTCTCAGCCAACCGTTTTTCGTGGCCGAAGCCTTTACCGGTACTGCCGGCAAATACGTGCCGCTTAAAGAAACGGTGCGGGGCTTCAGGGAAATATTAAGCGGCAACTATGACGAACTGCCGGAGAATGCCTTTTATATGGTCGGAACCATTGACGAGGTGGCGGAAAAAGCAGCAGCCATGAGGGGGAAAGGGCAGTGAGCAAGACACTGCGCGTAGAAATTATCACCCCTGAAGGCAAATTATTCGCAGGTCAGGTTCGCATGGTTATTGCCAGGGCCACTACCGGCGAAATAGGCGTCCTTCCCGGCCACGCTCCCCTCATTACCCTGCTTGACTCCAGGCCGGTCAGGCTGCTTACCGGGGAGGGAGAGCAGCAGCTTATGGTACAAGGGGGCGTCATGCAAGTCAACCCCGAGCTGGTCACCATAATAACCGGCAGTTAAAAAAAGGCAAGCCCTGTTTTCGGGCTTGCCTTTTTGGGATTATTCCAGAATATTAACCTGTTCAAAATTATGCAGCGGTGCGTCGATAATGCTTTCTGCCAGGCGTTTGGCTCTTGCCGGGTCGGCTGAGAAGCAGAAACGGCGTACTGCCTGCTGGCTGGGATCTGCCAATAAATCCATGTCTTTCAGAACCTGTTGAGCATCAAGGGCCGTTTGTTTAGCCGGGTCAATGACGGTAACCTCAGGCCCCAGGATATGTTTAATGGGCGCTAAGAGGAAGGGATAGTGCGTGCAGGCCAGAACTACTGTATCCACACCCGCCTCTTTCATTGGCAGTAAGTATTCGCGGCAGGCCGCCTCGGCTTCGGCTCCCTCCAATATTTCGCTTTCCACCATGGGACAAAGTGGCGGGCAGGCCTGGGGAAATACTTTGGCGCTTGCATCCACTGCTGTAAGCCGCTGGGCATGCTTGCCGCTGTTAATGGTAGCTTGTGTGGCGGCAATACCGATATGCTTGCTTTTGGTAGCCGCCAGTGCTAATTGTTCGCCGGTATTCATGCCGACGATGGGAAATGAATACCGGCTGAGGGCTTGTTCCAATGTCCACATGGTTATCGTATTACATGCCATAATTGCCATTTTAACGCCCTGGCCATTAAGAAAATCCAGAATTTGATTGGTAAATTCGATGATTTGTTCCACCGGCCGGGGACCGTAGGGAGTACGGCCGGTATCACCGAAATAAACAATGTTTTCGTTAGGCATTAAGTTAATAACTTCTTTTACTACCGTAAGTCCGCCAATACCGGAGTCAAAAACTCCAATGGGTGCATTATTTGCCACAATTGACACCTCCGAATAATATAAAATTCCATAATTATACCATTATTATTATTATACTATTTAAACTACTAAAAACGACAAAAAAAGAAATAAAATTGATTTATAATAATTTGAAAAATCAGTAGATAGTGACATTCAATTTAATTTAATGGGAATTTTCTTTGATAAAATCAGCTTTGACACTGCCTAAATCAATAGTGGAGGTGTAGTATGAAAATTTTTAAGAAAACCTGCCGGGAGTTACGGGGAGTGCTGCCTGTCGCCGGGATTATTGTGTTTATTTTGTTGGCCGGTTCCGGGCAAGCAATTACGGACGGTTACTTACAATCACAGCTCAGCCATAAAACTATGCAGGAATCCCGGCAGCGTCTGGCAGCTTATCAAGCGCTCAAGGAGCGGGTAGAGGAGTATTGCCGGGCTTTTGTGGAGCGGGATTATGATACGATGTACAGACTGTCATATTTTAGAGATGTGCCAAAACCCAGTTTGCCCGAGTACCGGCAGCTGCGTGATGCCGGTACTGTTTATCAGATCAACGTATCGGTACAGGAAGTTGAGCTATATGACGACAAAGCCCGGGCCGCGCTTGAACTGGTAGTAACCCATCCCGTACTAGGCACCAACAAAACCAACCATAAGCAAGAATGGCAGCTGGTGGATAACCTCTGGTATAAAGTAGACTACGGCAGCATGCAGGGTAAATAAAAAGGACAGAGTCTAATGACTCTGCCCTTTGGGGTTTTATTCCTTTTTTATTCCTTATCGGAACATTCCGGCCATGCCGGTGATAATCAGCGCATTGGCAAAGTCGATCAAGAAGGCTCCTACCAAGGATACGATCATAAGCGCCCGGGGCGAAGGACCGTATTTTTCGGTTATTGCAGCCATGTTTACCAACGCATTGGGAGTAGCGCCCATACCGAAACCAACCATGCCGACAGACAGGTGTACGGCACTGTAGGTGCGGCCCATGACATAGTAAACTACCAGCCAGCAGAAGATAGCCATCAGGATAATCTGACCAACCAAAATGGTCAACAGAGGAAGCGCCAGGTTAACGAGTTCCCACAATTTAAGACCATTGATTGCCATTGTCAGATAGACGGCCAGTGAAATGTCGGAAATAACTTCAAGCGCACGGCCGTTGATTTTGTAAGACTTGGAAAAATCACCAATATTACGGACGAATGCAGCCGCAATCATGGCACCGATATAGGCAGGCAGCGTAATGCCGGCTTTGGTCAGATAGAAGCTGATAATGGAACCAATACCCATGGCAAAGATTACCCAGCCAAGAGTTTGCATTAAGGTTTCGCCGCTGAAGGTTTCTTCTTCTTCCACAAGCAGGCTGTCGTCTCCGTCTGTAGGAGCACCATGCAGCTTAGGTGTAGGGATGTTGTTCTTTTTAATCAGCCATTCACCGAATGGTCCGCCCATCAAGCTGCCGGCAACCATACCGAAGGTTGCGCAGGCGATAGCAGCAGTGGTAGCACCTTGTACACCCCACTCTTCAAAGAGCGGTCCAAAGGCGCCGCCGGTTCCCAAGCCGCCCATCAGGGTTACCGCACCACTGATAATGCCTAAGAGAGGATCAATACCGGTAAGCTTGGCCAGCGCAATGCCGAGAACGTTTTGCGCTACTGCCAGTACAACCGCTAACAGGAAAAAGATAATTAAAGGCATGCCGCCTTTTTTAAGCAGTGTTAAACTGGCACCCATACCAATTGTACAAAAGAACATAATCATAAGGGCTGTTTGCATTGTGCCATCCAGTTCAAACCCGAGGATCCCCTGGGTACGCAGGAAGGTGGACAGTGCAGCGAAGATCAAACCGCCGATAACAGGTCCTGGTATGCTAAGACGCATAAACAGAGGCACGCGATGTCTGATAAAATTACCGATAAAGTACATTACGAGGGCTAAAGCAACTGTTTGAATCATGTTGAGTTTGTAGACTAAAAGGCCTGCTACAATTTTAGATTCCATTAAGTAACCTCCACTCTTTGAATTTTCGAATCACAAGCCGGCATTAAGGCTTCATAATTCAATTCTCATTATAGACAAGCATTCCGTAAAAACTACAAGAACTGACAGAAAATTATATTAGAAAATATTGATTTGTTTACAATATTCAGAGAGAAAGCAAATGTATGCAGTACGCGCATTTCCTGATTCTGTTGCGGCGGTTTTGGGCCGAAAAGCAGTGAGTATGTAAATGCCAGCTATGATGATTGGCAGGAGGTTAGTCAAACCTGCAGGATGACTTGCTATTGCGAGATTAATATAAGCATTCGCGAAAAAAAATATGCAGAAAAATTGTTCCATGGACTTTGCAAATGCCATTTCCGGGCGTATTATACTATACATAGGCACTACTATTATTTTTAGGGACTGGGGGTATTTATGGTAAATTCGTGGAAAAGCTTTGTGGCTGGCGCCCTGACTATGCTGGTGGCCGGCATGATTGGTTATCTAGTTTTTACAGGGATGGAAAAGGGTACTCCTCCTGAGCAGAAATCAGCAGACACCACTGTTCCTGCTGATATAATTAACATTACACCTTTGCCGCCCTTATTAATTCTTAGCGGAACCGAGGTGCCTTTTGAAGGTAAGGTGGAGCTGCGTCAAGCCATTGCCGGAAAAGCTGCCCAAAATATATCGATTGTCAATTTTCAGGCCACAGGGGAGCAGGCCCAAAAATCAAGTATCAGGATTGTCTGGGAAAATGGTGAGGTTGAAACCATTTACCCTGGTACCAAGGATAAACAGTTTTCACCTGAGCGACGGGCTGTGGAAATTTCCGTAACCGGCTACAGTATGCGTGAACGGCGTATTTTTCAGGATTCGCGCCGTAAGGGAACATTAACCTGGGAAATACGTTATGAGCCGTTTCAATAGTAATTAACCACCGCCTGCAGCGGCAGGCGGTGGCTTCACGTACTAAGGATAAATAATGGGGTGACAGAATGGATGTACGGGCCGGAGGGCTGGTTAAAAAAATAGTGTTCTTGCTTTTGCTTGCTTATTTTTCCACCACAGCTTCAGCCGGGTATGCGATAACCCCGCTCAGGGTAGCGGTTATGCCGCCCATGAATACGGCTGATTATCACCCGCAGCAGGATATTCAAATCCTGCAGGACACCATAAAAAAGCCTTTTAAATATCCTTATTATACCTTGCTGCCTGCCGACATGACGGCCGAGGCCGCGCAAAGCCTGCTGACGGAGAATAAGCAGGCAAGATTATCTGACGAAACAATCCTGTCAGCCGTTGCCGACGCGCTGTCGGCCGATATTGTCGTGGTTGTTGAGCTGGACCGCGCCAGGCAGCAGCGGTTTTATTCCCATAGGCTTGACGATACCTATGTTCAATCAGATATAACAATAAAATGCTACGCGTACTCGGCGGCAACAAAACAATATGATATAATGAAGGCAAATAAAAATTCCGTGGAAGGGGAGAGTATCCAAACAAGCCCGGAGGTAATCTTTAAGGACCTTGCTGAAGAAATACTGATTAAATTACCCTACAAACGGATTCCGCCGGCTCAGGGTTCCCATTCGGATACAGTGAAGAAGAGAGAGGGGTGATGGCTTGTTAGCCTGGCGACAGTGGATTTGTTTATTGGCGGTACTGGTCATCTCTATGGCTGCAAATACTGCGGCGGCACAGTATCAAAATGGTATACCGGTGCTGCTGTATCATCATGTAAGTGAGGACAAGCGCGACCTGCCCCGTCTGACAGTGACACCGGCGGAATTTGAACGCCAGCTGGCATTGTTGAAACATGCCGGCTTTCAGACCATTTCACCTGGGCAGCTATTAGCCTATATGAAGCAAGAGCCGGTGGTGCTGCCGGAGAAGCCGGTGCTTATTACCCTTGACGACGGTTATGAAGATAATTATACCAACGCATTTCCGATATTAAAGCAATTTGATTTTAGTGCGGTAATTTTTATGGTCGGGGTCAATATTGACAGGGAAGAGCGGCTCTCAAGCCGGCAGATTGGGGAAATGTCGGCTGCCGGTATCAGTTTTGGCGGTCATTCGGTGACCCATCGTGATATGACGGTTTTAACAGGACCAGAGCTGGTGCGGGAGACCAAAGACATCAAGAAGCTGCTGAAAAAAGCCGCCGCCAAGGATGTGGACGTATTCTCCTATCCTTATGGCTCCTATGATCTTGCTGCCTGGGAAGCGGTGGCTGCAGCCGGGTATCAGGCGGCTTTTACCGTACTGCCCGGCCTGAACAAACCCGGCAGGGACAATGTGTATTTGCTCAGACGTATACCGATATATGACAATACCGATTTTAATGCGTTATTTAGGCTGCTGGATGCCAATCAACCCAAGACCAAGCTGCTGGAATACTCGCCGGAATACAGCGAGTAGGCATAGCGAAAATAGGCGGCACGCCAAACCGGACTAAATCGCAATAATAAAGGGGCGCTGAACTATCAGCGCCCTTTCCTTATGCTAAAATATCTCCAGTCCGACAGGGCAATGGTCGCTGCCCATGATGTCAGGATAAATGACAGCCTCTTTTACCGAATCCTTTAGCCGGCTGGAGACGACAAAATAGTCAATACGCCAGCCGATATTGCGTGCTCTCGCATTCATCATATAAGACCACCAGGTATAGGCATTTTCTTTGTCAGGATATAAAAGGCGGAAGGTATCGGTGAAGCCGGCCTGTAACAGACAGGTCATTTTTTCTCTTTCTTCGTCGGTAAAACCGGCGTTTTTGCGGTTGGACTTGGGATTTTTAATGTCGATTTCCTGGTGGGCGACATTGAGATCGCCACACATAATGACAGGCTTCAGTTGATCAAGGCGCAGGAGGTAGGCCCTGAAATCATCTTCCCACTGCGTCCGGTAACTGAGGCGCATAAGCTCGCGCTGGGAATTGGGAGTATAGACATTGACCAGATAGAACTCTTCAAATTCCAGGGTAATAATCCGGCCTTCCTGATCATGCTCCTCCATATTCATGCCATAGGCAACCGACAACGGTTTTAACCGGGTAAAAATGGCGGTGCCGGAGTAGCCTTTTTTTATCGCGCTGTTCCAGTATTCCTCATAGCCGGGCAGCACCAGCTCAGACTGGCTTTGCTGCATCTTGGTTTCCTGAACACAGAAAATATCGGCCTGAATGGTATGAAAAAAATCTTCAAACCCTTTACCGAGACAGGCCCTAAGGCCATTTACATTCCATGATATTAGTTTCATAACAACCTCTTTCTTCAGATTCCGGATTTGACAGGGTGCTAATAACGCGCACAATGCCGACTGCTGCAAATCCTATGATGATAATTCTCCATGGCACGTGGCTTCTCCTTTGTGGCCGGAGGTTAACATTTGTACAAAAAAGAAGGTATTGGCCGTTTGGTGTCGAAATATACTAATTCTTAACAGCGGCAGCTATGTACTGCAAACTTTTGCTCTTTATCCTGAGACTAACCTGCTCAAAGACTCTTGGTTGCTGTAAGGGAGGTTATGCCCCTGCAGGCAAGGGTGAGCGGTTAAGTACCTGGAAGCTGGGCAGCTAACCTTCGGCTGGGGTTACAACCCTGCCTGAAGCTAAGTCTACTTTATAAGCAGACATAATTATAGCCATATCAGGAGGTAACGATGAGTCAGAAGATACGTATTGGAATTGTCGGCTATGGCAATCTGGGAAAAGGTGCAGAACTGGCAGTTCAGCAAAATACCGACATGGAACTGGTGGCCGTGTTTTCCCGGCGCCGTCTGGAGAAAACCCTGAGCGGTGTACCGGCGCTGCTGGTGGACGAAGCCGAAGCATACCGGGACAAAATTGATGTTATGCTGCTTTGCGGTGGTTCGGCCACCGACCTTATTGAACAAGGTCCCCGGTTCTCGTCCTTGTTCAATACTGTTGACAGTTTTGATACCCATGCCAAAATTCCCGCCTATTATGCGGCCATGGAGCAAAGTGCCAAGGCTTCAGGCAAAGCTGCCGCCATCTCGGTTGGCTGGGATCCGGGCCTTTTCTCGCTTAACCGTTTGCTGGCAGGGGCGGTTTTGCCGCAGGGAACTGATTATACGTTCTGGGGCAAAGGCGTTAGCCAGGGACACTCGGATGCAGTTCGCCGCATTCCGGGAGTTAAAACTGCAAAACAGTATACGGTTCCCAAACAGGAAGCTATTTCCGGCGTACGTTCCGGCACCTTGCCGCCGGTAAATGCACATGAGGTGCATGTCCGCGATTGCTATGTCGTTGCCGAACCCGGGGCCGATCTCGCGGCTATTGAAACGGCAATCAAAACCATGCCGCATTATTTTTCCGACTATGAAACCCATGTTTCTTTTGTATCAGAGCAGGAGTTTGAGGCCAGTCATGCCGGCACTCCCCATGGGGGCTTTGTCTTTCGTACCGGCCAAACCAGCCCTGATGTCAACCATGTGATGGAATTTGCCCTGAAGCTTGACAGCAATCCCGAGTTTACCGCCAGTGTCCTGGTGGCTTATGCCCGGGCCGTATTCCGGCTGGCCCAGCACGGTGGCCGGGGAGCTTACACGGTATTTGACATTCCTTTTGGCTGGCTCTCACCCAAGTCAGCCGCTGAACTGCGGCAGGAACTGTTATAGTCCGCCAGGCAGGTGCCCCAGTAAAAAATGCCGATAAAATAAAAAACGGCAGCCGGTCTATCCATTTGATAGCCGGTTGCCGTTTTTTTATTTTAGGCTGTTATGCAATACCGATAATTTTAAACCAGGTAAATATCGCCAAACTAATAATAACAGCACCCACAAAACAAGTGACAACCGCGTATTTCACCTGGTCCAGCACGGAAAAATAACCGGTTCCGAAATATAAGGTGTTTACCTTGGAATGGGGCGGCAGCGTAATCGTATAGGTCATAGTCATGGCCGAAGCCAGAGCAAGCGCTACCGGGTTCATGCCCAGCGTTTTGGCCAGGGTGATGAATGCCGGTATCAGAATAGTTACCCTTACCGTCTTGCTGGTAAAGATAAGATGGCTGTACATGCTGATGAATACCACAATGACATAGACCCAGAAATGGCTCATATTTTGTAGTCCGAGCCCGTTAACCAGTTGCGTTATCAACCATTCCGCACCCTTGGATTTGTCCAGGGCGCCGCCAACCGCGTAGGCACCGGCAGCAAAAATCATCAAATCCCACTTGATGTTGGCTTCTTTCCAGGTAAGCAGTCCCAGCTTGGGCAGGAGACAGAGCAGTGCGGCCAGAACAGCAGTCTGCTCGGTACTGATTTCATAGCCGACCCAGTGCTTATGATAATCTCCTGTTGCCCATAGCACCACTGTCAACAAGAAGATAACCATGGCTTTTTTCTCTGCAAGGGAGAAGGAGCCGAGCTTTCTTAGTTCTTCCTCCAGTGTGCCGATAGCTTTTTCAAAATTAAATTCATCCTTAATTGAGAAAATTTTGAGTCCGAGGAAAAAGACAATGATCATGGTGATAATTGCTGTTGGCATAGAGGCCAGCAGCCACTGCATATAGCCGATGTTTCCCCCGGCCTGCGAGTTAATAAATCCGACGGCAATAATGTTGCCAGCCGTAGCCGTCATAACTCCCGAGGTGGCCAAAGCATCTGCCTGTAAACCCTGAAGCATCATAACCCGGCCCAGATTGCTCTCACCGGGAATGGCCTTGTAAACCTCCAGTAAAATAAGGCAAATAGGAACCATCAGTGTGGCCCGGGCCGTTGTGGACGGAACAAAGAAGGCGAGTACAAAGTTGATGACGATCAGCGTAAATAATGTCATCTTGGGTGTTTTTCCGAACTTGGTTATCATCCATAATGCAAACCTTCTTCCCAACTGGGACTTAACAATAGCAGAGGTGAGAACAAATGCCGACACCATAAGCCAGATAACGTCATTGCCCAGCATGCCAAAGGCATCCTTCTGGTCCTTGACGGCTCCTATCAATGGCAGCAGTAAAATCGCTAACATCGAGGTAAGGTAAATCGGAATAGGTGTTGTTACCCAAAGGATCAGAGCAGCTGTAAAAACAGCTAATGAACGCTGTGCCGCCAGCCCCAGACCTTCCGGTGTGGGCATAAGCAGCAAGAAGAGAAACACCGCAATGGCGAGGGGAATTCCCCACTTTTTCATTAATCGCTCAACCTGTCCCGGCTTTTTTTCGGGCGAATCGCCGGAAACTTTTCCTGTTTTTTCTTGAGACATTACACAAGCTCCTTTCTGTTTTGTTGCGTCGCTATTTTGCTGCCTCCTTTCTGGCATTCAGCTTGCGTGACGCAATCAAGCACCAAATTTTTGTGAGAATCCCATGAGATCAATTAATATGTGAAAATAATTGTTGCCGGTAATTCTGCCTAATCCACCGTGAGAACAGGACGTTTCACCATAGGTTACTTGTTTATCCGCCCTGACCCCTTTGCCCCAAATTACTGCCGGCACCGGGTCGCCGCTATGCTCCTTTACTGCGCAGGGAGTGGAATGATCGGCGGTTATGGCAATAAGGGTATCTGGCGGGATATTTGCCTTGATCTGTCCGACCATTGTATCGATTTGCTCAATGATGTTTTTTTTCTGGTCCCACCGGCCGTCGTGTCCGGCTAAATCCGTAGCTTTTATATGTACCAGTACCAGATCGTTATCCGCCAGCAGCTCAAGTACCGCAGCCGCTTTGAGTTTGCCGTTAAAATCATACGAGCCGGTGATGCCCGGATGGGTATAGTTTTGCATGCCTGCCATTTTGGCTATTGCCTGCACGGTTGCTTCACCTGATACGGCTGCGCACCGGAGTCCTTTAAAGCGCTCCCTCAGCGGGGTACAGTAAGTGACAATACCCGCACCCCGGGTTAGGATGGCGTTTGCCGGAAGCTGTCCTGACATAATCCGTTGCCGGTTAAGCGGATGTTTACCAAGCACCTCCCTGGCAATGGCAAGATATTGCTCCACGGCCTGTGCCGTCCTTATCGCCGCATCGGTTTTATCAAGCGGTTGTACCTTTTGCATCGCCATGCCTTCGTTATTTCCGCCCGGATCGGAATCCGACACCTGGGGCGACAGGCCCTTTCCCCTTAATACCAGTACTGCTCTGTGATCGGTAGCTGGCGCAAAATTAGCAATGATATCTTCGTTCAGGGAAATGTTATCCAAAAGACGCGCTAATTCAGCTACTCCGTCCCTGATTCTGCCTGCGCGTCTGTCGCTTACTTTACCATCCTGGTCTACTGTCGCAAAATTGCAGCGAAAGGCGACATCCCCGGGGAATATTTCGAGTCCGGCACCTAATGCCTCAATGGGTCCCCGGCCGGAGTACACTTCGTTGGGGTCATACCCCAGCATGCATAAATGTCCCACATCAGTCCCGCACGGTATGCCTGGAGCGTACGGGTCAACCAAACCGGTCAAGCCTTCACTGGCGATTCTGTCCAATGTAGGGGTTGCAGCAGCTTCGAGTGGCGTGAGTTCCCCTAGTTCGTGTATCGGTCTGTCACCTAATCCATCTATGCTGACAAGTATGGCCTTACGTTTCAAGTTATCTTCCTCCTGTCCAAGCTTTCTGGCATGCTCTGCGCTTATTCATGGGTGGCACAAAACGCAGGAGGCAGCTTTTTTCTGATTAATTTAATTTTAACTGAAGGATTATAGCTAAACCATGCATAATAATTAACCAAAATGATAAGGTGAATATTATCAAGGAGGCACTATGACGATTCAGCAGCTCCGAACTTTTTGTGCAGTAGTGGAAGATAAGTCGTTTCACCGGGCGGCTGACCGCCTGTATATGGCCCAGGCCTCAGTGAGCCAGCAAATAGCTGCTTTAGAAAAGTACTATGCTGTTTTGCTTTTCATCCGGAGCGGGAGGTCTTTTTCCATTACGGCAGAAGGGCTTTCCCTTTATAAATGGGCGAAAGAAATACTTGCGCTGATTGATGCCATTCCCGATAAGTTTAAGGAATTGCACAGGCAGTCAGAAGGTAAGCTGGTTCTTGGAGCCTCCACCCTTGCCGGCAACTTTATTCTCCCTCCTATCCTGAAGCAGTTTAAAGAAACCTACCCCAAAGTTGAATTATCGGTTCATATCGGGTATGGTAACGAAATGGTGGAGCGGGTACGAAACGGGACTTTAGATTTGGCCATTGTCGGCAAAAACTTAAACTGGGTCAATGAAGCTGAGGTAAAATTTCTTCCGGTAGCAATCGACCATCTCTCTTTAATTGCTGCCCAGGGACATCCCTTAACGAAAAGAAAAATAGTGTATCCCCAGGAACTTGTCGGTCCATATACCTTTATCCACTCCCGCCCCGGTTCTGCCATGAGGTCAATGGTTGAGGATTATTTAAAACAGGAGAATGTCACACCTAATTCGATACTTGAAATGGGGAACCACGAAACAATCAAAAGAGCGGTGGAACAAGGACTGGGCATTGCCCTTATCAGTACGGTTTGTATTTCACGGGAAATTGCGAGCGGTCAATTGGTGAATATCCCCTTACTTAACCTTAGCAAGGTTTCCCGGCAATTTATCCTAGTATCGAAGCAACGGCAGGAATATAACAATGTAGAAAGATCGTTTATTGACATCTTAGCCGGACTGATACCCCCTGACATAAAAGCCTAAGCTCTAGGCAGAAGGGGGGCTGTCACAGTAAGATCGGCAATAAATAAAAGACGGCAGCCGGCTATAATCGCCGGCTGCCGTCTGTATGCCAAAAGGACGTGCTGCTTTATGTTTGCGGCACGTCCTTTTATTGATTGTTTGCTTGTTACGCTGCTGTGGATCAGGTTACCGGGGCGGGGTTAAACAGACACAGGTCATTATGAATACCCCAATGGTCGGCCCAGGTTTGTTTGCGGCCGCTGGCAACCTCCAGCAGCAGGCGGAAAATTTCCCAGCCCACCTCTTCAATCGTGGCTTCGCCGGTAGCAATACGTCCGGCGTTTACATCCATAATGTCAGGCCATTGCTCGGCCAGGGCATTGCGGGTGGCTACCTTGATTACCGGTGCCATTGCCAGGCCATACGGTGTGCCGCGGCCGGTGGTAAAGACCTGCAGATGGATGCCTGATGCCAGCTGTAAGGTACCGCAGACAAAATCGCTGGCCGGTGTGGCCGCATAAATCAGACCTTTTTGGCTGGCTTTTTCACCAGGCGACAAAACACCGTCGATGGCGCTGGAACCTGATTTGGCAATAGAGCCCAACGCTTTTTCAACAACATTGGCTAATCCGCCTTTTTTGTTGCCTGGAGCCGGATTGGCGCTGCGGTCGGCTTGGCCGAGGGCTAAATAGTTGTCATAATACTTCATTTCGCGCAGCAGGGCGCGCCCTACTTCCTCATTTACCGCCCGGGGGGTCAGCAAATGAATGGCATCCCGCACCTCGGTGACTTCCGAGAACATGACGGTTGCACCGGCACGTACCAGCAAGTCTGCGGCATAACCTACCGCCGGATTGGCGGTCACGCCGGAAAAGGCGTCACTGCCGCCGCATTGCAGGCCAATGACCAGATCAGACACAGGACAGGTAACCCGCCGGCGCTGGTTTAATTGCAGTAAGCGTGCTTCAGCCATCGCGAGAATGGCGTCCACCATTTTGCTGAAGCCCTGCTGCTCCTGCAGCACCAGGATACTGGACTTGTCATGGCCGGGAATCACCTGTTCGGGCAGCAGTTTTTCACAGCCCAGGCCAACCACCATTACCTGGCCGCCAAAGTTGGGATGCAGGGCCAGATTGCGGATTGTGCGGATGGGGACAACGGCTTCCGGGGCATTAATGGCCACCCCGCAGCCGTAATTATGATTTACCGCCACAACATCATCAACATTAGGGTATTTTGGCAAAAGCTCTGTTTTGATCTTGTTAACCGCATAATTGACAACCCCGGTGACACATTGAACACTTGTGATTATGCCCAGCAGGTTTTTGGTGCCGGCACTGCCGTCGGCGTTGCGGAAGCCTTCGAAGGTACAGCCTGCTAATGGCGGCAGCGGCGCAGGCACTTTGGTGGCCAGCGGCAATTCCTCCAATTCAGGCGGAGTGGGTAAGGTCACTAACGACTCTTCAATCCAACTGCCCTGGGCAATCGGGCGAACGGCATAGCCGATAATTTCGCCATAACGGATAATGGCTTCACCCTGAGGCAGGTCGGTTAAAGCCACTTTATGGCCCTGGGGTACATGTTCTTTTAGCGCAAGCCCGCAGGGAAATACCGTGCCTTCAGGCAAACCGCCGGTATTGACAATAATGGCGACATTGTCTGCTGTGTGCACCTTGATGTAGAGCGGCGCTTCTGGGGAAATCGATGACATAGCAATTCTCCTTTTAGCAAGTTAATCAAGCTATTCTATTACAGGTTTACGGGGAACGGCTTGCATTGTTGTTTGTTGTACCTATTTCTCTTGCAATAATTATGCCAAGCCGGAATTTGCTGCATCTCCGGCAGGGCAAGCTGACTAAAAGCAACAAATGTTGTTGTTTTGTTGCAAAAGTTGCGTTAGAATGAGCATAGTACTTATACTGGCAAGGAGTTGCTGTATGGTTAAAATTGCGTTTATTGCTCCGGATAAACAATTGTTTTTACAGGGCAGGAAAATCATCCATGAACTGGGGATAGCAGACCGTGTGGTCATCTATCTGGCAAGGCTTAAACGGGCGGTCCGTCTGGCCAAAGCCTTGGAACAGCAGGATGTTTCTGTTATTATCAGCCGGGGCGGTACCGCCAGGGTTATTATTAAAGCCCGGATTCAGATTCCTGTTGTCGAGATACCCATCAGCGGCCAGGATTTGGCGCAGGTTTTTTATGAAGCCAAAAAGATTACCGCCTTGGACCGTCCACAAGTGGCGATGGTGGCTTTTGACAATATGGTCTATGATATTGAAAGCCTTTCGGCGATACTGGGCATCAACCTGACCATCTATCGCCTGGAAACAAGTGAGGACATTCCTGCCCGGATCGCGGAAGTGGCCCAATCGGACGCCGATATTGTGGTAGGCGGCATCAAGACAGTGCTGCTTGCCGCCAAACAGGGGCTGACCCATCATCTTATCCGGTCAGGGGAATTTTCCATCAGGACGGCTTTTGCTGAAGCCGAGAAGATCATTCAGGCCAGAAAGATAGAAAAAGAACAGGCGCAAAAATTCAAAGCTTTAGCCGATTATTCCCTGGAAGGCATTATTAGTATTAATCCGCAAAAGACGGTGGAGGTTTTTAATCCGGCTGCCGAAACTTTGCTGAAAATTTCTGCACCGGAGATTGTCGGCAAGCAAATTGATCAGGTGCTGAGCGGCATCGAGGTGGACCTCTGTCTGGCCAAACGGAAGCGCATTACCGGCCAAACCGTGCAGCAAGGCAGCATTTGGCTTACGTATAATATTGCGCCTGTTATTGTTGACAGCCAGCTGACAGGCGCTATCATTACTTTTCAGGATATTACGCATATTCAGGAGCTTGAGGCCAAAATCCGCAACCAGGTGCTTGCCAGGCGGTTTGTCGCCAGCTATCGTTTTACCGATATTATCGGCAGCTCCCCGCAGCTAAAGGAAAGCAAGCGCATTGCCCGGGAGATGGCGCTGGTGGATAATGCCACGGTTTTGATTTTTGGCGAATCGGGAACAGGCAAGGAATTGTTTGCGCAAAGTATTCATAATGAAAGCTGTCGCAAACACGGACCGTTTGTTGCCGTCAATTGTGCCGCCTTGCCTGCCAATCTGTTGGAAAGCGAGCTGTTTGGCTATGTCGAGGGAGCGTTTACCGGCGCCGCGAAAAAAGGCAAACCGGGGTTATTTGAAATGGCGCACCGTGGCACGATTTTTCTTGATGAAATATCGGAAATGGATAAATACGGACAAAGCCGCCTGCTAAGAGTATTGCAGGAACGGCAGGTTATGCGGCTGGGTGACGACAAATATATTCCGATAGATGTCAGGATTATTGCTGCCACAAATAAGAAGCTGGGCGATTTGGTCAAAGAAGGGCAGTTTCGCCAGGATTTGTTTTACCGGTTTAAAGTGCTGACCTTGAACCTGGCGCCGCTGCGCAAAAGGAGTGCCGATATTGCCTGCCTGGCACAGTATTTCGTCCGTCAGTTTACGGCAAAGTACAATAAACAAGTGGAAATAGTACCGGCAGTATACCGGTATTTACAGGAGTATGACTGGCCCGGCAATGTCCGGGAATTAATGTATTTCCTTGAGCGGCTGATTATTATTTGCAACGAACAGGTCATCACCGTTGATGTGGTGAAGCAATACTGGGATGACCGGGAGGACACCGGCCCCGATGCGGCTGTGACGGTCAGAAGGCCGGAGGTGGCGGAAATTGTAGCGGCTTTGGAAAAGTGCAATTCCAATATCTCGCGCACGGCAGAACTGCTGGGGATGGACCGGAGTACCTTGTATCGTAAACTCAAAAGCTACAATATTGAAACAAAAAAAACATATTAGTCCTATGGAGCTGCCGCGATGGCCGGGCTGCCCCACAGGGCTTGCAAACGGAGTAGGAGAGGAGTCCTGTAGTTGAAGTGGCGCAAGAATCTCTGGACCCTGGCTTTGGCGGTTATGCTGTCAGGGGCCAGCTATACCATGCTGGTACCCTTCCTGCCTTTATATCTTTTGGATATTGGCGCAAGTCCGGAGAATGTAAATATGTGGTCAGGTCTGGTGCTTTCCAGTTCCTTTTTGGTGTCGGCTTTTCTGGCTCCCTACTGGGGACGGTGTGCCGATAAAAGCGGGCGGCGGCGGATGCTGCTGCGGGCAGGGTTTAGCCTGGCCTTTGTCTACTTTTTAGGGTATTTGGTTAGAAATCCTGTTGAATTATTGATTGTCAGACTGCTGCAGGGGGTTGCCAGCGGGTTTGTGCCGGCAGCTATGGCCATCGTGGCGGCGTCAACGCCCAAAGAGCATATGGGCTTCAGTCTGGGAATTATGCAGACAACCCTGCTGATTGGCGGTATTGTCGGCCCCTTGCTGGGAGGGAGTCTGTCACATATTTTTGGTATGCGATTTTCTTTTGTTATTGCTGCGGCGATTATTTTCGGGGGAACCGTTATTGCCGGGATGCTGGTGAAAGAGCCGGAAAATAACGCAACTGCCGTACAGGAAGGCGGTATGCTGGATGATTTGAAGACAGCGTTTGCCAATCGCCAGCTGGTGCAAATGCTGTGTTTGCTGTTCGCGGTGCAAACCGTCGCCATGCTGTTGCAGCCACTGATTGCCCTGTATATATCCGAATTGCAGGGGACAATGGAAGGGGCTGCGCTGACAGCCGGCATCGTGTATAGTTTGGCCGGTATTGCCGGGGCGATTGCAGCGCCGCTGTGGGGACGGATCGGCCAGCGGCGGGGGTTTGCCCAAGTATTGACCATCGCCTTTCTGGGGGCCGGTATGTTTAGCTTTTCCCAGTATTTTTCCGCCGATATTTATCAGTTTAGCGTACTGCAATTCCTGTATGGATTATTTGTTGTCGGTGTTTTTCCCGCTATTAATACCATTGCCGTTTCCTGCACCGATCCGAATTCGCGGGGGCGGGTATTTGGCCTGACGACAACAGCCAACCACCTGGGCTCGATGACCGGGCCGCTGATTGGCGGTATGGTCAGCTTCTGGATTGGCATCAGGCCGGTGTTTCTCATTACCGGGGGCGTACTGCTGGCGCTGGGGGGGCTGGTCTTTTTGAACTGGCACAAAAGGGATGACGCCGGCGAGTGTCCTGTGGCCGCTGAAAGAGAAAAATAATATTTGGTGCTTTTTTCTAATGAAATTATAAAATCGGCAGTTCATAATACAATCATACCCGAAAAAAAGTGATGAGAGGATGGTTGATTGTATATGAACAAGAATAAAAAATGGTATGTGGCCCTTGGTATTGCCGCCATGATTACGGTAAATGGTATCGCAATGGCGGCGGTAACTGCAGACCAGCAAGATATAGCAAATGGCAAAAGAAGCGGTATTGCCCACAAAGCCGACAGACCTGACCGGCATGGCATGAAAGGTTTTAAAGAAAGCCAGACTAAGTTATTGGCTTTTCTGAAAATGGATGAAGCAGCGTTTCGTGCTGCCATGAAAGAGGGCAAAACCCTGGCAGCTATTGCGAAAGAGCAGGGGGTGTCGGAACAGTCACTCCAAAATTTCCTGATAGAACAAATGACCCAGCGGCTTGACGAAGGCGTAAAAACAGGTAAGCTGACAGCGGAAAAAGCTGAGAAAATCAAGGCCGATATGCCTGCCCGGGTTGCCGATATGATTAATGGCAAAGGGCCTATGCATATGGGACCGGGACATATGCGGGGGCATGCGTTTGACAACAGCAAACTCTTAGCACTGCTTAAAATGGATGCCGCAACCTTCAAAAATGAGCGGCAGGCCGGGAAAACCTTAGCAGCTATTGCGAAAGAGCAGGGGGTGTCGGAACAGTCACTCCAAAATTTCCTGACAGAACAGATGACTCAGCGGCTTGACGAAGGCGTAAAAACCGGTAAGCTGACAGCGGAAAAAGCTGAAAAAATCAAGGCCGATATGCCTGCCCGGGTTGCAGCTATGATTAATGGCCAAGGGCCTATGCATATGGGACCGGGACATATGCGGGGGCATGCGTTTGACAACAGCGAACTCTTAGCACTGCTCAAAATGGATGCCGCAACCTTCAAAACTGAGCGGCAGGCCGGAAAAACCTTAGTGGCTATTGCCAATGAACAGGGCGTTTCTGAACAGGAGCTTAAAGACTTCCTGGTTGCCCAGATGACTCAGCGGCTTGATGAAGGCGTAAAGGCTGGTAAACTGACGGTGGAGAAAGCCGACAAAATGAAGGAAAAGATGGAGCAACGGGTGGATAACATGATTAACAGCAAAGGCCATATGCATAAAGGCCATGGCCTCAAACCCGGACCTGAGGGACAGCCTGAATAACAGTGAAAAGAGCACCTGCAGAAACTGCAAGTGCTCTTTTACATGTACGCCTTTAATCCTCAATATTTTCGTTAATCCACAGATTCGCCAGCTGTACAGCGCCGCGAAAACCCATCAAGGGCGGTTCATACGGGTGCAGCCGCCATTTTATGTCCGGGTTGGAAATTTGCAGCTCCGGATTGCGGTCCGCCCAGGCCAGCGCTTCGCCGCTGGCCATAAGTATACCCTGCTTGTGTTCCCGGACGGCCCGCGTCCACTCGGCCTCCGCAAAATAGGGGATATCCCCGCTGGCCATCCCGGGACAATCGCACCAGCAGGTTCCTTTGGCAAAGGCAAGTTCGCCGCAGCCAAAAGCAAGAATGCCTTTGACCACATCTGCGTGCCCGCCTAAAGACAGGGCGGTTTCAGCCGGATGCGCTCTAACCATGTGCGCGAAGGCCGGCATAATAGCTGCAAGCTGCTGCCGGCAGAGCTCCTGCTGGGCCCTGAGGAAAGCGGAATCGGCCGTCAGGCCGGCCAGTTGCGCGATTTCCTCCAGCCACCGCCTGGTTCCGTCAAGGCCGTAGGGCCGCCCTAAAAGATAAGGGGTCCCGAAGCGCTGCTGCAAATGCCTGGCTGCAGGTTCACCCTCGCGCCGGATGACAAGGTTAATATGGGCGCCGCCCATCTGCTCAATGTCGGCAACAGACGCAGCCGAGGTCAGCACGCACAGCGGTTTGATGCCGAATGTGCCCTCCAGTATCCGGACCAGCTCGAGCGCGTCGGCCTGAAAGCGAAACAGATCAGCACAGGAGCCAATAATATTAAACGTCGGCTGTGGTGTCGGCCGTACTTCCACCGGCAGCGTTTGGGCCAGCAGCAGCAGCGCTTCCTGTACGCCGCGGTGCTGGGTGATATTAAATCCGCCGTAGCCGAAGGGCAGCAGGCGGACGTCAGGATATTCGGGCTGCAATTCCTCACAGAGAGCAGGAAGATCTGTTCCGATCACCTCGGGAATCGACGAGGGCAAAAGGAAAATTACCCGCGGCTGATCGCGTTTTATCACATTGTCGAGGGTATGGTTAAGCCGCTCGGTACTGCCAAGGGCGATATCCGTTTCGTCGATATGCGTGGAGTAAAGCCGGCAGGCATCATGTACGCCGGCGCGCTTGAGCGTTACACCGCTGTAAAGCATATGTCCCATACAGCCAAATTCCACCAGGGCGGCGTCACGAATGGTGGCAAGTGTCCACAGAATACCCATGCGGCCCGAAGGCAGCGGCTTAAAACGATGCAGACCCATAGGCGGTCCCTCCTTTTCCAGCGGCGTCCATTTCGTTCATTACGCCTAAGATTCTTTTTAACAGATGACTGGTCCGGGCATAGCCCACTTGTCCGTAAAAATCAAGCAGCTCCGGTACGCAGGGAATGGGTTGGTGGGCAGCAGGCAGGTAACCAAAGCATAAATCCGGCGCCAGCTTTTTCAAAACCGGCAAATCGGCTTGGGCATTTACCATCCGGCAGACCCAGGGATTATGGCCCAGGGAGTTAAGCTCCCGGGCATAGTCCCTGTCCTCCGGATAATATTCCTCCAAATGTAAAAGCAGCGGTTCCATGCCAAGCCCGGTAAGATAGACGGCCAGCGGCAGGGGAATGTCAATGCGGGGACAAAATATATACCGGAGGCCTTTAAGCCTAGCAGCTGCCTGGTTTTGCCAGGCCAGGGCCTCCTGCCGTTCCTGGGCAAAGGCATCGCCCCAGGCAAGGCCGAAATGTTCTGCCAGGGCGGCATAAGCCTTGTCGATGCTTTCCACAGCATATAGTGTATGCAGGGCAATATAGGGTATGCCAAATTCCCGTTCCATTCTGGCGGCCAGCGGCTGCATGAAGGGAGAAACCACCAAATTCAGGACAGCGTCCGACGCGCTTTGGAAATCCTCCAGGGAGGCGCCCGGTGCCAGATAGCGCAGCTCCAGGCCTTGTCCGGCAAGCGCCGGCAATAGGGACGGCAGGGGGATATGTTCTTCCCCCGGAGCGCGGCCCAGCACGTTAACACGGCTGGAGTCCGGTGTTTTTGCCGCCATCAGCGTGCCCATCGCTTCCATCGTTTTCCACGAACCGGGCGGATAGCTGATGTTTTTGAACTGGCCCAGCAGCACGAAGGTGACGCGGGCAGACAATTCCGGCTGCACTTCCCTGACAATTGCCTGGATGTCCTCCCCAATCAGCTCCGGCACGCAGGTGACAATCAGCAGAATGGCCTTGGCCCCGGCTTTGTCCATTGTCCGGAGGGCAGCGATCAACCCGTTCCGGCAGCCGAACACCACCTCCTGCGCATCCAGCACATACAGCCAGTGCAGCTCGCCCTGCGGGCCCTCCGGCCGGGGGTTGAACAGCCGCGAGTGGGTGGTGCATTCCGGCATTCCCACCAGTAAAGAAGACAAGCCTCTGATATTTTTCACATTTACCGACGCGATGCGCATCGGGCAGTGGTTGCCGGGGGAAACAGCGGGCGTCAGGAATTTTATGCCTGTATTGGACTTCACTGCCGACAGGCGTTTCAAGTGTTTCAACCCGTTTATCGCATTTCGCCCCCTTCCAGCAGCAGTTTGGCAAGCGATTGGTAATGGGCCGCCATCGGGCAAGCCGGGAAAGCCTCCACCACCGTTTTGCCCTGCGCTTCGGCCTGCTGCACAAACGGATCGCGGGGCAGCCGGTAAATGACCGGTGTTTGGATCTCTGCCGCCGCCTTGTCCACCAGCTCCTGTTCGTCCGCAATGTTCTTGGCGTTAAGGATCAGCCCCCGCAGCGAGGCGTAGCCGCGCTTGCCAAAGCTCTTGACGGCGTGGGCGATATTGGCTGCGGCGTAAAGGGCCATCATCTCGCCGGAGGTGACAATGCACACCTCGTCGGCATAGCCGCCCCGAATGGGCATGGCAAAGCCGCCGCAGACCACGTCGCCCAGCACGTCGTACAGCACTACGTCCGGTTTGTAAACTTCGTAGGCATCCAGTTCCTCCAGTTTTTCAAAGGCTGTGATGATGCCGCGTCCGGCACAGCCCACGCCGGGAACCGGTCCGCCTGACTCTACACACAGCACGCCGGTGCTGCTTTTGACCACAAGGTCGTCCAGCGCTGCGTCGCCGTTTTGCCGCAGGGTATCGAGCACGGTGGCAATGTTTTCCCCGCCGGTCAGAGTGCGGGTGGAATCGGCCTTAGGGTCGCAGCCGACTTGCAGCACGGTCAGCCCCAGCGCCGCCATGGCTGCCGCCACATTGGATACGGTGGTTGATTTACCGATACCGCCTTTGCCGTAAATTGCAATCTTTTTCATCTGGCACCTTCTTTCATGTAGGAATGTTATCTTTAATCAGGTCGTAGGAAATGCAGGTGGGCCGACCGGTGCGGGGTTCTGTAATGATCCGGGCGTCGATGCGGAACGTATCCCGCAATACCTCTGCGGTCATTACTTCCTCAGGTGAACCGTGGCGGACAATGCTCCCGCAGCGGATGGCCACCATGTAGTCGGCAAAGCGGGCGGCAAGGTTGAGGTCATGGAGCACCATTACAATGGTGCAGCCCTGTTCCCGGTTCAGACGGTAGAGCAGCTCCAGCACTTCTAGCTGGTAGGACAAATCGAGATAGGTAGTCGGCTCATCCAGCAGAATCAAATCGGTCTGCTGTGCAAGGGCCATGGCGATCCAGACCCGCTGGCGCTGCCCGCCGGAAAGGGTGTCCACCGCCGTGGTTTCCAGCTCTGTAAGCCTTGTGGCCGCCAGCGCCCAGGCAATGATTTTTTGGTCCTCTAGGGTTAGCTTGCCTAAGCCCCGCTGGTAAGGAAAGCGGCCGTAGGCCACCAGTTCGCCCACCGTCAAACCGGCCGGGGACTGGGGCGACTGCGGCAGAATGGCCATTTTTTTGGCTACTTCCCTGGTTGTTAAGTGCCGGATATCCTTCCCATTCAGATATACCACGCCGTTTTTCGGTTTCAGGATGCGCCCCGCGGCCTTTAACACCGTGGACTTGCCGCAGCCGTTTGGACCGATGATGGTTGTAATTTTTCCCTGCGGGACCTGCATATTCAAACCATCCACTATCAGGTTATCCTCGTAGGCAACGGACAAATTCTCTGTTGCGATGCTGTTCAGATTGGATCATCCTTTCGTTAGCGGCTTTTCATCAAAAGATAGAGGAAGTACGGTGCGCCGATAATGGCCACCATGATGCCGGTGGGAATTTCCGCGGGCTGCAGGATCATCCGGGCTGCGGTATCTGCCGCCGAAACCAGCACCGCTCCTGTCAGCGCACAGGTGGGCAGCAAAATCCCATGCTTCGGGCCTACCAGCCGGCGCGCCAGATGGGGTGCAATTAGTCCCACAAAGCTGATGCTGCCGCTGACCGCCACGCAGGCGGCGGCCAGCGCGACCGCAGCGGCAAGCAGCCTGCGCCGTTCCCGCTCCACTGCCGCGCCCAGGCTATGGGCCACATCGTCCCCCAAATTCAGCACATCCAGCACGCGGGATTTGAACAATACATAGGGAATTAGGAGCAGCAGCCAAGGCAGCAGGGCCAGCACGAATTTCCAGTTGCTTGCCCAGATACTGCCTGCCTGCCAGGTTGCTACAAAGTCAAACTGAGTGTCAGCCAGCTTGACTACCAGCACGGTGGTCAGGGACGAAATGCCGGCCTGTACTGCCACCCCGGTTAAAATCAGGCGCAAGGGCGCTACACCTTCTGCTTTCTTGAAGGCCAGCGCATAGATAATCACCGCCGTTATGCCGGCGCCAAACAGTGCCAGAAACGGCAGCGTGAATACCGACAGCAAGGATTGGGTCCCGAAGAACAGCACATACATGATGACCATCAGGCCCGCGCCGGCGTTAATGCCGAGCAGGCCCGGGTCGGCCAGCGCGTTTTTGGCGACGCCCTGGATGATGCAGCCGGACAGCGCCAGCCCTGCCCCCACCAGGATGGAAATCACAATCCGGGGCAGCCGGAAATCGAATAGAATCAGGTTTTCCCTGGCCGTGCCGCCGCCGAACAGCGTACGCAGCGTATCCAGCGGCGCCAGTTTTGTGTAGCCGGTGTTCATGCTGATGATGAAAGAAAGTATGAGCAGCACCGAGCAGCCGGCAATCACGGCCGTGTGGCGCACAGCAATTTTTCTTTTATAGGTTTGGTTTGCCTGCAGCTGGTTTGTCATCATAGTCCCATCCTTTGCTTGCGGGCAAGATATAAAAAGAAAGGGACGCCGATTAGCCCGATCAGTGCGCCGATAGGGGTTTCAAAAGGCGGGTTGAGCGTCCTGGCGCCCAAATCGGCCAGTACCAGGAGCAGTGCGCCCAACACCGCCGAGGCCGGGATAACCCGGCGGTAATCGACGCCCACAAAATACCGCGCCAGATGAGGAATGATCAGGCCCACAAAGCCAACGGCACCCACGACGGCAACGGAGGCGCCCGCCAGTATCAGTACGGCCAGCAAGCACAGCACCTGATTCATCATCGTATTCAGCCCCAGTCCCTTGGCTACATCCTGGCCAAGGCTCAGCAGGGAGACGGAGCGGGCAAGGGCGAGGGCTCCCAACAGCGCGCCCAGTATCCAGGGCGCCATAATTTTGATTTGCTCCCAGTTGGAACCGGCCACGCCGCCGGCCGTCCAGAACATCATATTTTGAGCGACATTGAAATACAGGGCAATGCCCTGGCTGAGCGCCGCCAGCAGCGCGCTGACCGCGGCCCCCGCCAATACCAGCCGCATTGGGGTAGCGCCGCCGCGGCGCAGGGCAGCGATGCCGCCCACCAGCGCCGCACCCAGAGCCGCGCCCAAAAAGGAAAACAGGATAATTTGCAGATAGCCCAGGTGCGGAAAGAAGGCAAAGCAAATGGCCAGGGCAAAACCTGCGCCGGCGTTCAGGCCCATTAGTCCCGAATCGGCGAGGGGATTGCGGGTTGTGCCCTGCATGATGGCGCCCGCTACGGCCAGAGCAGCGCCAGCCAGGGCGCTGGCAATAACGCGGGGCAGGCGGAGATCAACAATAATCAAATGCCGGGTATTTTTTGCGTCAAAATGAAACAGGGCCTCCCATACCGCAGACAGCGGAATTTCCGCCGCCCCTTCAGTGATGGAAAACGCCATGAGCAGGGCCAGCAGCCCCGGTCCTGTTACGATGATGAGCCACGCTGTCCACGGGCGGCCTTTTTTACTTATTTGAGCCGTCCGGGCCGGTTTGGATGTCATTTTCATAGCCGGATTTTGCCTCTTTTCGTCAATGATAAAGCGTTCTTAACGAGCAAAAACAGGCACAGGCTATATAAACAGTCTGTGTCCGTTTTCATTATTTCTCTGAAAATATCTGTACCAGTTTGTCGGCCGCAGCCCGCATGGCAAGAGGTCCAAAGGTATTGAGGGAATCGTCAAAATAGATGACCTGTCCATTTTTCACCGCTTTCAGGGACAGCCAGACGGCGGAGGCTGCCTGCGCTTTTACAAATGTCTGCGCAGCCTGAGTGGAATCCTGAAAAACAATATAATCGGGATTCATCTCAGCGACAGCCTCCAGGGATAAGGTTTGATAATCATCCGGATAGCCCCGGGGCCTGGTAATTCCGAAAGTTTCGTAATACTCCTTGTTGCCGCGTGAGATAAATGATTTCCCATCTGTGCGGAACAGGGCAATCGTTTTGTTATGGTGGCCGCTCAACTTATCTTTGGCAGTGGCAATAATTGTCTCAGTTTCTGCAATGAAATCCCGGGCAAAGGCTTCTTTGCCGACAATTTCAGCGCAGGCCAGGGTCTGGTCCTGCCAGGAAGCGTTAAAATCAATTTGAATGACAGGCGCAATCTGCGCTAATTGGTCGTAAATTTCAGCTAAATGGCCCTGACCTTTAAAAGTAACAATAACATCCGGATTTGCTGCTAAAATTGCCTCCAGGTTCAGCTCGCGGGCACTGCCTAAGTCCATAATGGCGGCTGTGCCTGCATAGGGTTTAAGCGTCTCCCATTCTGCCAACGCCTTCATTGCGTTTCCCTTCGAAGCACCCATAGATGCAATTGGCGGTGTTCCCAGGGCAAAAAAGTATTCCAGATACAGGGAATGAAGAATCGCTATTCTTTGCGGCGGCTCTTTTAAAATAACTTTATTTCCGGCTGCGTCTGTAATCGTCCGCGGCCACGCGGCTTGTATCGCCGGCTCAGTGCGTTGTGCCGCCGGCTTGCCTGGCGCAGTTGCCGCAGGAGTGCCGGCGCAGCCGGTTAGCAGGCCTGTCAACAGCGCGAGTGAGACGATCAGTCCGATTAATCTTTTCATGCTGTTCCTCCGATATGAGTATGGTTGGAATGAACCCGCCCTGGATCGATTCCCGAATCTGCTGCCTTGCTCGTTTAGAACTGCATGGTTGCCGACAGCTTAACGGTGCGGGGGCCGCCTAATGTGGCAAAACCCTCCATGCTGAAAGCGCCTGCCCAGTATTTTTTGTCAAACAGGTTTTCCACACTGAGCCGGTAGGTGACCGGGAGGTTATTGATTTCGGTTTTATAGCGCGCACCGATGTCATACCGTACCCAGCTCGGCAGTTTGATGGTATTGGCATTGTTAATATACTGGGAGTCGGTGTACACGGCCCGCAGCGACAGCGTCAGATCCTTATTCCAGGGCGTGTCCCACTCGACACCGGCGTTCATCGTCCATTTGGGTATGCCAAAGGGGGTGTTGCCTTTCGTTGCGGCATCAGTGGCGTTAGTTATTTCACCCTGCAGATAGCTGATACCGCCCAACAGGCGTACATTTTCAGCGATTTCGCCAAAGGTGTTCCATTCCACGCCCCGGCTTTCCTGTTCGCCGTCATAGGTCTGGGTTTTTTGATTGAGGCTGTTGGTAACAATCATTGTGTTGGGCCGGTTGATTTGAAACACAGACAGCGTATTGGCGAATTTGCCTTTGTCCCATTTGACGCCGATTTCTTTTTGTTTGCTGATATACGGTGCCATTAGCTGGCCGGAGTTCGTATAGCCTAAGGTGGCGCCGACCTCCGCACCGGGGGAAAGGGCTTCCATGTAGTTGCCATAGAGTGCAACCGAGTTGCCCCAGGGTTTGACGACAAAGCCGACCAGCGGCAGCGTTTTATCGGCGTCATGCTCGGCGGTCCGGGCGCCGGTGACTGCATTGAAATTCTTCGTTTTGACGCTTTGCCGGCGCACGCCTAAGGTGAGCTGGACCTTGTCCTCCCGGAAGGAAAGGGTATCGGCCAGCAGATAACTGGTCAGGTCCGAGGTAGCTGTCTTGCCGCCTTTGCCTGTCCAGGCCACCTTGTCAAATAAATCGGCGAAGGAGAAGGAGTCATCATAAATACTGATAGGGTAACCACTCATGTAAGGGGTAGTAACATAACGGTTGAATGTACTCGAATACTCATTATTAAGAAAGCTGGAGCTCAAAACCAACTGATGCTTGACCGAGCCGGTCTGGTAATTGCCGCGCAATCCCAGTTCGGAAGAAGTGGCGTCGTTCCAAAAGTATTGTTTGAATAGATTGCGGGGATAGGCGGTTCCATCGGCTTGGACAAGCAAAATATGATTGCCGTTGACGAAGCCGGTAGCTCTGGAGGCGGCCTTGCCAAAGCTGAAGTAGGAGGTTAGGTTTTCCTGCAGGTCGTATTCGCCTTTAAACAAAATCCCATTATTCCGGATAGCGCCGGTAGTGCCTTTTAGCAGATTGGTCGAACCGTGAGGTGCTTTGATATTATTGCTCTGCAGCTGATACATGGAGATGAGGCCGTTTTCATAATAGTCCTGGGAGCCGTAAGCATCCAGGGACAGGCGCCAGCGGTCATGGCGGTAATCCAAACCCAGTGCGCCCAGCAGCCGTTCTCTCGACTGTCCGTCTGTTTCGGTGTTGCCGTCAGCGTACATGCCGCTGATGCGGATGCCCCATTCCTTATTTTTGCCGAAGCGCCGGCCAAGATCGAGATGTCCGCCCCAGTGGGACGAAGAAGTATAATTTGTCGTAAAACTGGTGACATCCTCGGCGCCGGCGCGTTTGGGAACAAGGTTGATTGCGCCGCCCACCGAGGCATTCACGCCGCCGTAGAGCAGGGAACCGGGTCCTTTGAGCACTTCAACCCGTTCGAGGAATTCAACGGGAACACGATAATATGGCGCCAATCCTGGCATACCGTTAAAATAAAGGTGTTCCATAGCTACGTCCAGGCCGCGGATTTTATAATATTCAGCAGCCTGGCCGGTGGGGGTGGTGAAGCGGACGGACGGATCGTTGATCAGCACATCGTACAGTGTATTGGCCTGCTGGTCTTCGATGATCCGGGCGGTGTAGCTGGTGACGCTAAAGGGCGTGTCCATAAAGTCCCTGTTGCCCAGTACGCCGAGACTGGCGCCGCGGGCTACCTGTCCGCCGGCGTAGGCCGGTGAAAGTGTTTGACGGCTGGCGGTTACTTCAATTCCCTCCAGCGTAAATTCATGCTGCTTGGCAGTTGGTTTAGCCGCCGTTTGGGTATCGGTCTGGCCGGCTGTGGGAACGATTTCCGGCGTATCTTCGGCATAGATAAATGCCGGCGTGTGCCAGAACAGGCTGCTGCCGACCAGGGCGTACAACAAGCGTTTTCTGGCTGGGGACAATTTTTTTTTCATACTGTCAACTCCTTTGCGGGTGGAAAAAGAGAATCAGGTGCTAGTTTCCGATTAATGCCTGTACAATAATGAGAGTGAGTATCAATATCAAATACCTAGTACTTATAGAATAGCAAATTAAAAAGGTGGCGTAAATGGAGAGATTCCAAGTAAAGGGCCTAAATAAATGGCGAAATTTCAGGTAAAAAGTTAAGTAAATGGAGATATTGCCAAAACAGTCTTATTCCAGCTTCCAAAAAGTTTGACATCCACTGCTAAAATTACTATAGTTATAGTAGATGATATTGATTATCATTTATTATCAGGCCATTACCTCTATAATAACGCTGCAGGTGTTACTGCCTGCCAATAAATATGTATAGCAAAGAGGGCCACAGGTGAGCAGGGAGGGAAAAAAATGCATGTGGATATTAATCAGCTGGCGGGAAACTTTACCCGCAATAGATTCCAAATTGTTGATGCGGTCAGAGCGATTGTGCCGCCGGGGGGAAGATGTTTTGGCATGTTTACGCCGCCGGTCTCGGGTTTGATTTTTCCCCTGAGGGGGCGGGCGAGAATGTTTTTTGACGGTGTGCCCTATACGATGGAACCGGGGAAAATTTTTCACGGCGGTCCGAATATATCAATGGACAAAGAAGTTGTGGGGAGTGCTGAATGGAATTATATGGTCATCCATTATCAGGTGGACAGCAGTGCCAAAAACGAGTTTCCCCAGGCATTTTCCCATTATCAGATTGATACAGGCTACAGTCCGCGCATTCATGATTTGCTGCAGCGCTTGTATGATGTTTGCATAACGCCCGGCAATCTGTCGGCGTTGCAGGCCCACTCGCTGTTTCTGAGCATTCTGGATGAAAGCCTGACCTGCGCCGGCAGCCGCCATAGCGAACCGGGCCGGGAACTGGTGGAGCAGGCCGTAGAATATATTAAGCATCATTACATGGAACCGCTCACTGTGGCTAAATTGGCCAGAAAGTATGGTTTAAACAGCAAACAGTTTGCCTATTTGTTTCAAAAGCATACCGGTATGGCGCCGCTTGAATATCTGATTGAGCACCGGGTGCGGCGCGCCCGCGAGATGTTGTATACCACAGCCTGCTCCATTACGGATATTTCCGCTTGCGTAGGTTACTCCGACCCTTATTATTTCAGTAAGCTATTCAAAAAACGTACAGGCTTTTCGCCCAGTACACTGCGCCCGGCCAGCTGCCGCTCCTGAGCTTCTGGCACTTTAACCAGGCCCTGCTTGGCTTGTCCGGCAGGCTTCTGCCACCCCAAAGTAGTGGTCTGGCAAGTAGTATCAAAGGGGATTGATGCAAAAAAAAATAAACCCGGCGCAATGGCCAGGAAAAACAAACAGGGACAGGCATCGTGTTTTGCCAAACACGATGCCTGTCCCTTATTCACCGCGCAGATATTTCTCATTATCCAAGGGGCCGGTCATCCAGCATCCCCCTAAGCCCAAAGCCGTTGCGGCCAAAAGCATGTTTTCCATTGCCGCATTGACGCTCTCTTCTACTATTTATCCACATATGAATTGAGCAACGTATATATTGCGGCTGTTCTGAAAAAAAATTAGCCCCAGAAACTGCCGGCGCTTGCCATGTCTGGTCACGGTATCCGTGAACCGGTAAACCGGTCGGGATAATCACTAAACAGGCCGTCGATATTCTGCGCACAGCTAAAATCAAATTCTTCCCGTGTATTTATCGTATAACTGTTAACGCCGATGCCTGCTTCATGGGCTGCCTCAATCCAGTTCCGGCTGAGGTAATGCCAGTGTGGATGGAGGTAGTCGGCGTTTGTTTGTTTAATCAGGCTGAGGACATTAACAGGATGGTCGGCAAATAGAACCCCAGTTTTAAACCGGTTGTCGATTTGTTTAATCTTAACTAATGACAGATGATAGAAAGAGGAGATTATAACGCGGTTATACATATCAAAATCTTTAGGGCAAATACGCTTCAGCAGATAGATAATTTGCTCTTCAATTCCTTTATAAACAACAGGGCCATTTTTGATTTCAATATTTAACAGAAGCGGTGTAGTTACATACCACCGGCAAAATTCCTCCAAAGTGGGAATGGACTCACCGGCAAAGGCCGGAGCAAACCAGGATCCGAAGTCCAGTGCTTTGAGTTCGGCTAACGTGAAATTTTTAATCCAGCCGGAGCCATTACTGGTACGGTCAATAGAGTGGTCATGACAAATTACAAGCTGACGGTCTTTGGTTAACTGAACGTCAAGCTCAATCCCATCAGCCTTACAGGCAAGCGCCTGACGAAAAGCCGCCATGGTGTTTTCCGGGGCATAACCCCGGGCACCACGGTGCGCATAAATGAGCATGGTAACACTCCTCGTTTCGCGACTTACGGGTATAAGCGGAGGCTTATATTATAGACCATATCTCCGTTGGCGCTCATTACCCTATCTGCGGTTATAACTAATTTTACCATAATATTGCTATGCAGGAATAAGTTAAAAAAGAATTGTCCGGCCGGCGATTTTATTTTTTGCCGGCAAGACTTTGTTGGCTAAGAGGTGTCAGTGGAACGGGGTTAATCTCTTTTTTGCGCGCGCATAGGTATTTGCCTGTTGGTGTCAAATCTAATAGAAAATCTGAATTGGATTTCATATAGCACCGGCTGCCGACATATGGTGTTAAGGGCAACTGTATGTTGGAGGGTAAAATATGAGCCATGTCTTACTGGGAATCGGTATGCTGCTTGGCGGTATTTTCGTCATGCGCTATGGTTTGAAGAAAGCCTTGTGGCATCAATTACAGGCGGCATTAGCCAGGCTGACAAACACCCCCTGGCGCGGTCTGGTGCTGGGAGCCGTTGCTGCCGCCCTGCTGCAAAGCAGCACCACCGTCTGTCTGATCACCATCGGACTTGTTGGTGCCGATTATATGACTTTCCGGCAGGCGCTGGGGATTGTGCTTGGAGCCAATATCGGCACCTGCTCTACCGTACAACTGGTGAATATGGCTGTACCGCTGGAGTATCTGCTGCCGCTGCTGCTGCTTTCCGTTCTGCTGTGTGTGTTCCGCAAGCTAAGATATGTGAGCCTGGCGTGTGCCGGACTGTTTGGCATGCTGGCCGGGGTCGATTTGCTGGTTACCGGCATTTCTGCCATGACACAGCTTCAGGCCATGAGCCAGTATCTGGTCCTGGCCCGGGAACAGCCGTTGTACGGCATCTGGGGCGGGGTGCTGGCGACGACGGTATTCCAATCCAGCAGTGCTGCTACGGCTCTCCTGATGCTGATGACCGACAGGGGGCTTGTTGATATCACGACCGCCGCCTATGTGGTATATGGCAATAACATTGGTTCCTGTATATCTTCCATCGTTTTCAGCGCTGCCGCGCCTACGGCGGCCAGGCAGGTTGCCTTGTCGCATATTCTGCTCAATGTGGCGGGAGCCGCGGTTTTCTTTCCGGCGACAGGGCTGTTAATTGCCGTTGCCGGCTGGTGTGCCACAGATTTCAGCAGCCAGGTTGCGGCCATTCATACGATATTTAACGTGTTGTCTTCGCTGCTGGTGCTGCCCTTTTTCAACCGGTTTGCCGGCCTGATTCTCCTGTTGATTCCGGAACCCAAGGCCAGAATCAAATAAAAATGCCCTGTTTGCCATGTGTGGATGGCAGACGGGGCATTTTTCTGTTACCCGGAGTTTTCTTTGGCCGTAAGCTTGGCCAGCAGGAAGAAATGGACGTTTTCGAAGCCTTTTTCCTGGCGCAGGGCCTGAAAAATACCGCATTGTTCGGCCAGCAGGCTGCCGATAATAATTACCCCCGGTTTTTCCTCCATGGCTTTGAGGATGGATTCGCGGCTGTCAGCTGTGCTGCAGACAGCAAAGCCGTTTGCGGTAAAGGCGGCAGTCAGGTGTTTGAGGGTGGCTTGATCATCATTAACCACCACAATGTTTTTGTATGAATTGCCGAGGGCAATCAGGTCCGTGATTTCCTGTAAGAGCAGATCCATATTTACCGGTTTGGTGAGATAGCGGTCAACGCCGATCAGTGAACTGCGCCGCTGGTCTTCCATGGCTGAGAGAATAACAATGGGGATATGCATGGTATCGGGATTGGTTTTGAAGGCGGCGGCCACGTCGAAACCACTCATATTGGGCATCATCACATCAAGGACAATCAGATCCGGGATCAGGCCTTTATATTTAATGGCGCTATAGACGGTATCCAGCGCGTGGAGACCGTCGGCGGCTTCGATTACCTGATAGCCGGCTCCTTCCAGTTCCTGAGCCAAGAGGACCCGTATGCTGGAATCGTCGTCGACAATAAGAATGGTTTTGGTTTTTTCCGGAGTAGGTTTTGCGGCCGGTGCCGGGCCGTTTGCCTGCTCGGGCGGGGGTTCCTCGCCGGGGCCGGCGGTTGCCGGTGCTGCCTGGACAGAGACAGGCAGGGTAAAGAAAAAGCTGCTGCCGACTCCGGGCTTGCTTTTGATCCAGATTTTTCCGCCATGGTGTTCGATAATCTGTTTGCAAATAGGCAGTCCCAGGCCTGTCCCCTTGGGTTTTTCGGTAAGGGTATCACCGATTTGCTTAAACTTTTCAAATATAATTGCCTGGGCTTCGGGAGCTATGCCGCTGCCTGTATCGGTAACACTGACGGTGACCTGGTTTTCCGTATGTTTGGCACGGCAGACAATGGAGCCGGCTTCGGTAAATTTAACGGCATTGGAAATGAGGTTGAGCATTACCTGGAGCAATCTGTCGTGATCACCCATAACCGGCGGCAGCTTGCCGGGGATATCGACGGTAACGGTGAGGTTCGGCTTTGATGACCACAGGGATTCGGAGGTCTTAATCGCCCGTTCCATGAGGTCTGGCAGCGACAGGGCTTCGGTTTTCCATTCCACTTTGCCGGATTCCATTTTGGCCAGATCGAGCACATCATTGATCAGGTTGGTTAACCGTTCGCCCTCGGTCACAATAATATCGATATTGCTTGATATCTGCTGCATGGTTTTGGCAGTGCGGCGGTCATCGGCCGGTACCTGGGGAAATATTACTTCATTCAGCTTTTTCTGAATGATTTTTGCAAAACCGAGTACCGAGGTCAGCGGGGTTCTAAGCTCATGGGAGACGGTGGAAAGAAAGCTGGATTTTAATTCGTCCAGCTGCTTCAGTTCGGCATAAGCCTGCTGCAGCTCAAGGGTGCGTTCATTGACCAGGGTTTCCAGGTTCTGGTTGTTGATGCGGAGTTTTTTGCGCATTTGGTCAAATGCCTGGGCGAGAAAGGCGATCTCGTCTTTGGTGTGGACAACAATTTCTGTATCCAGGTCGCCGGCAGCCAGGCGATTGGCGGCTTTGCCCAGTGAAGCCAGCGGTTGGGTCAGGGAAGTGGTAAGAAACCAGACAACAGACACGATAACCAGCCAGCCCATGAAAAAGGCCAGGCCGACATGCCGCAGGGTATCTTGCATAATGGTATCCACAAAGCCTTTATTAGCGCCAACATACCATATGCCGATAATTTGACCGGAGTCATTTTTCAGCGGCCGGTAGACTGTCTGGTATTTAATGCCGACGACATTGGCTTCGCCGAAAAACTCCCGGCCATCCCCCAGGACCACTTGGGCCACTTCGGGTGAAACCTTGGTGCCGACAGCCCGTTTACCGTCGCGGGCGATAGTGGTGGCAACCCGGGTATCGCCGAGAAAAATCGAACAAGTATCCCCGGTTTGCTGCTCTACTTCATCGACAAAGAAAAAATTTTCATTAATCAAGGTGTCGCCTTTGTAGAGTTTTCCGTTTCGCACCTGCCAGGAACCGGGAAAGCGGCTATCCAGCAGTGCGGCAGCCAAAGTGGAATCGGTTTTGACTTTTTCGACGGCCACCAGTTCAGTTTCCTGGCGAATTTGATATGTCGTCCATAATGCCGTGATGAGGCAGCCTAAAATGACTGCCAGGCTGATGAAGGTAATGAACCGCCACCTGATAGAGTGTGGCATAGCGTATTCCTCCCCTGCTAAAAATCACCTGTTAAGCAGTTTTATGGCTTTGTACAAGACCGCATCAGGATCAAAGGGTTTGAAAATGTATTCATCGGCCCCGGCCTCCAAGCCTTTTTGCCTGTCGGTTTCCTGTCCTTTGGCGGTTAACAGCACGACATAACTGGAGGTTTGCTGCTTGATCTGCCGGCAGGCGTCGTAACCATTCATTTTTGGCATCATAATATCAAGGAAAATAATTTCAGGCAGATGGTGTAAGGCCATGGCAAGCCCTTCTTCGCCATCTTTGGCAAAAAGCAGTTCTGTGCCATTGTCTTCCAGTGATTCCAGCGTCTGTTCCAATAAGGCCCTGATATGGGGTTCGTCATCGACGATCAGTATTTTCTTGTTGTTCACACTTGCTCCTCCTCAAATGGCAGCTTGGCGCCGGTTTTGGGTTTGGTGCCCGGTAAGGGGGTGATGAGGGTGTTCCACCATTGCGGGTTGCTTGTTACGAGAGTTGCCAGTGTGTCAACAACCAGCCTGTCCAAATGGCCGGCCTGGGCTTCGGCAAACAAGATTTCCAAGGCTTTTTCCGTACCTACAGGAGTACGGTACGGGCGGTCTGATGCCGTGAGCGCTTCAAAGACATCGGCTACGCTGATTATTTTGGCTTCAAGCAGTATCTCTTCTGTCAGTAAGCCGTTAGGATAGCCGCTGCCGTTCAAACGTTCATGGTGTTGATAGGCGATATAGGGAATGCGGTGTAAATGAGCCGGAAAGGGTATTTGCTTCAGAATTTTATAGCTTTTTTCGGCATGGCTTTGGATTTGCCGAAATTCTTGTTCAATTAAGTTGCCGCGAGGCACACACAGGGCTTCTTCTTCCTCAGGCAGCAAAAAGGGCTGAAGGTCTCCTGTCAGATCGGTATATTTTCTGGAGGCAAGGTTCCTGACAGACTGGGAATCAGCAGGCGACAGGTTGTGGACTTCATTTAATGCAGTGATTAGTGAGAATTCTTTGTCCAGACTTTGACCGGTAGTTGCCGTAATAAAATCAAACCGGGTTCTGATTGCCAGCATTCTATCCTGGGAAAGCCGCGTTCGCTTGGTCAGTACGGCTTCCGGTACACCGATTTTGCCGATATCGTGCAGCAAGGCGGCATATTTAATTTCCTGAAGCTTGATAAATGGCAGTTCTTTTTTGATGGCTGGTGAGGCTTCGCGCATTTGGTTCAGTTTGGTGGCAATGGCCAGGGAAATGGCGGCCACTCTGGTTGAGTGACCGGCGGTACAGGCATCGCGCTCGTCAATGGTAGCGCCTGCCGCCAGGATGATGGCATAGGCCATGTTTTCCATTTCCTTAAACAACCGGGCTGTTTCAAAAGCCTTGGCTGCCTGGGCGGCGATGACTTCTGTCAGTTTCATATCGGCAGCGGAAAAACAGAATTCCCCGGCTTTGCAGCCCAAATTAAGTACCCCCAGAATACGGTTGTCAATCTTGAGGGGGACACACAACAGCGGTTCCCAGCCGCGGGAAGCGGCTGCCAGGCGGGGGTCCAGCCGGGCATCGTCAATCACTTCCGGTTTGCCGGTAGCAAAGACCAGGTGGGCCAGCCGGCTGGCAGCCGGGGTAAGCTGACAGCCGGTTCCACCAGAGTCATAGCTTGCCACGACTGACAGCTTCTCGGTGTAAGGGCAGACCAGCAGCAGCGAACCGGCTTGGGCTCTGATGAAGCGGTGCACTTCCGACAGGACGATTTCTGCCAGCTCAGCAGGATCAAGGCAGGAATCCAGTTTGTCGCCTAACTGGTAAAGCAGTGCCAGTTCCCGGTAACGGGTCAGACTGTCCTGGGTAATACAGCGGCGCTCCCATTGCGCTTGCGCCAGGCTGGAAAGCAGCAGCCCCCAGAACCTGGCGGGGCTGTTTGACGGCTGTATACTTTGGATGCGGATTATACCGATGGTTTGATTATCAATAACAATCGGACTTTGGCAGACAGGGCCGCAAGCGGTTGCTTCACCGTATGTAAAAAACAGAGTATCGTTGCTATCATAAATTTCAATACTGACAGGTGATGGAATCCAATGAGTGTGATCCAGCAGCTGCCGGAGGAACTGCTTGTCCAACAGCCGGTTGAGTTTAGTGGTCGAAAGAGGATTCATCCACGGACAGCCCCTTTATCCAGAATATTTCGTTATCCTATGCCGTAGTTAAATATTTCTACTTGATGAAGATTTTACCTCCAAAGATTCATTGTTTTTTATAATAAAGCAGAAAAGATTTGCAGGAATAAAGAAAAAGTACCATTTCTCAGGCAGCTTCTAACTGTAAAAATCTATTTTACGGGAGAAAGGAAAATCGGCAATTTTCGCGAATAAGTAGTTGGATAATTTAATATCTTCTTATAGAAGGGGCTTGATAAAAGCCCATATGGAGACAAGAGTATGTTTGCCGAGAATACCATATATATCGTTGGCAATTCCAAGTCGCCGCAAAATAATCCGATTACGCAACAATATGGACAATTCTTTATCGGTTTTGTTGTTGACCGGGAAACCGGTGAGATTATTACCTGCGGCAGTTCGGCGACAATTGCTGTCACAGCCGAGTTTATTTGCAGTTTGTTTACCGGTAAGAGGTTGTCTGATGATTTTCAGGCTATTAAACAACATGTCGAAAATAGGTATTTCGGGTCATCACAAAAAGCTATTCTGGTAGCTTACAAGGATGCGCAAAAGAAATTTTTCCGGATAATGAATGGTCTGATGATTGATCTCAACGAATAGGCTGCCTCAAATGCCTGACAGTAGTAAATAAGGCTGCTTTGTTTATTTGCGCATGCCGGCAGAAAGTCACGCTGGGCGCAATCGTAAACAAGATCCAGCAAGATAATCCTTCAAACAGGAAGGTTTTATTTTTGCTGGATTTTTGTCGTTTTACCTGATAATCAGTATTTTGGAGGAATGTAAACAGTGAAAATCGCAGATATCAAAATTGGCAAGGTATGTATTCCGCTCAAAAAGACTTTTAAAACGGCCCTCCGCCAAGTGGATTTTGCCGAAGACATTATTATTAAGGTAATAGCTGACAATGGGGAAATTGGGTTTGGGAATGCGCCGCCGACAGCAGTCATTACCGGCGACAGTCAGGACTCCATTATCGCTGCCATTCGTGACACCATCGGGCCAAGAGTAATTGGTATGGAGGTTGACAATCTGGAGCAGATTATGACAGCTATTGATACATCGATGCTGCATAATAGTTCGGCTAAGGCGGCAATGGATATTGCTGTTTACGATTTATTCGGCAAACTGCATGATATGCCGCTGTATAAGTTATTTGGCGGCTACCGGAATGTTATTACCACCGATTTGACCATTAGTGTTAATGCTCCGGAGGAAATGGTGCGTGATGCCCTGGAGGCGGTGGCGGCAGGTTACACTGAACTGAAGCTAAAGGTTGGCACTGACGCTGCGCTGGATATTAAACGGGTGCAAGCCATTCGCGAAGCTGTCGGCGGTGACATTAAGCTGCGTCTTGATGCCAACCAGGGCTGGGCGCCCAAAGAAGCCGTGAGAGCCATTCACAAATTCGAGGCTTTGGGGCTGGATATTGAACTTATTGAGCAACCGGTAAAAGCCCATGATTTTACCGGACTTAAATATGTAACAGACCGGGTGGCAACAGATATCATGGCCGATGAATCGGCCTTCGGGCCCTACGAAGTCTTTCAACTGCTGACCATGGGAGCCTGTGATTTGCTTAATATTAAATTAATGAAAGCAGGTGGTTTGCACAAGGCTGTTAAGATTGCCGGCATGGCTGAGACGCTTAATATTCCGTGCATGATGGGCTGTATGCTGGAGAGCAAGGTGGGAATTAGCGCCGCTGCCAGTCTGGCAGCCGGGAAAAAAATTATCAGCAGGGCCGATTTGGATGCTGCCGTGCTGCTGGCTGAGGACCCGGTTGTGGGTGGTGTAAGCTTTACGAAAAATCAGCTTATCCTTCCCGAGGCTCCGGGATTGGGGATTACCGATGTACTTGGCTGGCAGGAAATCAGGGGTTGATGCGGCTTAGTTGCTCGCAGTGCGGAATTTGACTGACGAAAGGAGGAAAGGCTTTTTCGTGGCATGGCTGCTCTGAGTACTTTAAAAATATATAAGGAGGCAATTTTATGGGTATTGTGATTTCTTTACTCGTCACTTTTTGGGTTGGCTTTCTGATAGTCAAAAAATATAAGCCACAGCCTGTGCTGTTCATGGCCGGGCTAATTCTCATGTTTGCAGCCGTTGCGCTGGGGCTTGGCGAAATTTTGCCGGCAAAGAGCAGCACCGGCTCTGTTCTGTTTGATGCTTTCGAATTTATTAAGCAGACAATGAGTTCCCGGGCGGCCGGCCTCGGTCTTAATATTATGGCGGTTGGCGGTTTTGCCCGCTATATGGACCATATTGGCGCCAGTAAGGCGCTTGTTAAGTTGACAATCAGACCATTGCTGGCACTTCGCTCTCCCTATCTGGTTATGGCTGGTGCGTGGGTAGTTGGAATGTTTTTAGGCTTATGTATCAACAGTGCCTCCGGCTTGGCTATGTTGCTGATGGTTACCGTTTTTCCCGTACTTATCAGCCTTGGTGTCAGCCGCTTGTCGGCCACTGCTGTTATTGCGACCACACTTTGTCTGGACTGGAGCCCCAGTGATACCGGTACCATTCTGTCAGCCACCACGGCAGGACTTGATCCTGTCCTATACTGGACTAATTATCAGATTCCGATTGCCATCGCTGTAATACCGGTTGTGGCAGTACTTCACTATTTTGTGCAAAAATGGCTTGATAAGCGTGACGGACATGTTGTACAGGCAACAGAATTAGCGGCAACCGAAACAGCGGAAGATACCCCACCGATGATTTACGCCATACTGCCTGCCTTGCCGCTGGCCCTTATTCTGGTGTTTAGCAGTTTGTGGATCAGCTGGATTAAGATGGATATTATCAAAGCCATGTTTATTGGCGTAGCTATCGGCATGATTTTTGAATATATTCGCCACCGGGACGGCAAAAAAGTTTTTGCCGATGTACAATCTTTTTTTGACGGTCTTGGTATGCAAATGGCCAATGTTATTACCCTGATTGTAGCCGGTGAAACCTTTGCCAAAGGACTTATGACCATTGGAACCATTGACTCGATTATCGCTTCAGCCCAAGCTTCCGGTTTTGGTGCAGCAGGTATGATTCTTGTTATGGTAGGCATTATTGCCGTTGCCTCCGTTGTTATGGGCTCCGGTAATGCCCCTTTCTTTGCCTTTGCGGCCTTGACGCCGACCGTTGCCGCAAAGATGTCGGTGGCACCGGTTGTGATGCTGCTGCCGATGCATTTTGCCGCAAGTGCCGCCCGCGCAATCTCGCCGATTACTGCTGTTATCGTAGTTTCCTCAAGCATGGGCGGGGTATCGCCCTTTGATTTGGTGAAACGCACGGCTATTCCTATGCTGGGAGCTTTGCTGGTTATTATCGTTGCTAACTTTTGGCTTTTCTATTAGCGGGTTTGAAGTGCAACCGGCAAAAGCGGTTGAGAACTCGAAAAATTCCGGCTTTAATTATTGAGAAAAAAACCTATGCAAACTTATTTCAGTTGTGGTAACATGTAAGCGGAGCAAAACAATTCCGTCATGATAGCCGGTATTCCTGGAAACCGGACTGGCGGGCAAGTGAGCGCAAACAAAAAACGACTTATATCCCGGAGAGGAATAAGAACGGAGGTAATGAAAATGGAAAAGACGCAATCCCTGCGTTCGGCAGGCAAATTTGGTGTACGTCAGATTGCTATTATCGGCATGCTGGCGGCTATCTCGATCATGCTGGGTTTATCCGGTTTCGGCTTCATCCCGCTGCCTACGGCTAAGGCTACCATTATGCAAATCCCGGTCATTATCGGTGCTATTTTAGAAGGACCGCTGGTCGGCGCTATGATTGGCTTACTGTTTGGCCTGTTCAGCATTATTCAGAGTATAACCACACCGAATATTCTTTCCTTTGCTTTTATCAATCCTTTAGTGTCGGTGCTGCCCCGTGTGCTTATCGGTGTTACCGCGTATTATGCCTATAAGTGGACGCGGAGTGAGCGCGAGGGTGTGCGCATTGGTGTAGGGGCTGTGGTAGGCTCGCTCACCAACACCTTTGGTGTGCTGACCATGATATATGTGTTATATGCCGCTCAATTTGCTACCGCACGAGGCATTAGCCTGGAAGCGGCAGCCCAGGTGATTTACGGTATTGCCCTGGTTAATGGTGTCCCGGAGGCAATTATTGCCACGGCGATAACGGTACCCATTGTCCTGGCGATTAAAAAACGGCAGAAAAATTAATACCCGTTACAGCAAAGCCCCATAGCCTGTTAAATCAGGTTATGGGGCTTTTTAGCATGTACTCATGCTGCGAAAACTGTAATGCCGGTTTACATACGGGAAAATGGGCAGACTATTTGAGAGAAAACGGAGGTGATCCCATGCTGTTAAGCTGGATGATGATGAAACTGATGGACCCCATGGCTGACGAGGTTATGGCGAAAATGTTTACCGAGGATTATCCGGATAATCCGTTTCTGATGGTGACAGTGGCTGAAAAATTATCACCGCGTGCTATGATGGAGGCTGCTATGCGTGCCGAACTGGGTACGGAACTGACCCGTCCGTTAGGCAGTCCGCTGGTGCTGTCGCCATGGGACAAAGTACTGCTTAATCCCAAACAGCTGTTTCAATTACCCTATCCTGACTATAAGCAGGTTGCAACCAAGACCGTAATTGGTCCTGCTGCCAAGCGGCCGTTAGAGCTGGATATTCCCATTATGATTACCGGCATGTCTTATGGCGGCTCTTTGAGTCTGCCGATGAAACGGGCTTTAGCTCAAGGGGCGGCCCTGGCGGGAACGTCAACAAATACCGGAGAATCGGCAGTTACTGACGAAGAGCGGGAGGCCGCCAGATACCTGATCGGCCAGTATCACCGGGGAGGTCAGTTAAGCGGACAGGAACAACTAAGCCGGCTGGATGCTATTGAGATTCAATTAGGCCAGGGGGCCTGGGGCGGAGCTGTGGATGAGTCTATGGCTGCTGACAAAATTGGGCGGCATTTGCGGCAAGCCTGGCATTTGGAAGAAGGTCAGGGAAACACCGTCTATGCCCGTATGCCGGGCAAACAAACGCCACAAGACTATATTGCCATGGTAAATGAAATGAAAGCGCAATATGATGTACCGGTAGGAGTAAAGATTGCCGGAACCGATTACATCGAATACGAATTGGCCGTCATTGCCCAAACGCAGGCCGACTATATTGTTGTTGATGGTTCGGAAGGCGGTACGTCTGCCTCTAATCCCACCCTGCAAGACAATGTGGGCCTGCCGACCTTCCATACACTTGTGCGGACTGTGGATTGGCTGGAAGAAAATAACCTAAGGTCCCGGTTTAGTCTGATTGTTGCAGGCGGACTGACAACACCGGGACATTTTCTCAAAGCACTGGCGCTGGGGGCTGATGCCGTATATATCGGCACAATTGCCCTGATGGCAGCCCTGCAGGCTCAGGCGGCAAAAGCCCTGCCGCAGGCTCCGCCCACCCAATTGGCCATGTATACCGGGCAATTGGCTGATAAACTGAATGTTGAGCTGGCCGCCAACCATCTGGCGAATTTTCTCAGATCCTGCACTGCGGAAATGCAGCTTGCCGTCCAGGCTGTCGGTAAGCAAGCATTAGCAGCCCTGGATCGCAGTGACTTAGTAACAGTAGAAAGGGACTTGGCAGAGTTTGCCGGTATTCGCTATGCCGCCAGCCGCAGGCAGTATCGGCAGCCGGTTGCGGTAGAAGGCGTACAGTATCAACCGCAGGAACTGCAATTGCAGTAAACAATGGAACTGTTTTTCACAGGCTGCTGCCCGAATATTTTGTATTTTACAGAAAAATCATAAAAAATTGAATAATCATGCAAAGTTAAGACGCTATTATGCAAATAAAGCGTCTTTTAAAATTTTCCTTAAAAAAATCCACTTTGGGAAAAGTATACAAAAAACATTCATTTGTTTACTGGACGAAGAAGCAAAGTACGTGTATATTATACAATAGTTACATTTTTATGGATAAAAGCAAAAAGTTAAAGGAGGATGGTAAGACGATGATAATAACCAGGGGAAGTCCTGTATGAAAGAATTTGTCTGTTTTATGCAAGCAGGCTTGCTGCGAACAGTTAAAATCTAATACGCTTACAGAACATACATAGCGGGGGAAAAGAGGAGGATGCTACATGGCAATAAGTGCAAAACAGTACTGTGAAGAACTATATGAGCGGGTTGTAAAGAGAAACGCCTGTGAACCGGAGTTTCATCAGGCGGTAAAAGAGGTTCTGGAATCTTTGGAGCCGGTGCTGGAAAAACATCCGGAGTACATTACGATGGGAATTATTGAAAGTATTATTGAACCTGAACGGCAGATTGTATTTAGAGTTCCCTGGGTGGACGATTCCGGCCAGGTACAGGTTAACAGAGGCTTCAGAGTGCAGTATAATAGTGCGATCGGTCCATATAAAGGCGGCTTGCGCTTTCACCCTTCCGTATATCAGGGAATTATTAAGTTTTTGGGTTTTGAGCAAACCTTTAAAAATTCATTGACAGGCTTACCCATTGGCGGTGGCAAAGGTGGTTCCGACTTTGACCCCAAAGGGAAAAGCGATATGGAAATTATGCATTTCTGTCAAAGCTTCATGACCGAGCTTTACCGGCATATTGGTCAGGATGTCGATGTGCCTGCAGGCGATATCGGCGTTGGCGCGCGGGAGATCGGCTATATGTTTGGCCAGTATAAACGCATTGCCAACGCCTACGAAGCCGGCGTTTTAACCGGCAAAGGCCTGACATACGGGGGCAGCCTGGGAAGAAAACAGGCCACAGGCTACGGGCTTGTGTACTTTGTAAATGAAATGATGAAAGCAAAGGGCATGTCCATTGAGGGGAAAACCGTGCTTGTTTCCGGTTCTGGTAATGTGGCCATCTATGCTGTGGAAAAAATCGGCGAATATGGTGGCAAGGTTGTGGCGGTAAGTGATTCTAACGGCTATATTTATGACGCCAACGGCATTAATGTGGAAACCCTGAAGCAAATTAAAGAAGTGGAACGCAAACGGATTTATGAATATATAAAATACCATCCGACAGCTAAATATTATGAAGGCTGCTGCTCCGGTATCTGGACAATTCCGTGCGATATTGCGCTGCCCTGTGCAACCCAAAACGAAATTAACGAAGAGGATGCCAGGATACTTGTTAAAAATGGCTGCAAGGTCGTCGCCGAAGGGGCCAATATGCCAACCAATCTTGAGGGGACCAAGGTATTCCTGGACAATGGCGTTCTGTTTGGGCCGGCCAAGGCGGCAAACGCCGGCGGGGTTGCGACTTCGGCGCTGGAAATGTCACAAAACAGCATGAGACTCTCCTGGACTTTTGAGGAAGTTGATGCCAAGCTTAAAGATATTATGATTAATATTTATAAAAATGCCAGCAAGGCCGCAGCCGATTATGGCTTACAGGATAATTTGGTTGCCGGTGCCAATATTGCCGGATTTGTTAGAGTGGCGGAAGCCATGAAAGCCCATGGAGTAGTATAAAAGAGCAGTATTTTGCTACAATAAATAAAGGAAAATTGCTGCTGCATAACGAATCAGAGCCATAATTCCTCCTGTTAAGGGAGAGATTATGGCTCTTTATTTGTGGAGGGTAATAGTATGAGAAATGTTAAGATAGTGGATTTGACAGCAACAAAATATGAGGAAGCACTGGCGGTTTTTCGTCGCAGTGACTGGGATGAAACTAGCCTGATGTATGTAAAGGCCGAGATGAAGGCCTTTCTGAAAGGCGATATTGCAGGCTATGTACGGGCCCATTTTGTTGCCGCAATTGTGGATGACAGCATTATCGGCGTGGCTGCCTGGGCGCCGTCGATGTGCGCTTTTTCCGTGTATGAGTTATCCTGGGCGACCGTCCTGCCGGAATGGCGGCATCAGGGCGTTAATACCCTGATGCTGCAGGAACGTATTGAGAAAATCAAAGCCCATCATGGTGAGGGACGGTTTACTGTGCTTGTATATACCTGGGTCAATCCGATGTATGCCCGTGCCGGATTTGTACCGGTTACGGCCAACGGTGAGCGTTTTGTTGACAATAAGGGAAAATGCATGATGCTGGCCCAGTTTGCAGGGTGATTACAGAAAGTCGGCCTGGCCGTTGGTAAACGACTTTATCCGGGCCAGTGACTCAACGCGGTAGCCGGCGTCGGTTAATTTCTGCGCGCCGGGCTGAAATGATTTTTCAATGACAATACCGATGCCTACTACGTTAGCGCCGGCTTGTCTGACAATATTGGCCAGGCCGGCAGCGGCTTCGCCATTGGCTAAGAAGTCGTCAATGATCAGGACATTATCATCTTTTTGCAAAAACTGTTTTGATACCATGATGGTGTTGCTTTCCTGCTTGGTATAGGAATAGACTTTGGCGGTGTACACATCATCGCTTGCTACCTTGGGTTTTTTCTTGCGGGCAAAAATGACCGGCACCTTCAGCAGCAGACCGGTCATTACTGAAATGGCGATGCCGGAGGATTCGATGGTTAGTATCTTGTTGATGGCTTCGCCCTCAAACCGCCGGACAAATTCTTCGCCAATTTTCATCATGAGTTCCGGGTCGATTTGCTGGTTCAAAAAAGAATCAACTTTTAGTAACGAATTATCTAAAATCAGACCGTCGGTCTGAATTCTTCGTTTCAATAAATCCATAATAGCCTCCTATGTGTATGCGGACATTGTCAGTATTGTAGCAATCTGCTGCCAGGTTGTCAACAAATATGGAACAAAATTCGACATCTTTATCCGATGACTAACTCGCTCTAAGACTCCCACCTCTCCAGGTGGGAGTAAGAGCGACTAAGTCCCTGGATAAGGGCGACTTAGCTTCAGATGGGGTTAAAACCCACCTGAAGCTAAGTCTACTTTACCGGAGGCCTAAGTTTCGCACCAATTTGAGACAGGGAGTCGTTAGCATATGAGTTATCAAGTAATTTTATTTGATTTGGACGGAACACTTACCGATCCGAAAGTAGGTATTACCAAATCGGTGCAGTATGCACTGGCGAAATACGATATTCATGAACCTGACCTGGATAAGCTGACTGCGTTTATTGGCCCGCCGCTGGTAGAATCCTTCCAGGAGTTTTATTCACTAACTAACGAACAAGCCCATGCGGCAGTGGGGTATTACCGGGAATACTTTACCAAGGCAGGCATGTATGAAAATGCCGTTTATCCGGGAATTAAAGAACTGCTTGCCCGGCTGGCGGCTGTGGACAGGCAGCTTATTGTTGCCACCTCAAAACCGACGGTTTTCTCGGAACAGATTATGGCGCATTTTGGCCTGGACCGATTCTTTAGCTCCATTGTCGGCAGCAATCTGGATGGTTCCCGCATTCATAAGGCCGAGATTATTGACCATATATTAGCTTCCCTGCCGGGCTTTGACAGGCGGAATATCATCATGGTGGGCGATAGAAAACATGATATTCTTGGCGCTAAGCATAACCGGATTGATTCTGTTGCCGTTAGCTATGGCTATGGCGGACTTGCCGAACTGGAAGCGGCACAGCCTACTTATATTGTTTCCACAGTGTATGAATTGGAAAAATGTTTGTTAAAAACTGTTTAGCATGGAACCTGTCATTTGGCAAAAACTATAGGTAATCATTTGGACAAGGAGGCCAATCTGCATGAAACACAAACCGCATGGCAAATCGACAAAATCTTTGCGGCGCAGGTTCAAACGCATGGCCGCCGCTGCCGCAGTAGCCGGTGCTGCGTTTGTGACATCGGCATTCTTGCCAGGCATGCCCGCTACAGCTCACGCCTCAGCGGCTCCCGATGCAGCCACACGGCCTGATGCTGCTGTGCAGCAAACGGTGAAAACGCCTAAAGGACAGTTCAAAGTGCAAACAGATAGTAAAACCCCGTTGAAGAAAGCTGCCAGAATGCAGGCCAAAGCGGCAGCGGCAGAGCGCGCCCAACAAGCCCGGCAACAGGCTGTGGCGGAAAACGCGGCAGTGCCAAAGCAGGCTGTCAAGCAGGTTCAGGCTGCGCCGGCGGCTGCGAAACCGGCAGCCAATGCTCCTGACAATTTTCAGGATGTTTTGCATGTCAGAGCCACTGCCTATGCACCCGGTCCCCATGATAACGGACAGTGGGGCGATAAAACGTATATAGGCACAACTGTCCGCCCGGGCATTATTGCCGTAGACCCTAATATTATCCCGCTGGGCTCACGCGTATATCTGGAATATCCTGACGGCACCGGCCATTATGCGGTGGCGGAAGATACCGGCGGGGCCATCAAAGGCAACCGGATTGATATTGCCATGAGTTCGGTAGCAAAGGCCTATGATTTTGGCATTAAGAATGTTAAGGTGTATGTTGTCGGACAAAAGGCATAAAACCTGGCAGATTACCGGAGAAAAAACTGCAACCGGACAATTGACAACAATTATCCGGTTGCAGCTTTTTCCCCTCAATTAATGGATGGATTTCTTTTTTAAGTTACCACCCATCACATCATGCACTTCGCTGATGGTAACAAACGCGCTTTCGTCTTTTTCTTCCACTATTGTTTTGAGTTTGGCGATTTCCAGCCTGGTTATAACCGAATAAAGCACTTTTTTGGGAGAGCCTGTATAGGCCCCTTCGCCTTGGAGAATGGTCACTCCCCGGCCCAGCCGGGCCATGAGTGCGGCGGCAATTTCGGTATGGTTGTCTGAGATGATGAACACGCCTTTAGACTCATCCAGGCCCTGAATGGTCAGGTCAATTACCTTAAAGATGACAAAGTAGGTGACCAGCGAGTACATGGCTTTATCCCAGGTAAAGACAAGACCGGCACTGCCCAGGATAAACAGGTTGATAAACATGACCACTTCGCCTACGGAAAAGGCGGTTTTTTTGTCTAAAATAATGGCGACAATCTCAGTGCCGTCTAATGAGCCGCCGTTTCTAATGATGATTCCCACACCTAAGCCCACAATGATGCCGCCAAAGATGGCGGCTAAGAATAAGTCGTCAGTTAACTCCGGAATGGGGTGGAAGACGGAAACCCAGTAGGATAAAGAACAAATCGAGAAAATCGTGGAAAAGGCAAAAGTTTTTCCTATCTGGACATACCCTAAGTACAGGAAGGGCAGGTTGAACAAAACCAGATATGCGCTTAGTGACAGGGAGGTGAGATGGCTGGCCATTATTGACAGCCCGACAACCCCGCCATCAATGATTTGATTTGGCACTAAGAATATTTCCAATCCTATTGCCGTTAAAATAGAGCCAAAAAATAATGACAGGTATTTTTTCGCAGCTAGTATTTTGGGATTCCTGCCTGGCAAACTAAAACCTCCTTGAATAATAGGAATAGTGCCATGATAACAGATACTGACAACTTGTCCATGTGCAATTTTACCAAGTACAATATTTTCCAGAAATATAATAAATTAGTAAAAAATGTATACTGGGCTAAAAATATTGTAACAATGTTTTTGCAGAAGTGTCAACATATTAGAATAAAATTCGTTGTTTTTTTACAAAAAAATTGCGTTATAAGGCTGAAAGCACACAAAAAAGCTGTAACCGGCAAAGGATGAATATATACCGGTTACAGCTTTGGCGTTGTAGTTGAAAATGACTAGTTAGGAGTAGGGGCGTTTCTCTGGGGAAGTCCGGCAACGCCGTTGACGGGAAGGGAAAAGGTTATAGTTTTCGCCTCGGTTTGCAGACCTGCATTTTGTGTAATTGCGGTCATGATGTCCTGGCGCTTCTGCGTTTCTGTCAGAATGAACAGCATATCTTTTTCGTGCTGGATGGATATGCCGAAGAATTTCTCAGCCTTTTGCAGCCCAACACCTCTTGTGTGTAAAATAGTACCACCGGTTGCTCCTGCGGCTTTCGCAGCATCCATGACCTCATGAGCATAACCCTGGTTGGTGACAGCAATAATTAAATCATAATTATGTGGAATCTCCATAGCTATCCCTCCTTGATTTTGGGGAGCATCCTGTGTTTGTATCTTCGATGCGGCGTCTACAATACTGTTTATCGTGATGCAGAATGCAATGCCTTTGCCAGGCTTGCCAAGGTGTGTTTCCTCATTAAGATTTTTTAAGATAGTTCGTGATAGTTCGAATGGCATTGGGCAAAACAAAACATCTTTTTCTGTTTCACCGAGGCCCAAATAGGAGAGAAACTTTTTATCTGCGGTTCCTTTTCCCAGAGCCAGCAAGTCAAATTTTATGCCAGCATCAGCAAAAAGCTCTGACATTTTTTGGCCTTTGCCTCTGTTTACAATCGCCACTACAAACACCAGTGATAGAGTTTGCGGCATGTTTTTATTTCTCCTTTCGAGCCGTCAGGTTATTTTCTTGCTCGCATTCCGTGAGGTTTGCATCTTTTTGGTCCTCTGTCAACTCTATTATATTATCATGTGTTGTATGCAAATCCAAGTCATTCTTATTATTTAGAGCAGAGGAATTTTCATCACCTTCGGCATAGGGCAATGGGGCGGTGGCACTATCGCTGCCGTCAGGTTCATCAAACGAAGTTGCGAATAGCAAATCGGTATGCAGATTTTCCTCCAGGTTTTTGTTGTGCATAAGCTTCATGTTGTAAATAACCCCAACGACCTGTATGGTTATCAATGGCATCATTGCCACCATGGCAATAATGCCAAAGGCATCTGTCATGACATTGCCGCCGACAGCTTCGCAGATACCCACGGCAAAGGGGAGCAAAAACGCCGCAGTCATGGTGCCGGCCGCAACCCCGCCGGAGTCAAAAGCAATGGCTGTAAATATTTTTGGTGTAAAAAAGGTTAACCCCAAAGCCAGCAAATATCCGGGAAGTAAGAAGTACCAAATGCTGATTTCGGTTAAAATTCGTACCACCGATAATATCAAAGCAGCACTTGTTCCTAAAGACAAGCCTGTCATCATCATTTTTTTGGAGATGGAGCCGCTGGTTATATCCTCAACCTGTTTGTTGAGTACATGAACGGCAGGTTCGGCGTAAACGACAAAGAAGCCGATGATTGCGCTCAGAGGAATCAGAATCCAATTATAAGGAAGGGTGGCAAGTTCTTTGCCGATATAAGTGCCTGCAGGCATAAAACCGATATTGACGCCAGTCAGGAAGATGGAGAGCCCGATCAAGGTGTAGACAATACCGATCAATATTCGTATTAATTTTGTTTTTGACAATTTCAAGCGAATGAACTGGAAAAGTATAAAAATAACCACAATGGGCAGAAGGATGGTTAAGACTTCCTCAAATAAGAGGACAAAGCCATGACGATAGGAATCTAATAATTCGCCAAGATTATTTACGCTGGCATTTGGTTCAAAGGCGAACCCGGAACCTGAGGCATCAAAAAACATACCCATAACTAAAACCGCTAAAACAGGACCGATGGAACATAACGAGCAAAGGCCGAAACTATCTTCTTCCGAACTTTTACCGCCTCTTACTGCGGAAATACCGGCGCCCAGGGCAAGAATAAACGGTACTGTGATCGGCCCGGTGGTTACGCCGCCGGAATCAAAGCCGACAGCCAGAAAATCGGGTGCCGTCAGTGCGGCGACAATGAACAATATCACATACGATACAATAAACATATAGGACAGTGAAAACTGGAATAGAATGCGCAGTAGTGCTAACACGAGAAACACACCTACGCCAAAAGCCACCGAACTTACCAGAACCATATCAGGCACCGCCGGTACCTGTTTGGTTAGTACCTGCAAATCCGGCTCGGCTATGGTGACAACCACACCCAGAATAAACGCGGAGCCGACGATCAGCCAGATGTTTTTTGATTTGGTTAATTCTGCGCCGATGGCTTCCCCGATAGGCATCATGGCAATGTCGGCGCCCATGGTAAAAATGCTCATGCCGATAATGAGCAGGAGGGTGCCTGTAAGAAACAGCATCAAAGACCAAAACGGCAGAGGAGATATCGTAAAATGCAAAGCAAGTACAATGGCACTGACTGGCAAGACCGATTGCGCAGCCTCTTTCAATTTTTCTAATAAGTCTGTCGTCATTAACAACTTCCTTTCCTGTTTCAACCATTTATGTGCATATCGTGATTGTGTGTTGTAAAACCCAGCCTTTAGGTAATTTACTCAATAAAATATGCATAAATTCATACAAAATATAATCCGCTCCCTTGATTAGGTAAAATCTTCGCCAACTAAAGCTACTATCCCACTAGGGCACTGACCGCATGTTTTTCCTATAGCTTCCGGCAATAGCAATGGATAAATTTCTGCCCGGCAAACTAACAACCTCCTTTAACTATAAAGTGGTATGTTTATAATAACACGGATTGGTAAAATGAGTAAAGAAGTCTCTTGGCCAAATTTACTACGTACTAGGTGGGTTATTTCACGAAAAAGATAAGCGAATTTTCGGTAAAGGGTAATAGGGGAGGACGAATAAGGGGTGTGTATTTGCAGGAAGTACAAATGGTGAAAAAAATAAAGATAATTAGTAATTGTGATGGTTGGTTATCTTGAAAAAGCCTGGGTAATGTAATATAATGTAGAACTAGAAGAAACAGGATTAAAAAAATACTATAAAAGTATATAGACAGTATACTTTTTGCCTGATTTTTCAAAAAACCAGGCAGTCTAATTTTTTCTGGTTAAGGGAGACTTAGCTTCGGATGGGCTGAAAACCCCCATCTGAAGCTAAGTTTACTTTATCCGATGACTAACTCGCTCTAAGACTCCCACCTCTCCAGGTGGGAGTAAGAGCGACTAAGTCCCCGGATAAGGGCGAACTAACCTTCAGATGGGGTTAAAACCCCACCTGAAGCTAAGTCTGCTTTATAAAAAATCGTTGCTTTTATTAGCCGGCCAAGTGCGAGCCTGGCAAAAAGCAAGCGGTTTATGGGTCAAAAAAAGGGAGGAGAAATTGGGTAATGCGTAAAACAAGTGTAAAATTAGTAGCCGTACTAACTGTTGTGCTGTTAATGGCAGGAGTTATGGCAGGCTGCGGCGGGACCGCTTCCAATGACATCAAAATTGGTGTTCTAAATGAAATGACTGGCGGTAACGCAACCATGGGTACTTCTTCTGCTAATGGTGCCAGAATGGCTATTAAAGAAGCCAATGCCAAAGGCGGAGTGCTTGGCAAACAAATAACCGCCGTTGTTGCCGATAATAAGAGTGAACCTTCTGAAGCCGCCAACGCTATGACCAAACTGGCAACTCAGGACAAGGTAGTCGCCATCACAGGTATGTTTGCCAGTTCGAACGCCATTGCTGCCTCCAGTGTAGCTGAAGCAACCAAAGTTCCGCTTTTAGCAGTAGGGGCAACCAATCCGAAAGTAACTGTGGATGAAAAAACCAATAAGGTAAAAGACTATACTTTCCGCGTCTGCTTTATTGATCCGTTCCAGGGGACGGTAGGAGCTAATTTTGTCCTCAATAGCTTAAACCTTAAAAAAGCCGCTATCTTAGTGGATAATAGCAGTGATTACAGCAAAGGACTGTCCACCTTCTTTGAAGAGGCCTTTACTAAAGGCGGCGGCGTGGTTTTGTCCAAAGAAGCCTATTTGCAAAAGGACCAGGATTTCAAGACTATTTTAACCAAAATAAAAGCCCTTAATCCTGAAGTGCTGTATGTGCCCGGATATTATGAGGAAGTAGGCAAAATTGTAAAACAAGCGCGCGAATTGGGCATTACTGTTCCCATTATCGGCGGTGATGGCTGGGATTCGCCTAAACTAATAGAAATTGGCACAGCCGCCGCGTTAAATAACACCTACTTTACCAACCACTACTCGGTGGATAACACCAGTCCCACCTCACAAGCTTTTGTTGAAGCTTACAAAAAAGAGTATGGATTAGTGCCGGATGCATTGGCTGTTTTGGGTTATGATGCCGCCAATCTGCTGATTGACGCCATCAAACGCGCTAACAGTGTGGAGCCGGCTAAGATCCGTGAGGCGCTTGCCGCCACCAAAGATTTTGCTGCTATCACTGGTGCGACGACCTTAAATGCCACCCATGATGCAGAGAAAAATGCCGTTATTATTGAAATGAAAGATGGCAAGCAAGTCTTTAAAGACACCATTAAGCCGTAGCCAGGTTCTGCGGATAATCATGCTTTCAGAAAACAGGCCGGGAATATTCCCGGCCTGTTCATATTGACGGTATTTACAGGACTCTGTTATAATTAAGGAAATTTTGCATAATACGGTTAAGGTGCCGCCGGCTAGTATCTTGTGTCACTTAAAATTTGAGATTAGATGGTGACACAAGGTACTACTACCGGGGGAGAATAGGGAAGTCTGAGTATGGCCACACCATACATAAGCGCGGGCCCGCCACTGTACCGGAGGAGAGCTTACACAGGCCACTCGTCAAGGGGAAGGCGTAAGTATTGATGAACCGGGAGCCAGGAGACCTGCCTTACACCGTTTTACATCCTTCATGGAAAAGAAGGCTTTTTTGGGATTGCCCAAAAGAGCCTTTTATTTTTGCCCCCTGTTTTTTGCCTAAGGTTTGGCGCAAGCCGTGTTTTCTTTACTTAACATAATTGGAGGTTGCTATGAGTTTACTGCAAGATACCTTAGTGAAAATTACTGCCCCGGATACTGTGATTATGCAGCAGGTACAGGATAAGCTGGATAGTCTGATCAAGCCGGCAGGCAGCCTTGGCCGGTTGGGAGACATGGTCAGACAGTATGCAGGCATCACCGGTGAGACCGAGCCGCGCCTGCCCCGCAGCTGCATGGTGGTAACATCTGCAGATCATGGAGTTGCCCGGCAGGGTATCAGTGCCTATCCGGTGGAAACTACTATGCATATGACAGCCAATTATCTTATCGCCAAAGGGGGCAGTGCCAACGCTTTTGCCAATTTCAGCGGTTCTGACCTGGTGGTGGTGGATGTTGGGGTGGCAGGTGACTTATCCTATGTTCCCGGACTGTGGCACCGGAAGATTGCTTATGGAACTCAGGATTTTACACAAGGGCCGGCCATGAGCCGGGAGCAGGCTGTACAGGCAATCGAAACCGGGATTGAGATTGTCAACAGTAAGGTGAGTGAAGGCTACAATTGTTTTAGCCTGGGGGAAATGGGCATTGGCAATACGACGGCCAGTGCTGCCATTGTCGGTGCGTTTACCGGCCTGGAGCCGGACAAGATTACCGGGCGGGGGACCGGCATATCGGACAGCCGCATGCAGGTAAAACTTGCCATTGTCCGCCAGGCGTTGGCGGTTAATAAACCGGATGCCAAAGACGGGCTTGATGTATTGGCCAAGGTTGGCGGGTTTGAGATCGGAGCCCTTGCCGGGGTTGTTCTTGGTGCTGCCGCTAATCGCTGTGCTGTCATAATTGACGGCCTTAATACCACGGCGGCGGCTTTGATTGCCCATGCCATCCAGCCTGTAAGCAAAGAATACCTGTTTGCGTCCCATTTATCCGGTGAACCGGCCCATATCATTGCCTTGCGCTGTCTGGGGCGGGAAGCGTTTGTCGACATGGGGGTCCGGCTGGGAGAAGGCATCGGCGCTTCAGTCGCCATCGACATGTTGAAGGCAGCCGTTACCTTGCTTGATAACAGTAACCGGGGAGGGCAGACTCATGTTTAACGATATTCTGGCAACCATCAAACCCTTGGATGAGCAGGCGATGGAGCGCTGTCAACTGCGATTGGATAACCTCACCAAGCCGCTTAACAGTTTACATTCTTTTGAACATATCGCCCGGCAGCTGGCTGGGGTTACAGGCCATCCCCGTCCCCGCAATCTGGAAAAAAGCATTATCATTATGGCTGCCGACAGCGAAGCCGCCCTGGCAGCCAGAGGCAGATATGAGCAGACACCAACCGTCCAAAAGATTAGTAATTTTTGCCAGGGCCGGTCTGTGATTAACAGCTTTGCCGAACATGCGCAGGCCAAGCTGGTCCTGGTGGATATCGGCGTTGCCGCCGAGCTGCCGCCATACGCGCAAGTCCGGCATGAAAAAATTGCTTATGGTACGGCAAATATGCTGCAAGGTCCGGCATTAACCAGAACGCAAACAATACAGGCCATCAAGGTGGGAATCCAAACGGCTTCAGAGGCCATCGCCAGCGGTGTGCAGGTAATCGGACTGGGTGAAATGGGCATAGCCGGCACAATTTCCGGTTTGGCGGTTGCCTCCTGCTATAGTGAACAGCCGCTGGAAAACCTCACCGGCCGTGAGCGGGTGATTATCCGGCGGTCCTGGGTGGTAAATGAGCCTGATAAACAGGATCCTCTGGATGTATTGACAAAAGTAGGCAGTTTGTCAATGGCAGGCCTGGTGGGAGTAATTATTGGGGCGGCTGCCGGGCGGGCCGCCGTAGTGCTGGATGGCCTTGTCACCAGTGCAGCCGCCCTGCTTGCCGTACAAATGGCGCCGGCGGTGAAAGCCTATCTGATTGGTTCGCATTTTGCCGCCGAGCCGGGACATAGGGAAGTTCTCGGTTTGCTGGGACTTCCGGCCTATCTGAAGCTGGACATGAACCTAGGTGAAGGGACAGGCGCCGCATTAGGAATGTCGCTTATTACCGCTTCGCTCCATGTAATCAATGATATGAAAACCTTCGGCGAAGCCGAAGTGGCCGTGGCGCAGGACGGACCGGGCGCTTTGAAACAAAACAAGGCAGTCAGAGATTAAGTGTAATTTTCAGAGGACAACAGACAAGAGCTGTTGTCCTTTTTATGCATTTTATCCGATGACTAACCTTCAGATGGGGCTAAAACCCCACTTGAAGCTAAGTCGACTTTATCAGTAACCGGTGCAGATGTATGTAAATCAAAATGGTTTGTAATTTTTTGTATTATCTCAAAATTAAGTGAATGGGAAATATAAATTTTTTTTATTTATAAAAAAATAACGACATATCTCAACATGAATCTCATTATTTTTCGCTGAAATAAGAACCTGATATGACAAAATATCCAACCATGTGATAGAGTTCTCTAAAATTCTATGCAGAGCAAACTTTATGTCGAAGAACCAGGACTAAAGTCCTGAAGGAAATTTTACATAAAAGGTAAATTATGGTGGATATGTCTTTAGCAATACAAGCTTACCGGCAGAAAGTGCCGGCGGCCAATTCAACGTTCGAAAATAGGAAGATAATGATTATTTTAGTAAAAGTATGAGGTATTTTATGAAGCTACAAAAAATAAGCAAAGCAATCATTTTTTGCACTATCTTAGGGATAAGCGGCAATGTGTCGGCCACACCGGACACGAATGAGATATTGCAGCAGCAAGAAAGCATCATTCAGCAAAAAGAACAGGAGCTTGGCGCAAAACGCGCGGAAGCGGAAATGGCAAGGCAAAGCAGGCAGCAGATGACAACTTTGCATAAGCAAACAAACAATCTTGCTGTCTTTACTTTGCCGGAAGAGCAAAACAGTTTTAAAATAGAGCACTTTTATTTAAAAGCAGACCGGTTTGCCCATAAATTTGGCTGGATCGACGAGTACCTTCAGCAATTCGCCGGTCAGAAAATTGGTGTACAAGGCATTAATATGCTGATGAACAAAATCAATACCGAGATCGTTGACCGCGGGTATGTAACAACCAGAGTGTATGTGGAAGAACAGGACCTGTCACAGGGCAGGCTGTTTTTTACGCTGGCACCAGGAACAATCGCCGACATCCGCTTTGCCGAGCCCGGCACCTGGGGAACCTACGGCAACGCTTTACCCATGGGCAAAGGCAGCCTGCTCAATATCAGGGATATTGAGCAGGGAGTGGATCAAATGAAGTACATTCCTTCCCAGGATGTGGATATCAAAATCGAACCGGCACAGGAAATGGGAAAAAGCAACCTGGTCATTCATGTCCAAAGGAGTAAACCATGGTCGCTGGTCTTGACGCTGGATGATTCCGGCACCAGAGAAACCGGCAAAATGCAAATGTCGGCGGCGTTGGAGCTGGATCAGCTGCTTTCCGCCAATGATCTATTCTATATTTCCTGGAATAGTGATGCCGAGCAAGCCGGAGAACGAAAAGGCACACGGGCAAACAGCCTCTTTTACTCCATCCCTTTCGGCAATGACCGTGTTTCCTACAGCCACTCCCATAACGAATACCGTCAAACAGTTACCAATGCTGTACTTCCCTTTGTCTCTTCCGGGGAATTTACCAGTGACCAGCTGAGTATCAGCCATTTATTACAGCGAAACCAAACCAGCAAAACCGATTTAGAGTTGGCTATCCTTCATAAAAAGCGCCGCAGCTATATTAACGGTACGGAAATAGAAGTGCAGCGGCAGGATACTACCGCCATACAAACAGGGGTGTCCCACCGGCAATATATCGGCAAAAGCGTTTTAGACACATCCGTGAAATGGCAAAAGGGCGTACCTTGGTTTAAGGCGGTGCCGGGACCGACTGATAGCCTGGCAGGTGAGGCTACAACGCAGTACAACATGTTTCTGTGGGGTCTTAGCATTACCGCGCCTGTTGATTATGGAAAATTTACCGGGCAGTACAATTTGAGCATTCGCGGCCAGGCGACCGGCGACCGCATTTACGGTTCCGAATTTCTCAGTATTGGCGGACGCTACAGTGTCAGAGGCTTTGACGGGGAACAAACCTTATCTGCTGAAAACGGTATCGTCATCAGAAATGAACTTCGTTTTCCGCTTGCGCCCAGTCATCAATTGTATACAGCTGTTGACTATGGCAAAGTGAGCGGTCCGGCAACCGAATACCTGTCAGGCACTGAACTGGTAGGCGGCGCCATCGGCTTCCGGGGCAAAGTCAGTGCCCTTCAATATGACGTATCGGTAGGCCGGCCGCTTAAAAAACCAAAAGGTTTTACCACTGCGAAGCAGGTTTATGGCTTCCAGTTAGTAACACAGCTTTAAAATACAAATAAGGACGGAATCAGGACATGAATTTTTTAAGTAAAGGCAAACAAAAAATTATTGCCTATCTAATCATTGGGGCCTTGCAATGCCCAACCCTTGCCGGGTATGCGGCGGCAGTTGAGCCGGATGCGTCGGCTGGTGCTAATGCGCCCGCAGTAACCGGGCAAAATGGCGTTCCTGTCGTTACTATCGTTAAGCCCAATGAAACCGGCCTTTCTCATAATAAATTTACCGATTTTAACGTAGGCATTCCCGGACTGATCTTCAACAATAATGCCGGCAATACCGCTGTGGCCTCAAAACTGGCCGGACCGGTGGGTCCCAATACCGGCCTGGGCGGTCAGGCAGCCGCCATCATCCTCAATGAAGTAACAGGCGGCAATATTTCCAACCTAAACGGGATGATGGAAGTGGCCGGGACCAAGGCCGCCATTATCATTGCCAATCCCAACGGCATTACCGGCAACGGCTTTGGTTTTATCAACACCAGCCGGGCTTCTCTGGTTACCGGCACCCCCAATATTGTCGGCGGGCATATCGACAGCTTTACGATTACCGGCGGCAGGGTCACGGTGGAAGGCAGCGGCAATGCCCCGGAGTTGGATGATGCAACAGGCAAGTATGTACATGAGCCGGTATCAAAGCTGGATATTATGACAAGAGCCGCTGCCATTAATGCCGATTTGTGGGCGCAAGATGAAATCAACATAATCACCGGCGCCAATACGGTAAACTACCAGACACTAGCGGCAGCACCAATCGAGAATCCGCTTGCGGACAAGCCGGACATAGCCTTGGATATTGCCGCCTTAGGCGGTATGTATGCAGGGAAAATACAACTTGTCGGTACGGAAAAAGGGCTGGGCTATAACATACAGGGCGATATCTATGCCAATAACAGCTTGGAAATTACCAATGACGGCAAAATTACGTTTATTCAAAATGATAAGCAGTATATTGAAGACGGCGAGCTGTATACTGACGAAACCGGCATTGTTTCTGACGGCGGCATCCGGATTGCCGCTGCCGGTGACATTGAAAATAAAGGACAGCTTGTAGCCAGAAAAGACATAACCATCAGTGCCGCAGGCGCTGTAACCAATGAGGGAATCATCCAGGCCGGAGTGCCTTATGAAGAAAATGAGGATAATCCCGACTCTGTTGAAATTACTGAACCAGCCGACCTGATAATGACCGGCGGCGGTAAAATCGTCAATACCGGCGTGCTGGAGGCCAGCAGCAAGGTCATGGTTACCGGCGAGGATACGTTTTCTAATTCCGGTCAGGTTACGGCAGGAACCGACCTCAATATTACCGCTGCCGGTGCGGTTACCAGCACCGGCGTGTTAGCCGCCGACGGCGCCGTTACTCTAACCGGTGACAAGGTAAAATACACTCCGTTGGGCGTTACCGGCGCCAGCGTTCAGGTCATACAAAACAATCCTGACCCTGAGCCGGAAGAACCCCCCGACCCGGAAGAGCAAGGCCCGGTGACAACCGCCCCGGATACGCCCGCCATCCCTGACTTACCGGACATCGCAGAGAATTCTGCGCCTGCTGCCACCGTCCATGTTGCCAAAGACGATAACCTGCGCCTTACAGCCGACGCCAATGCCGCCGGCCAGTACCGTCCAATCATTGACAAAGCGGCCAATGGCGTGGATTTGGTGCAAATCTCCGAAGCCAATGCAAACGGAGTCTCCCGCAATTTATATACCGATTTTAACATCAAGTCGACCGGCCTGATCTTGAATAACTCCGAAAAGTACGTAAAGACCGAACTCGGTGGCTATATCGACCGTAATATGAATATTGCCGGTAACGGAGCCAGTGTAATCTTAAATGAAGTCACCAGTGCCAATAACAGTGTTTTAAACGGTTATCTGGAAGTCGCCGGCAATAAAGCCAGTGTGGTTATTGCCAATGCCAACGGCATCAGTGTGAATGGCTTGGGGTTCATCAATACAGCCAATGCCGTTCTGGCTACCGCCAAAGTCAGCCAATGGGAAAATAGCAACATTACCTTTGGCGCTCCCACAAGTGATTTACTGCTGCAGGGCGACGGCCTAAATGCCAGGACCACCACCGGCCTGAGCCTCATCACCCGGCAGTTTACCGCAGAACAATCGGAAATCTGGGCGAACAACCTGGACATTGCCGCCGACGGTACACTGAAAAATACCGGTAAGATTTCGGCAGACCAAAATATAACCGTCCGGGCCGGCCGTTTTACTAATACGGAAAACGGCTATATAGAAGCCGCCGGCGATATCGCGGTTGCCGTAAACCAGGACGTAACCCAGGATGCCGCAACCCTGCTGGCCGGCGGCGATATTACCATTAGCGGGCAGCAACTGCAAAATAAAAACAACTCGATGATAAGCGGTAAAGGCAATATCGCCATTGCCGTTGCCGGCAGTGTTGACAATACAAAATCCATTGTGCGGGCAGAACAGAATCTTGCGCTGCAGGCCGCCGATTTTGCCAATACCGGTACGGCCCTGGTTTCCTATGGCCAAAATGGGCAATTCGACCTGCAAAATCAAATGGTCAATGACAATGCGACCATTATCGGCAATGGCTCAACCTTTATCCGGGCAGGTGCTGTGGAAAATACCAATCATGCAATTATAAACACCGGCAAGGATGTAAACGTACAGGCCACCCGGGACATCGTACAAGACCACGCTGTCTGGACTGCCGGCGGGGATGTCGATATGGAGGCGGCTTCCTTTAGCAATACCAACAATTCCTTCCTGGCGGCCGATGGTAATGTAACAGTAAAAACCAGCGGCGATATCCTGAATGATGCTGCCACCATCAGGGCCGGTCAGACAGGCAGCTTTGCCGGTGATAATATTACCAATCGGAATCAGGGCGCCTTCCTTATTGACGGTGCTCTGGCCGGCAACGCCAAAAAGACCTTTGCCAACACAACGGGCCTGATTGCTGCCGGCAGCACCGCGTCGGTCACTGCCCAAACCATCAACAACACCAAAAATTCCGTTTTCTATGCCGGCGGCGACCTTACGCTTACCGCAGCCGGCACGGTATTAAACCAGTCGTCCGACATCGAAAGCCGGGGCAATATCAATATTAAAGCCAAGGAGCTAATCAACGAAAAAGAAATTTTTGAAACCGCCTGGATCGTAACCAATCAGCGGATTTCCTACAAAATTCCCTATTCGCATATGGGCGGCGACTACTATAACGGCATGAGAACCTTTAACCGCATTATCCATACCGGCAACATTACCGAGGAAACCGCCGGATCCCATATCCTGGCCAATGGAAATATTGATATTGAAGGCAATGTTGCCAACCGCTACAGCACCATTTCCGCCGGTAAAGACCTGACCATTACCGGGGATAAACTGGAAAACCTGGGTTATCAGGGCACCATCCACCATGACGATTACGGCAACAATACGTACTACTGGAAATACAAAAAACACCGGAGAGCCCACATACGCTGCCGCATGAAATATGGCACAACCATACTGCCCTACGAAGACCACAACGTCTATGAACAGGAAGTTGAACGCTTAAGCGTTCTCAGTGCCAACGGCAAAGTAACCCTGAATGCCACCACCATCGACAACAAAACCGTTGAAGCCGGCGGTGAAGTCATAACCTTCAAAACCAAAGACATCAAAGCCGACCTGACCGATAAACTGAGCGGGGCCGGTAACACAGAACTGGATATCAGCAATCTGAAAATCAATACCCTGATTTTTACGCTCAATCAGGACCCCAGTGCCAAATATCTGGTTGAAACCAACAAACAATTTGCAGATTATCATAACTTCCTGTCCAGCGACTACCTGCTCGACCGTGTAAAAGCCGACCCGGCTAAAGTAGCTAAACGCCTGGGTGACGGGTACTATGAACAAAAACTGGTGACCGAGCAACTGACCGGACTCACCGGCAAACGCTTCCTCGACGGCTACAGCTCCGACCTGGAACAATATAAAGCCTTAATGGAAAATGGGGCGGTTGCCGCTGAGGAAATGGGCCTTACCATCGGCGTTGGCTTAACCGCCGAACAAGTGGCTTCCCTGACCAGCGACATCGTCTGGCTGGTGGAAGAAACCATTAACGGTCAAAAAGTATTGGTGCCGGAAGTGTATTTGTCATCCCTAAGAGCAGAAGATCTGAGCGAAAGCGGCGCTCTCATCATTGGCGGTGATATCGAGCTTTACGCCAAACAGGACATCACCAACCTCGGCACCATCAAAGCCGATAAAACCGTAGTGGCCGACGCAGAAAACATCACAAACCTGTACGGGAAAATAAAAGGCAATGATATCAACTTTACTGCCCAGGAAACCATCCAAAACATCAGTGGCGAAATCCGCGGTCAAAACGATGTTTCCTTAACCGCCAACGATATCGTCAATCAGACTGAAACCAAAACAACAACATACCGGGAACTGGAGCAGACCGTAATCGGTGATACTGCTCTCATCACAGCCGGCTTAGGCTCTTTGAGCCTGGAAGCGAAAAATGATATTGTTAACCACGGGGCTGCGTTAAGCGCGGGCCAGGACGTTACGCTGAAAGCCGGCAACAATATTGACATTGCCAGTGTTGCCGCCGAAAAACATGTAGCGGTTACCTATCCGAAATCAAACGTAGTCATAGACACCGTAACCCATCAACAAAGCGTCATCGGTGGCAGCAACATAACCATAGATGCCGGGCAGGACATCAACATGAGCGGTGCGCTGACTGCCGCCGAAGATAAGACCACCCTTACTGCCGGCCGGGATATTACCATCAGTGCCGTAAAAGATCTGGACAGCCTGGACAGCAGTGTTGGCAGACGCGGCGGCAGCTACTTTACCCGTGACAAAACCGTGGACGAGACCGTAGTAGGCACTCAGCTCGGCGCAGGTCAGGACATCACCGTCCAGGCCGGCCGTGATCTCACCGTCAAAGGCAGCGGCATTGCCAGTGAACAAGGCAAAGTGGAACTTACAGGTGAAAACGTCAGCATTAGCGGCGAAACCGAATACCACGAACGCCTGCACGAAGAACACCGGGAAAAAGTAGGCTTCCTTTCCTCCACCAAGACCGACGTCTATGACCGTCAAACCCTGGAAGCAGTAGCTGGCAGCAGCATTTCCGGCGACAGTGTGGATATCACCGCCACCGGTAAAGACATAATCATCAGCGGTTCCAGTGTTGTGGCCGATAACGACGTCACCCTCAAAGCCAAAGAGAACGTCACCATCACCTCCCAGGAGGAAACCAGCAGCAGCGACTATCAAAAGCAAGTCAAGAAATCCGGACTGTTATCCGGCGGCGGTCTCAGCTTTAGCATTGGCAAAGAAAAACAAAAAGACACCTACGCCAACCAAAATATCGAACAAGCCGGCAGCATCGTCGGCAGCATAGACGGCAATGTGACCATAGAAGCCGGTAAAGACGTAACCGCTCAAGCCAGTGATGTCATCGCCGGCCAGGACATCAGCCTGACAGGTGAAATCGTAACCATAGAAAGCAAAGACAACACCTACAACGCCCAGGAAAAACACGAATACAAAAAGAGCGGCTTGACTGTGGCCATCGGCGGTAAAACCGTGGAGGCCATCAATAAAGTAGTCGCACCGCTTGAGCGCGCCACCCAGGTAAAAGATGAACGCCTGGCCGCCCTGTACGGCTACAAAGTCTATGACGAACTGACAGATAAAAACACACAAAAAGACTTGGCAGGCGTAAAAGACCCCCAAAAGAACTTTACCGTCGAAGTCAGCCTTGGCAGCCAAAAATCCGAAAGCAAATCCCAAAGCAGCACCACGCTGGCCCAGGGCAGTAATGTAACAGCCGGGGGAGACGTTACCATCCAGGCCACCCAAGATGACATCAACATCCACGGTTCCAACGTCAGCGGTGAAAATGTCACTCTGAAAGCCCAGGAAAACATCAACATCACCGCCAGCGACAATACCAACACCACAGACCAGACTTCGAAGAGCAGCAGTGGCAGCATCGGGGTCAGCATTTCCGCAGGGGGAATCAGTGGCATCAATGCAGGGTATAACAAAGCCAAAGGAGAAGTTAAAGAAAATAGCACCGCCTATAATCCCAGCAGCGTAACCGCCAGCGATACCCTGACCCTGGAATCCGGCAAGGACACCAACATCATCGGCTCCAAAGTAAGCGGTGACACCGTAAAAGCCGATGTGGGAGAAAACCTCAATATAGAAAGCCTGCAGGAAAAAGAGAGCTATGATGAAAAGAACAGCTCCAGCGGCCTGAGCATCAGTGCTGACATTTCCAAAAATGACCTAGGGAAAACCGTTACAGGCAAACCTGGTATGCAAGGTTCTGCCAACAAAGGTAAGATTAAGTCCGACTACCAAAGCGTCACCGAGCAGGCCGGTATCTATGCCGGTGAGGGCGGATTTGATATTGAAGTCGGAGGTAATACTGACCTGAAGGGTGCGGTCATTAGCAGTGAGGCTGATGCGGATAAGAACAGGATCAGCACCGATACACTGACTTGGTCGGATATTGAGAATAAGGCGGAGTATAGTGCGAGCAGTTCGGGAGTAGGCTATTTAAGCGATAAAGGAGTTAGCCCTGTTCCTAGTATTCCAGTTAGTGGTGAAGCTGAAAGCACAACCAAATCAGCCATAGCTGAAGGCACCATTGAAGTAAGGTCAGGCAATACGGATATAAGCAAAATAAATCGTAATACCGACCAAGCTTTGAATGCTTTAGGTAAAATCTTTGATAAAGAAAAAGTTGAAGAACAACAAGAATTAGTTAACCTGTTTAGTCAAGAAACCAATAAAATAATTGGTGATTTTGCTGAACGCATGAGGGAAAAGGCATCAACGCCAGAAGAAAAGGCAAAATGGGGTGAAGGTGGAGAATATAAGGCTCTTCTCCATGCTGTAGCTGCAGGAATTACCTCTAGCCTTTCTGGAAATGGTTTTGCCTCTGGAGCAGCAGGGGATGGTCTAAGCCAGCTTGTTCAAGGTGAATTATCTAAAATCACCGACAAAAATCTGCGGCTTATTGCCAGTTCTATAGTTGGAGCGGCAGCAGCTAAAGCAGTAGGTGGCAATGCCCAGGTTGGAGCCGGTGCAGCCTATAATGGAGTTAAGTACAATGATTATGCCCATAGGACCCATCGTGAAGGTGAGATAGTTCATACAAAAGATGGATTCTTCATGGTAATAAACGGAGTTGATACTGCTATTGAACCGCCACCAGAGGGAGTATATTTCTGGGAGCAAGATGCAAATAACCCTGATTACGGTTGGGATTATCAAAAGGGAAATGGAATAAGCTCAGTAGATACCTATTTCCCTGGAGTAGTCCAGTATCAAACTATCTTGTTTGAGTTCAATGGCAAAGCAATAGGAATTGCTATTACCGATGATACCGATGCCCAGAAGAAAGAGTCAATCCTTGCTAAAGCGCGAGAGTGGGCAGAGGGTGTAATTGCATTAGGCTTGGGATATTCTGGTGGTAGCCTTGCAGGGGGAATTGGAACTGGTGTAAGGACAGCAGAAGAAGCGGCAGCAGCTGCAAGAGCAGCAGCTAAGGCGGCAGAGGGGTCGGGTAAGGCTACACGAGACATTTTATTGGAGAATGTTTCTAATCAAAAACTCAAAAACGCAGTAGATCAAATCTATCGTCCTGGTGCTAGTGTTGGTGATGGTGGATTGGCGGACGCTATTAAACATGAACTAACAACTGGTCAATTAGTGGGTGGAAAAAGCCACATCCAGAAAGGTATTGAGAGGGTAAAAAATCTAGAAAATATCTTGTCTAAAGAAAACCTCAGTCAATCAGACAGAGGAATTGCTGAAAAGTTGCTAAATGATTTAAAAGATGCATTGAAGGGAGCTGCGTCGTGACGTATGATTCTTTAGTTAGAGAGTTAATTGTCGAGTTACCTGAATTTCAAGAAGCCTATGAAAAAGAAGTTGAGTGGTGGGATGGCCAGGAACCAAGTCCGCACAACTTTTTTGGAGATGTAGTTACACCATATCTTCTGAACCTGTTGAATAAAGAAAAAAACGAAGAAATTACTACCCGTATTTTCAGATTTTTTACAGATATGGCTTCTTCCGAAGATGTGAAAATACAAGAGGTACTGGCTCAAAGTGTTTTGGAAAGATTAGGTGATGAGAAAGTACTTCTAGCAAAAGCGTATCCTTTTATGAGCGACAATGTTCGGAAACTCAGCAGAGAAGCGGAAAAGTTCTGGGGAAGGTAATTGGTAATATAAAATAGGCCAGCGGACGTATGATATGCTCCCCTTATGGTCAATGTCATTAAGTTAATGCCTGAAAAACACAACCATCCAGATTAAGATGGTTGTGTTTTTCTTAAGGGGGGACAAAAGGGGACGCTCCTTTTTTGTCACGCTATGATATTATATATGTGTAAGAAATATAGTAAGATTCTTTTAGAGGAAACCGGCAGGACAAATATAAGCGAAGAAGAAATACGATGAAGAATAATGTAGTATACAGGTGGGCGAGAAATTCGCGAAATAGTAAGCTGGCCTAAAATAGAACGAGAGTACGTAATTCGTAAGTTAAAAGAAAAGAAAGTTTACCTATTCGTCAAATTGCAAGGACAGAGGGGACGTTCCTTTTTTGTCACGCATATGATATTATATATGTGTGACAAATATAGTAAGATTCTTTTAGAGGAAACCGGCAGGACAAATATAGCGAAGAAGAAATACGATGAAGAATAATGTAGTATACAGGTGGGCGAGAAATTCACGAAATAGTAAGCTGGCCTAAAATAGAACTAGATTACGTAATTCGTAAGTTAAAAAGAAAAAGAAAGTCTACCTATGCGTCAAATTGAGCGGGCAACAGGAATATCACGCGGCGTAATAACAATGGTTGTCAAATAAGGACCGTCCGAAACCACTGAAAAACCCTAGTTTTTAAATTGTCAGGCTAGCAATCCGCCTTGATTATGGCCCCCCTCGTGCCTTTTAAGGAAAAAGCAAGTAAAGGATAGCAATATTGGAGTTGCCAATGCTGCTATCCTTTTTAAATTAACCGCCAAAGCCGTCAACTTAGCTTGCAGGTTCACACTTTTTAGACCATACCCACGGGCACGGTCTAGCCCATGAAATCGTTTCATTTCCCCATTCTTCCATTCATGGCTGGCACGTTTTTTGTACTTTTCCTTAAAGGCGTCGGTCTGGGCTACCTGACTGTATTCATAGTATTCACTAGCATGGAGTCCGACCCTATATTTTCTGGGGCCTCTCTCTTTACCGGCACACTCAGCTCGTTTTGTACATTGTTGGCATACTGTTTTATCAAAGGTGTACCGATAGCATTCATGGCCTTTTTGGGTTTTTGAGTACACTTTTTTAACCGTAACATTGCCCATTTCACAAATCCATTGGTCACTATCTTTGTTATAGCTGAATTTGTTTTCGTCAATTTTATATACGCTGGCACTAACGGGAATAATGGCTTCCACTTGGTCTTCTTTCAAGGTATCCAAAATGGCTTTACGAAAGTAGGCTTTATCACCATAGGCTTGCTTTATTGTCAGTCCGCAAGCTTTCGTGCGATTGTAAAGTTCGTCAAAGTCAGTGCCGTCTACATAGGCTCCGTCAAAAACTTTGACCGCTGTGATGATTCTTTCTTCGGGGATCATCATATATTCTACTTTATAGCCGAAAAAACTATCGGTTTGCGTTTTATAGCCAACTCGCGCATCTTTGTCGATGAGAGAACGAAGCCCTTTTTGCAAGATGAATTTTTCATCTTTGAGTATCTCTTTAGTTTCTTCTAGAACCTTTGCCGTTTCTGGAGCGCAAGCAGTCTCAATAGCGTTTTCGACTTCTTGCATCATGGTTTCCAGATACTCTTTCATGGTGGCTTTGGCTTCTTTGGGATCGGTGATTTCCTTATATTCGGGAATGTCGGGATTCACCTTGTCGGGAAATACACCCTGTTTCTTTTTCTAGATTGCGCAGGATTTTACGGGCGAGATGTTTCATGACCCGTTCGGGCATTTTTTTGACGGTGTTGGCTAGGGTATGGGTAGCATCAATGCTAGCGCCGGTCCCTTTAATGATTCCTTTGTCCACACACTGGCGGACGACTTCTTGGATGATGTCATCAATACTGGTGTCTTTTAGCCTTTGGGTGCGGAATTTTGCCAACAGGCTGGCGTCGGGCAGTTCTTCTTCGGGATTTATGCCCACAAACCACATGTAGGCTAAATTCAGGCGAGTTTCTTCGATAACACGGACATCCGAAAAATTGTATAGATACTGCAAGATGAGAAGTCTGGCCATCATTTCCGGTTCTTTAGCCGGACGGCCTAAGTCTTTGCTGTATGAGCTGGCAAGCTGCTTGTTGATAAAACTTAGATCCACAGCATTGTTAATGACTTTTAAAATATGGTCGTTCGAAATTTTGTCGTACAATATGGAATACAGGCTTAATTGCTTTGGCTGTTGTTTTAATATACGAACCACCGCCTAGCTTATTAATTCCCTTATCCATATTATACCATAAAATGACAGGCTTCAGGGATTTTTTCAGTGGTTTCGGACGCTCCTTTTTTGTCACGCATATGATATTATATATGTGTGACAAATATAAGCGAAGAAGAAATACGATGAAGAGTAATGTAGTATACAGGCGGGTGAGAAATTCACGAAATAGTAAGCTGGCCTAAAATAGAACGAGATTACTAATTTGTAAGTTAAAAAGAAAAAGAAAGTTTACCTATTCGTCAAACAGTATGGTAACTAAAGATACTAGAGACTCCTTTGCGAATAATCAATATACTGTTATAACAGCTGATGGAGGCGAATTGATACAAGGAAGGATTGGTGTTGCAGTTGATAAATTTGGTAATGTATTTGAGTTGATAGGGATTGGTGCCGGAGGATCTGTATTACCAGCAACATTGAACCTTACCACGGGCATAGTTGCAGATAGAGCTGGTAAATCCTTTAATAGGGATAGCATGAGAAATGCAATGGAAGGAATTAGTATTGGGTTTAGTGCTCAAGGAATTGTTCAAGGCGGCGTCTCAGCGTCCATTTCCTTCCCACCAATAGTTACAGCTGAAGCTGGAGGCGCTACAAATGCTGGAGCCGGTGTCATGGTAGTAAGAGCAAAATACATTTAATCTTGATAATTAGTTAGAGGTTATAATGAAGAAGATAAATCTACTAGGGATATGTTTAATAATAGTCATATTGGGGTATTGGGTGTGGAATAATGAAGATGGGAAAAGTCGTGAAATTAAGCTGATTGCAGAATATCAATCTATTCAGCAACCACAAGGAACGGAAGTGGTTTTTCACCGACAAGAAAGAAAGATAATTAAAAGATGGATTTTTAGCTGTTATAAATATCCAATGTCAACACAAAAGGTTTTGGATTATTTTGATCAGTCTTTAAGAGAAAGAGGGTGGAAGAAAAAAGACATAAAGGCAAGAGGAGAACGTGTTGATGAATTTTATGAAAAGGAGAATTTAGAATTTGAGTTATCGCTAAATGAGAATAATACGTGGACTATTACAATGACATATAATGACGCGCATTATTAGTGGATTAATATATGTCATTGTGTCAAGGGAATGAGTTCATTGACTAGTTTGCAAATCACTAAGATTATCTCAAATAGAAGCGAAGACCAGCTAACTACAGGAAAACCTTTTTAAAAAGAAGTATAAACAGCCGGACGAGATATTGATATATCCGGCTGTTTATTTATTCAAATTGCAATGAATATGGGGAAATATAGGTAAATCTCTTTGAGCAATATGCACAGTTTTGTCCAGATATGGTTTCCGCGTTCCAAGGTGATTCCCGCCGCAGAGAAGGGCTAATGAAACCTGATTTTAGGTTGCTTCTTTATTCCTTGATGACAGTAATGCTGGGCTTTGTACCAATACTTTTTGGCGCTACCAGAGAGAGTGCAGGATCAGTGTCGGTAAATATGCGCAGGATGTGAGGCGTGGCTATAACTATCGGGGTGTTTCCGTCGGTATCAGACAGTACCAAAACACCGTATTCATTGCGATAGATATCGCCGGATGCAGATACAGAGGGACCTAGGCGGATGTTGACACTAGTACCCAAGGGCAAATAGGATTGGATCGCTGTTATTTGAGTGGTATCGCAGCCAGGTGGCAGCGGAACGGGCGGAGGAAGAAAGGTAAACGCTGGATCGTACACTGTTCCGGCGCCTGGATAAATGGCGGTTATATGGGCAATGGAAAGCGCCTCGTAGTTGCCATTTGCGTCCACCAACCGTAAAAGCCCTGGGCCTGTGGCCTGGGGAGACGTATACAGGTCTAGCGGCGTTCCGGAATAAGAAGCCAGGGAAGTGGAGAAAACCGACCATGTAGTGGTAGAATATGCGGCTATCATCTGGGACAGGATATGAGTTAATTGGGCTACTGCGAAGCAACCCATGGTATCCACCGTCCCGCCGTTGCGAACGGCTATTAGTGTTGCCTTCAACGGAACCTGGGCAGAATAATAGAAGGTGGTCAGGCTGCTGTTAATCAGGGAAAGGGTAAATGGAGGTACGGCTACGTCTATGACACCTGTTCCGGAGACCGTTCCTGTTTTTAGCGGCGAGTTTCCCACAAGAGTATTTCCCAGAGAAGGGGACAGGGCGAAAACCGTTTCCGGAGAAGTGGATGACTGGGTGGCAACCCACCAAGTGATTACATAACTTCCCGTTTGATTAAAGGTTATGACGCCTGTCGAACTGTCATAACCAATATCCGCATCGGAGTGCACAATGGTATCAAAAAGCACATTGCTGCCAGCCATGACCGTGCCGGTCGACTGTAGCTCAATTTGCAGCGCTATTTTGCTCATCTCCTTTCTCCTGTTTAGGGAAACGTGCACATAAATACTTATGTCTGTTTTATTTTATGGTATCTATCACCAAGATGTGAATTCCGCTGTATGGTTTATGCGAAGCAAAATGAATGTCCCCTCTGCTTCGTCTTTGGATATTAAGTACCAGCTGCAGCTGCTTGCCACGGTCAAATCCCTGGGAATTGGTGTATTGGCTGCGTTGCATGACCTTAGCCTGGCAGCTATGTACTGTACCAAGCTCTATGTTTTAAAAGACGGAGAAATTGTGGTAAGTGGCCCGCCTAACAAAATCCTTACCCCGGAGTTAGTGCGCACAGTGTACGAAATAGGCTGCGACATCCGGGAAAATCCCGACAACGGCTACCTAACGATTACATATTATCCGGAACCCGGTCAGCATATTTAGTCATAACACATAAACCCAAAGACAGAGACAGGTTAACACAGCAGAAGATTATCAAGGGAGCAGTTATGCTGCACATACTACCGGAGGACTGTTACTTTGTCCTACGCAATAAACCAGCCCGGAGAATTCTCCCGGCTGGTTTTGTTTATGAGTTTCGAACGGTTCCGCGATCTGTTCACATTGTGTATTTCAGGAGCGTCAATAATTTTAAAATAATGCTTGCAATATGCACTTATTAGTATTATACTGCTAAGTATAAAAGAACTTAGTAGTATAATACTAATAAGTAAGGTGAGTCTAATGAGAATAGGGATTTATGGTTCTTCATTCAATCCTCCAACGAATGGGCATCTTTGGTCAGCAAACACGATCGCCCAAAGAGAAGAATTAGATAAGGTTATTTTGCTTCCTTCCTCATCCAAACGATCAGATAAGAATATCGAGGTAGCAGATCGCCATCGGATGGAAATGCTCAGATTAGCTGTGGCTGACAGCAACATATTCGAGATTGATGCTTACGAAATGAAGGCTGTTGCCGGCAAACAATATAGCTATTTTACTATGGAACATTTTCGCGAAAAGTATCCGGGCGATGAACTGTTTTTTCTAATGGGCGCCGATCTTTTAGCAGAGTTACCTAATTGGACTTATGGAGAAAAATTTATTCAGTCTACTAAGTTTATCGTGATTGAACGTCAAAACATTCCTATGGGTGAGATAATCGCCAAATCCCCCATGCTCCGCAAGTATCATAGGAACTTTAGCCTAATTTATAAAGGAATAGTAAACGAAATTAGTTCCAGTTACATAAGAGCAGAATTTAAAAGCGGTGCAGACCCCCGGTATTTGCTTCCCGAAGCTGTGTACTGGTATATCAGAAACAATAATGTTTACTAAAAAGAGGAAAGGAAAGATTATAATGGGTTACAACAAAGACATTCAACAAAAAATCATTGAGGAAGTAAAATCTCTCCCGGAGATTAACCCAGGCCGGGAAATTTGTGAGCGAGTCAAGTTTTTACGGTCTTTTTTGCAGAAAACCGGGCTTAAAGGATTTGTTCTCGGGTTATCTGGCGGGCAAGACTCGACGCTGTCCGGCAAACTGGCTCAAACAGCTGTAAGCGTGGAGGGAAAAAAATTTATCGCTATGAAGCTTCCTTATGGAGAGCAAAAAGATGCAGAAGATGTTGAACTCGCTATTGATTTTATTAAACCGGACAATGTGTTCAACTTTGATATCAAGCCTGTCGTCGATGCTTTTTGCCACGAATATGAACGAGCTACAGGTGAAATTCTTACAGATTATCATAAAGGTAATGTAAAAGCCCGGATTCGCATGGTGGCTCAATATGCGGTAGCTGGAATGAAGAGTCTTGCGGTACTGGGAACTGATCACGCATCTGAAAACTGTACCCGTTTTTTTACTAAATTCGGAGATGGAGCCGCTGACATCCTGCCGCTATTCGGATTAACTAAATTCCAAGGTGCAGAATTGCTTAAAAATCTGGATTCTCCTGACAGGTTTTATAAAAAAACTCCTTCCCCGGACCTTTTGGACAATACCCCTTGTAGACCTGACGAGGATGAGCTTGGGTTTACTTACCAGGACATCGAGGACTTTCTAACCGGAAAAGAAGTTTGCGATGAAGTATTTGATAAGATTTATGCCTTTTATTTGAAGGGCGACCATAAGGCAAAACCACCGATAACAATCTACGATAACTATACTTTTTAGAAATACAGGAGGTTAATAATGAACGAATCAAAAGAATTTCTTAAAGAGTATGATGACAGCAAATATAAAAAACCGTCTGCGACCGTAGATATGATAATTTTGACAGCTGTAGATGTTGAAACTAAAGCCCGGTCTGTTCCGGATAAAGTTTTACGGGTTCTGCTTATTAAACGTAAGGGCGACCCTCTTGTTGTTGATATAACCGATCCTTATAAAGGGAAATGGGCCTTGCCGGGTGGCTTTGTTAATTATTATGAAGACCTTGATGCAGCGGCAATCCGGGAGTTGCGGGAAGAAACTAATATTTCTGATGTTTATATGGAACAGCTGTACACTTGGGGCAAGGTTTACCGCGACCTTCGCCGCAGAGTTATCAGCACTTCCTATATGGCACTTGTAGATAGTTCTAAACTAAACATAAAAGCCGGAGACGATGCTGAAGATGCCTGTTGGTTTGATGTAAAAATCACACTTCTTGAAGAAGTAAAAACTCAAATAAAAGCAGGTTATATCCGCAAAACAACATATGAACTTTCCCTGGTAAATAGTGAGAACGAAATAAAAGATACTGTAATTGTTACTAAGAAGATGGAAGGAAGAACTTCTAAAATTGACCTTGAATATGTGGATAATCCTTCAGGGCTTGCCTTCGACCACGCCACAATTATCTTTTATGCTCTTGAACGGTTAAAGAACAAAGTAGAATATACTGACATTGCTTTTTCTCTAATGCCGGAAATGTTCACCTTAACTGAGCTAAAGAAGTTGTATGAAGTAATCACCGGGAAAGTTATCTACAGCAGAAATTTCCGGGATAAAATGGAGAAACAGAAAAAGATGGTAATCGAGACAGATGAATGGGAATCCGGTAAGCCTTATAAGCCAGCCAGATTATTTCGGTTCAATCCTGATTGGGTAGAAGACCAGTAAATCGCAATTTGTTCAAAAGAAGGCGAGGTGTATTTTATTGAAGGTCGGCATTGTGCTCAATAGCTCTAAAGGACTCAAAACCTCTGCTATTGAGACTATCATAAGACATATCGAGAACCAGGGAAGCAGCGCCGAACTACTGAATTTCAATAATCCCCTTCCCGAATTAGATATAGTCCTTTCTTTAGGGGGGGATGGCACAGTATTAGGTTCAGCCAGATATGTAGGGGAAATTCCTATATTCGGGATTAATATCGGACACTTAGGTTTCTTAACCGGAATGGAATATAACCTTCCCAAGGTAATTGAGGCGATTACTTTGATTCTAAATAATCAATTTACCATCGATAAACGTAAACGCTTAGAGGCACAGGTATATCGATGCAAGAGAAATGTTGCGTACTGCACTGCTCTTAACGATATAGTTGTCAAAGGAGCTATAGCTAAACTGGTAAGACTCAGAACCCATATCGGCGGGGATTATGTAGGGACCTTTCCAGCAGACGGAATCATCATAAGCACAGCTACCGGCAGCACCGGCTACTCCATATCAGCCGGAGGTGCAATTATTCCGCCTGATCTTGGAATCAATGTAATTACTCCTATCTGTTCTCACTTACTTAACGTAAGATCGATGATAGCTTGTGACAGCAAAGAAATTAAAATCGCGGTCAAATCATATCATAAGGGACTTCTGCTTTCGGCAGATGGGCAAGTGGATATTGAACTGGAAAATGATGATTGTATTATCATTAATAAAGCGTCTACTGTGACTAATTTGATTCGGCTCAGCAATGAAACCTTCTATCAACTTCTTTCGCGAAAAATGAAATGGGAATAAGGATAAAGAATTGGAGGGAGTTATTATGAGCATATTCAATAACAAACGACTACCTGAAGAATTATTTCTGATTGATGCGGAACGTATCCGCCAGGGTTGGTATTCTGATAAATATTTTTGTAACAACGTAGAACTACTCGAGAAACTGGCTGCTGAAAAGTACCATTTTCAGGGAGAAAGTGACCTCAAAGACATAGATTGTTCAGTAATTTGTACTGGGAACATTGAGGTTGAAATGCAATTTTTTACTCGCCGCCGCCCATTTAGTGTTGTTGCCGGGGTTGATGAAGCACTGGCAATCCTGAAACAATGTGCCGGATATTATGCCGAAAATGGCCAATTTGTAAATACATATGATGAACTTGAGGTTGAAGCAGTACAAGATGGTACATTTGTGACCTATGACGGAGATCCAAAGCAGGTAGTTCCTGTGATTAAAGTGCGGGGAAACCATCGCTACTTCGCAAAATTAGAAACCGTTATGCTGGGAGCTATAGCTGAACCTACAAGAATTGCCACCAATGTATTTAATACTTTAGTAGCCGCGCGTAACAAAGAAGTCTTGTTTTTCCCGGCCCGGTTCACTCCATATAAAATCCAGGCGCTGCATGGTTATGCTTATTCGCTGGGGATTGATGCTTATAATAAAAAATACGGCAAGAAAAATGGTGCTTTTGTATCTACTGATAGTGGTGCAGCTTATTGGTCGGGTAGTGGAGTCGGAACTATTTCACACTCTACTATTGCAAGCTTTTGCGGAGATACCGCAGAGGCGATGTATCAATTTGCCAGGCTCTTACATCCTGCGATAAACCGCATTGCCTTAGTAGACTTTCATAATGACTGTGTTGGTGAATCTAAAAAAGTTATGAAAAGATTGTGGGATAAATACTTGGAACTATACCAAAATGGGAACCTGGAAGAAGCCAGGCAATATAAATTATTCGGAGTGCGTCCAGATACCTCCGCAACCATGAGAGACAAGTCGATTGTTCCGACAGGAAATAAATCACTTGATATGGGGGTATCTCCTAAATTGGTCTGGAACATCAGAGAAGGACTCGATAACGCTTATCTGGAATGGAATGTTCCGGCAGAGTATCTTGAGCTTGCTAAAGAATACTGTAAAGATGTTAAAATTTTCGCTACCGGGGGTTTCAACGTAAAGAAAATCAGAGAGTTTGAGGAGAAAGATGTGCCTGTAGACTTCTATGGTGTAGGGTCCAGTTTAATTGAAAATTCGCCTGAAACTAACAATGATTTTACGGCCGACATCGTAAGAATTAAGGTTGGTAACGATTGGCACAATCTAGCTAAAATTGGCCGTTGTGCCTGCACTAACCCGGAATTGGAACTTATCCGATGATATAATTGAAAAAGGGGTTGATTATAATGAAAAGGCCAAGCTTTTATTCGCCTGATCGTGCCGGAAATTTATACTTGCCCAGATATAATCTCATCCAAAAAGAGGCACAGGAACTTCATAAGGAATTCAAACCAGTCGAAGATAGTGAAATGATAGCTCTCTTTTTGATTGATCCGCAGGTGGGATTTTGCATCCCTGGTGCAAGTCTATACGTTGACGGGGCTGAAAAAGATATAGAACGAATTTGTGATTTTATCTACCATAATCTTGAACGGATTGACGAAATTCTGGTATCTCTTGATACTCACACAGTATTTCAAATACATACACCGGGATTTTGGGTTAACGATCAAAATGAAAGCCCTGATCCGTTTACGATTATTACATTAGAAAATGTTAAAGAGAAAAAGTGGAGACCATATGCGGAGTGGATTCCGATTGAGCTCATTGAAAGCTATCTTGAACAGCTGGAGAAAAGTAAAAAATACATTCTAATTACCTGGGAGTATCACACTCAGAAAGGTTCTGTTGATAATGCGGTAGTCCCAATGCTGTATGAAATGCTATTTTTTTACTCTTTAATGAGAGGTAAGGAAATAAAATGGGTTATCAAAGGGGAAAGCCCCTGGACGGAAAATTACAGTGTATTATCACCCGAAATCCCAAATCTTTACTTTAAAGATGGTTCACTGAAGATTGTGGGAAACTTTGATGAGAATCTGATGACAGATCTGATGGGTTTTGACCGTATATACGTTGCGGGAGAAGCATCAAGCCATTGTGTAAAAGCGACACTTGAAGATATGCTTAAATCCATTCAACATGAGCAAAAGCGTGTCCCTGATACTTTCTATGGGTATAAAGAAAGTAAAATTTATATCCTTGAAGATTGTATGTCTCCTGTCAAGCCAACGCCCGGCAGTCCTGATTTTCCCGCCATTGCTGAGGAAGCCTTGGCTAATTTCAAATTAGCAGGTATGAAGGTTGTAAAATCAACTGATGATTTTGAACGACAAAGATAATATAAAGAAGCGAAGGGACGCTCATTTTGCTTCTTTAATCAAACTGTAATACAAAATCCTGTTCTCTGTTTTGCCTATGGTATTGATACATAAGTCCTGTAATAATAGAAAAAATGTAAAGTGCGGTGCGGTTTTTAGATATAATATTGAGAAAATGTTAAATAACATCAATAAAACTGATTAAATTTATCACTGCACAAACTTAATCAGGTGTGATATTATTCAATTAGTAATCAAGTATGATAAAAAGTACATAAACCCTTTTGAAAAGCTATGAAAAGGAACAGTAGCCGCAACGTGATTTCAGAAAGCTGTTGGTTGATGCGAAACAGTATGAGCAATGCGGTGAACTCGCCTGGGAGCTTCCGGCTGAAAATTAAGTAGGCTGTGACGGTATCCACCGTTACCGGGATAGGCATGAAATGTGCCGATAAGAGTGTGTTACGCATGAAGTAGAGTGGTACCGCGGGAGCTGTGAGCTTTCGTCTCTATAATCGTTATGATTATGAGACGAAAGCTCTTTTTGCGTATGCCGCATCAGAATGGAGGATATATAATGAAAAATTTTCAAAAGTATGAGCGGGCGTATTTTATGCCGCCGGTAGTATCCTATGACTGGGTAAAAAAAGATCATATCGATAAACCGCCAAGCTGGTGCAGTGTTGATTTGCGGGACGGGAACCAGGCGCTGATTGAGCCAATGAGCCTGGAAGAGAAATTAGAGTTTTTTGCCATGCTGGTTAAGATTGGCTTTAAGGAAATAGAGGTGGGCTTCCCGGCAGCATCGGAGACCGAATACAACTTCATCAGGACATTAATTGAGAAAAATATGATTCCCGCTGATGTTACCATCCAGGTGCTGACCCAGGCGCGGGAGCATATTATCAGAAAAACCTTTGACGCGGTTAAGGGTGCGCCGCATGCGGTAATTCACCTGTATAACTCCACTTCTGTCGCCCAGCGGGAGCAGGTATTCGGCAAAAGCAAGGAAGAGATCAAACAGATCGCGGTTGACGGTGCAGCATTATTGAAGCAGTTGGCTAATGAAACAACCGGCAACTTTTCTTTTCAGTACAGTCCAGAGAGCTTTCCCGGGACAGAAGTGGACTACGCCCTCGAAATATGCAATGCCGTATTGGATGTGTGGCAGCCGACACCTGCCAGGAAGGCTATCATCAATCTGCCCACAACGGTGGAGAATGCCATGCCGCACGTATTTGCCGGACAGGTGGAATTCATGAACAAGCACCTTAAATACCGGGATGCCGTTATTTTGTGTCTGCATCCTCACAATGACAGGGGCTGCGGTGTCTGCGACGCTGAATTCGGCCTGCTTGCGGGCGCTGAAAGAATTGAGGGAACCCTGTTTGGCAACGGCGAGAGAACAGGCAATGTGGATATTATCACCCTGGCGATGAATCTCTTCTCCCATGGTGTTGACCCCGGGCTGGACTTCAGCAATATGCCGGAAATATGCCAGAAGTATGAGCTGTTGACCAGAATGCAGGTACCTGCCCGCCAGCCGTATGCCGGCGAACTGGTATTCACTGCTTTTTCCGGCTCGCACCAGGATGCTATTGCTAAGGGTATGCAGCATCGCGAGGAAAAAAGCAGTGCTGCCTGGTCGGTTCCTTATCTCCCCATCGACCCGAAGGATGTGGGACGGCAGTATGATTCGGATGTCATCCGGATTAACAGCCAGTCAGGCAAAGGCGGCGTCGGCTATATACTCAAACAGCATTACGGCATGAGCATTCCCGCGCAGATGAAGGAAGAAGTCGGCTATGCCGTCAAGGATGTTTCCGACCGTGAGCACAAGGAGTTATCACCGCAGTGGGTATATCAGATATTTGAGGATAAATATATAAATAATACACCCTGGTTTTCTGTTGACGAATGCTACTTCAAACAACTTGACGGTATTGTGGCCCAGATCAGCATCCGGCATAACGGCCAGGTCAGAACCATTATCGGCCATGGCAACGGGCGTTTGGATGCCGTCAGTAATGCGCTTAAACAACACTTTGACATTCACTATGAATTGACGGTTTACGAAGAGCATGCCCTTTCCCGCGGTTCCTCCTCGAAAGCAGTGTCCTATGTTGGCGTTAGCTATCGCAACAAGCTATATTGGGGTGTCGGCATTGACGATGACATAATCAAATCTTCGATTAACGCCCTGGTGGTGGCCGTCAATCGCCTGGAGGAAATACAGGACGAAGGCAAGTCCCAGGATGAGAGAATTGATGAAATCATGAATTATGTTCAGACCAATTACTTGACAGTCACTTTGGAGGAGCTTTCCCGCCATATGCACCTGACCCCTCCCTATCTGTCTAAATATATCAAAGAGAAATCAGGGGACACTTTTGGTGGAATTGTAAGAAATGTCCGTATGAAAAAGGCCTGTACCCTGCTCAAAAACGGCAACATGACAGTTGAGACCATTGCCGACAGCGTGGGTTATCCCAATGTGGAGCATTTCAACAGACTTTTCAAGGAAAAATTTGGTATGACGCCTGTTCAGTTCCGCAATAAAAAGCAGGCACAGTGATGAATGGTTGAAAAAACGGCAAGAGCTCCGGGTTATCCGGAGCTCTTGCCGTTTTTTAATATTCCCGGAACATTCTTTGAATGTCTTGCGGGTTATTGGTCTTGGTTAGTGCCAGCATTAAAAGGATGCGGGCTTTCTGCGGGTTCAGGTTGTCGCCGGCGACAAAATTGTATTTGTCATCATTGGCTTCACCGTTACGGGCAACAATACCGTTGCCGACACGGGCGCTTCTAACGATGACTACGCCTTTTTTCTGGGCGGCTTCAATGGCCGGATACTCGGCTTTGCCAATGCTGCCGTTACCGGTACCGGCATGGACAATGCCCTTTACGCCTGCCTGGGTGAGAGCTTCTATCACAACGCCGGTATTGTTGGCATAGTGGTAAACAATATCAACCCGTGGCAGAGCATTTAGTCTGCTGATATCAAATTCGGTATCGGTAGTGTGCTTGCGTAACGGAGCCCGGTAAAATTCCGGCTTATCCCCGGTGAAAAAGCCAAGGGGGCCGATTTCCGGAGCTCTAAAGGTATCGACGCGGTCAGTAATTGTTTTGGTTACATCCCGGCTGGCATGAATGGTATCGTTCAGCATAACCAGGACACCTTTGCCAACCGCTTCTTTGCTGCCTGCAAGAATGGTAGCACGGTAGAGGTTGAGCATGCCGTCGGCGCTCATAGCTGTGGGCGGACGCATGGAACCCACAACAACCACCGGTTTATTGCTTTTTACGACTAAGTTAAGGAAATAGGCCGTTTCTTCTAATGTATCGGTACCGTGAGTAATGACAATGCCGTCTACATCATCTTGAGCAAGTAACTGATTAACACGTTTAGCAAGAGTAAGCCAAACTTCATTGGTCATGTTTTCGCTGGCAATTTGGGCTACCTGTTCGCCGCTGACATTCGCAATCTTTTTTAACTCAGGTACATTGTTGATCAAAGCATCAACAGGCGCCACCGCAGCAGTGTAACCTACCGTCGTAGTGCTTGTTGCGCCAGAGCCGGCAATGGTGCCGCCGGTGGCAAGAATCTTAACGTTCGGGAGCCTGGCAGGTGCTTCTGCGAAGCATATGGCTTGCAGACTAAATACCAGCAAGCAGATGATCGTGAGCACGCAATAAGTTTTCCGGTTCAATTAGGACCCCTCCTTAGTATAATGGATTCCAAATCAATTATAATTAATTTGGAAAAAAATTCAAAGAGGCGTATAAGGTAATATTTGTAAATTATGTTTCATTCTCGAAGTTTGTCCTCTGATGACGCGATATTTTGAAATATTCTGGATTTATGGTTTTTGACAGTTACCTCGCACAACCTGATGTCTCCTTTGTAAAGAATATTTCTGTAAGAGTTTGGTAAGAGCGGCTCTATATAATGAGAATAATAAAGATAATTTGAGAGGGTGAGGTAGTATGCTTAAATTGTCAGAACACGCAATCGGTATGTTGGTTTCCAAATACCGGGCGGTTTTAAAACGCATGCTCATCAGGAATACAGCCGCGTTTGCGGCCTGTTGTGTAATTTTCGGTGCACCGGCGGCTGGCGGTGCTGCTGGTATCACGTACACCGGCGACGGGGCGGATTTACAGACTGCGCCCATCGGCGGCGCGAGCTCGCCCAGTCTGATCCCACCCGGTGTGTCCGGCAATACTGTCACTGTAGACTATACAACCGGCACAGATCCGTGGCGGGTTTTCGGCGGCCTTTCGGACAGCGCGGCAGTAACCGGCAATAGCGTATATTTTAAAAACGGTGCCGTGTCAAACAACTTCTATGGCGGTTATGACGCCGCTGGCACCGGCGGCTTTGGAGCCGGCTATAACACTGTAACTATTTCCGGCGGCACAATTCAGGGATTTGTTATCGCCGGCATAAGCCTCAACGGAAACGCCACCGACAACAAAATAACAATGTCCGGCGGCTCTGTTTTGACGCAATTGCGTGGCGGATCTGCCAACGCTGCCGGTGACGCAGTCGGCAATAGTGTCGTCATTACCGGTGGCACTGTGGGCGACGGTTTGGGTTCCCTGGCCAACGGCTGGGTGTTAGGCGGCTATAGTAAAGACGGCACTTCGTCCGGCAATATGGTAACCATTAGCGGTTCCGCCGTAGTCAATTGTGTTGATGCGGGGGAAAGTACCAATGGCCCGGTGACGGGCAATAAACTGTTCATTACCGGCGGTGACATACTGGGCGGCCCGGCCAGAGCAGGCTGGAGCGATACGGGTCTGGTTTCCGGCAACAAAGCGTACATGTCCGGCGGCGTGATTCATGACAATGCCCTGGATCATTCTGTCGGACATCTGGACGGTGGACTTAGCATTTCCGGTAATTCGGAAAATAACGCTGTAACCGTGAGCGGCGGCAGCGTCACCAACGTATACGGAGGCTCGTCGGTTTCCGCTGATGCCACAGGCAACAGGGCCGTGATTTCCGGTGATGCGCAGGTTCGTTGGGTCATTGGCGGCAGAGCGGGCGGCACTGCTGGCAATAACAACGTTCTGGTTGCTGGCGTGGCGCAGGTTGCAGGCAATGTGTATGGAGGACATAGCGACTCCGGCGGCGCTGCCACAGGCAACAGAGTGGTTATTGCAGGCGGCACGGTAGGCGGGGAAGTCTACGGCGGTTCGAGCAGTAACGGTTCGGCCACAGGCAACAGCGTACTGCTGACAGGTGGTATGGTTAACGGCAGGATATACGGCGGTTTTAGCGACATCAGTTCGGCCAATGACAATACCGTTACCATTGACCGCCATGCGCAACTCGCGACCACCTCTTCTATTTACGGCGGCTGGACCAATCCCAGCTTCAGCGGCACTTCGGCCGGCAACACCCTGAACGTCAACGGCTTCCGGGGAACGCTATATGATGTTAACAAATTCCAAAACTATAACTTCTTCCTGCCTGCCTCCCTCAAGAATGGCGGTACTGTTCTTACCGTTACCAACAGCCAGACAGACCTTGCGGGCACTCATGTCGCTATTACTGGCATGGAGGGCGGCATTCTCCTGGCTCCCGGCAATACAGTTACGTTGATCAGTTCCACGCAAAATGCTCCGGGCAGCTACACTGCGACCAATGTCCGGTCAGGTATTTCGATACTTTATGACTTCAGCCTTGAGGCTGCGGGTACAGCTCTGACCGCAACCGTAAAATCTGCCGGCGTGAACCCCCAGACTAAGGCGCTAGTCGAAGGATATGCCGCCAATATGGCGTTTGTGAACCAGGGCGCTGACCTTGCCGGCGGAACGGGAATGGCTGACGCTATAGCAAAAGCTAAGGCAGCCAATGGAAATATTGCCTCTTTCGGCGCGGTCTCCAGCGGTTCATCCCGCTATAAAACAGGTTCGCATGCTGATGTGGACGGCACCTCCCTCATGACTGGCTTTGTCACCAAACGTGATATAGAGAACGGTTCGTTGGTCAAAGGACTTTTTCTGGAGGCAGGCAGGGGCAATTATGATACCTACAACAGCTTTGCCAATATGCCCAGCGTCCGTGGCGACGGCGACACCAGCTACTATGGCTTAGGGGCACTCCTCCGGCATGACACGCCGGACGGCCGCTACCTGGAAGGCTCGGTGCGGGGCGGAAAAAGCCGGACGACTTTTGGCAGCGGCGACTTAAATAACGCTTCCTACACCACTAACTCCGGCTATTATGGCGCACACATCGGCATTGGGAAGCTTAAAACCGAGGGCGGTAAGACGGTGGATTACTACGCCAAATATTTCTGGACACACCAAAACGGCAGTGATGTAAGAGTGGCAGGCGAACCGTTCAGCTTCGCCGGTGTTGACTCCAGCCGTCTGCGGGGTGGGGTGCGGCTGAGCCAGGAAAAGCCTGACGGCAAAAGAGCCAGCTATGTGGGACTGGCGTATGAATACGAATTTGACGGCAAGGCTAAAGGCAGCGTCTATGGTTTAGACCTGGAAGCGCCAAGCTTGAAGGGCGGCACAGGTATTGTTGAGCTTGGCATGAGCTTCAAAAGTCGCCCGGCGAGCAGCAACACACTTGAACTCGGTCTCCAGGGATATGCCGGGAAACGGGAAGGTGTAACCGGGACGGTGCAGTTCAAAAGGGTGTTCTAACCAGCTTCTTAAAGTAACAAGAAACGGCGACAAGGCAATTTAACTTGATCCTAAGAATGCACAAGCGCTGACATATATTCTGATATTCCTGCTAATATAACGGCGAAAGTAAGTGCAAGGAAAAAATAAGAAGATTGCCTTTATAATAGACATAATAAGGCAATCTTCTTTAGCTTTGCATGCGAGGTTTCTCAAAATTAACTGACAGGATATCTAGTCCCAAGTCACTGCCCATTGGCGTCTGTGAGGAGGAAGGTGCATATATCTTTAGTAACCGACTGCCGTTCCGTCGCTGCGCGGGTCGGCGCCGCCGTATTTGATGTTGGTATTGGAGTTGATGAGGATAGCGCCGGCATGCCCCATTATGTCACTATAACTGTCTACTACTTTGACAGGATGGCCGCGGTTTGAAAGTTCATCTATCACATTTTGCGGGACTCTGCTTTCGATTTTTAGATCATTGGAAACAGCGCCCCAGGTACGTCCATGCAGCCAGCGAGGTGCTTCAATAGCCGCCTGGACGCTAAAATTAAAATCAACAATCCGGGTTACAAGGGCAGCCTGAGTCTGGGGTTGACCTTCACCGCCCATAGTGCCGTAAATGAGGTAAGGCTGGTTGTTTTTGAACAGCATGGCCGGGTTTAAAGTATGGAAGGTGCGTTTTCGGGGTTCAAGACGGTTAATATGGTTCGGGTCCAGCGAGAAGAAACTGCCTCTGTTTTGCAGCAATACACCGGTATCTTTTGCAACAATCCCGGAACCGTAGTCGTGGTAGATACTTTGAATTAGCGAGACGGCGTTGCCGGCTTTATCGACAACTCCGATCCAGATGGTATCACCTTTCGGATCAAGTGGATTTTTCTCTATGACAGCTTTTTGCAGATCGATTCTGGCGGCCAGTTCGGTCCCGCGTTCTTTTGCAAGCAGAGACGCAACCGGTATGCTGACAAAGTCCGGATCAGTTACCCATTTATCGCGGTCGGCAAAAGCTTGTTTCGTGGCTTCGATTATTAAATGATAATAATCGGCGCTGCCTTCCGTCATTGAGGCCAGATCAAAGTTGTTCAGGATGTTCAGAATGGATAAAGAAGCTATGCCCTGAGTGTTAGGCGGCAGGTTGTAGGCTGTATAGCCGCGGTAATCTGTCGAAATGGCTTCCACCCAGTCGGCCCTGTGACAGGCAAAATCCTCTAACGTCAAAATTCCCCCGTTTGCTGTAAGATCGGCAACGATTTTTGCGGCGATTTCACCTTTATAAAAGCCGTCTGCTCCGTTGCGGGCAATGATCTTTAAGGTGTTGGCCAGATCTTTTTGTTTAAAAAGCTCACCTGCATAATAAATGTTGCCATCAGGTTTCAGGAAGGTTTTCCTAAAGCCGTCAAAACGTCCAAGATCGCGAATTTCATTGTTTGTTTTATCAATATTAACTTTTGTATAATACTCTTGGTTTGGCGTAACCGAGAAACCATTCTCGGCATAACTAATCGATTTCTCTAAAAGATTTGCCCAGGACATCGAGGCGTTCATATTCTTTTGTGAATAGTTATAAACCTCCCACCAGCCGGAAACTACGCCAGGAACCGTATTCGCTGCCAGATACCCTCTGGTGGGGATTTTACCCAGGCCCAGGGCTTTATACAGCTCGATAGTCGCCTTTTCGCCGGACCGGCCACTGGCGTTTAAAGCTTTTAGCCGCTGGTTTTTGGCATCATAAAGAAGCCAGAAGTTGTCTCCGCCGATTGTATTCATGTGAGGATAGACGACATTCACTACCGCAGCGGCGGCAATGGCTGCTTCTGCAGCATTTCCGCCATTTTCGAGGATTTGAAGGGCTGCTTGTGAGGCAAGATAGTGCGGCGTCACCACCATGGCGTTAGGCGCCATGGTGGTTGGCCGCCCGGCTGCATGTAAAGGCAAGGTGGATAAAGAAACCATAGTAACCATTCCTTTCGCATTTTATCAAGCGCAAAATGGAATCAATCCGTTGCCTGTGGGCAGTTTATAATTATGAGTCCATTATAAATTGGATGAAATTGGAATGAAATTTAAAGTAAATAAAGTAAATATTCTAAATAATTATTAGGGACAAGGGGACAGGTTCCTTGTCCCTGAAATGGAAGAATGGTATACTAGGCCTAAGATGATAAAATGCCAAGAACAGCCAGAGAGAAAAATAAACCAGAGCTTATATCATACGATTACAACAGCTAATTAAAAAGCAGTATAATGAAGTAATATGGCAGGGGAAAGTACAAGAAAGTATATAATAAGGACTTAAGCTGGCATAACGGGGATATAGAAACGCGTAATAGCTGGAGGAAAAGTGGGACAAGGGACCTGTCCCCTTGTCCCAAGGTGGTAAGAGATGAAATATACATGGACGATTGGTGAAATGGCAAAACTGTTCGATGTGTCAACCGATACGCTGCGCTATTATGAGAAGGCGGGGCTATTTTCGTCGGGAAGGCATGGTGACAATGGTTACCGGTATTATTCCTATGATGATCTTGTGCTTCTTATGGATATTTTGCTTTTCCGCAGCATGGAGGTAGCTGTTAAGGATATCCGGCCGATGGTAACAACGATGGATCTCGGTGATATCAAACAACTGCTGCTGCAAAATGACAGGCTTGTTGCGGAGAGAATCGAAGCGTTGGTCAGGCAGCGGGCACTGCTGGCGCAAATGATTGCCCAGTATGAACTCTGTGAGCAACAGCTTGGCAAATTTTCGCTGGTGCCGGCACCTGCTTTTAAGTGTAAATTCTGGGGAGTACAAGAGGAGGATATGCTTCAGATCATTCGTCAGTACAAAAAGCCGGACCGGAGTTGGCTGCATAATGTTCGCTACACCTTACTGCTGCCGCAGGACGAGCTGCTGAGCAGGCAGAGTTTTGATTCGGCGCAGATTGGAATCAGCTTTGAGGAAGAGATTCTCAGCAAGCTGGAGATTGCTGAACAGCAGCAATTTGCTGCTTTACCGGCAAAAGAATGTCTGTATACGGTACTGGGGACGGATTATTCCGGACGGGAAACTGCGGTATTGGTTAAAGCACTGGCTTGGCTGCAAGAGCAGGGCAGGCAAGTGGAGGGGCCCTTGCTTGGACGGTATCTGGCCAGTGTTCATAAAGACAGTCTGGATTACTACGAAATTTGGATATTTTTACACTCTACTTGACCTTGGAGTTACTCCAAGGTTTATTATTTTGAGTGGGGTGAGATATATGAAAGAAAATATTTTGGGGACAGAAAGTGTTAGTAAGTTGTTTTTTCAATATAGTATTCCGACGATTGCGGCCATGTTGTTTTTAGGCCTGAATACGATTGTGGACGGATTATTTGTAGGACACTATATAGGGGCTGACGCTTTGGCTGCCGTTAATATAGCGATGCCTTTCAGCAGTTTTTTGTTTGCCCTTAGTGTGGTTATTGGCATTGGTGCCCAAAGTATGATTGGCAGAAAATTGGGGGCAGGCCATGCCGGGGAAGCCAATACTGCTTTTACGACGGCAGTGGTGCTTGCCGGCAGCATTTCACTGCTGTTTGCATCGGTTGCCGTGGCCTTTCCTCAACCGATTGCATATGCCTTAGGTGCGAATGAGCATTTAATGCCGCAGGTAGCCGCCTATATTCGCTGCTTAGGGTTATTTCTGCCTTTTTTGGCGATGATGATGGTGTTCGATTATGTCCTGAAAACCATGGCTATGCCTGTGTATGCCATGCTGGCTCTGGTAGTTGCCATCAGCAGCCATATGCTGCTGAACTGGCTGTTTCTGGCTCAATTGTCATTAGGCATTACCGGAGCGGCGCTGGCTGCCGGTATTAGTTATTGTATTGCCTGTGGTATGGCAGCTTTGCCTTTTTTCTATAAAAAAGCCGGGCTAAAACCGTTTGCCGGTAGTTTTGATAAACAGGCTGCCGGACATATTCTTTATAGCGGTTCATCAGAAGGGCTGAGCGAACTGGGTACAGGGATTACCACTTTTTTATTTAATATTACGCTGATGCGTTATGTGGGTGAAATGGGGGTAGCTGCCTTTACTGTTATTAGCTATCTGGCGTTTATTGGCAATAATGTACTGATTGGCCTGTCTGACGGTGTGGGAGCCATTATCAGCTATAATTATGGCAGCCGCCAGCTGGAACGGGTAAAAAAGGCATTACAGCTTGTTGCCGCTGCGGCTATTGTGATTGGCATAGGATTTTTTATTGCGATTTTTGTTTTTAGCAAAGAAGTCATTGCGTTATTCTTTAATGACGGTAATGAAGAATTGCTTGCTTTTGCCGTGTATGGCGCAAAACTGTATGCGTTTGCCTTCCTGGTTAATGGGTTAAATATCGTTACAGCCGGTTATTTTACCGCTATTGGCAGTCCGAAAAAGGCGGTGCTCATTGCTTTGAACAAAGGGATTATCTGGATCGCGATCGGCATTGTTGTTTTGCCGCTGCTGTTTGGGATTCACGGCATCTGGCTGACGGTGCCTATTGCCGAGATTGTTACGGTTGTATTATCCGGATTCTTACTGCATAGCCAATTTAAACATAAATTTGTTTAAGTAAAAGCATACCAGGGAACGCAAAGAGACGGTTATTGTGGAAATAACCGTCTCTTTTTTTACGTTTTCTGTAAATTTTCATTGAATTAAAAAAGCATTATCTTTAGAGGATAATATTTGGTGATTTATCGGGGAAATGTTTTCCTATGCAATATATTGTAATATTTTTCAGACAAAACTATAATTAACTTGACAACATCGAAAATAACTTATGTAAGAATCATTCTCACAAAAACATGATTGTTAAAATCGACAGTATGATAAAGTGAGGTATTTGTAATGGTGCAGGAAACGGTATATGTAGCGCGTCAGCCAATTTTTAACCGAACCCAAAAGGTTTTTGCTTACGAGTTATTATTCCGTAATGATTTCAGTAATGTTTACGCGGCCTTAGACGGCGACCAGGCAACAACTAAAGTAATAAACAACAGTTTTTTAATTTTTGGAATTGAGACTTTAACTGCCGGCAAAAGGGCGTTTATAAATTTTACAGCAAATTCACTGATAAATGATATACCCTCACTCTTGCCACAGGAATTGGTTGCTGTGGAGATACTGGAAGATGTTTTTCCTGACGAAAATATTGTCAGTGCCTGCAAAAAGCTTAAAAGCAAAGGGTATTTAATAGTTTTGGATGACTTTATCTTTAAACCGGTCTACGAGCCATTCATTAAATTGGCAGACATTATTAAAGTGGATTTTTTGAGCACCTCGCACCAGGAACGCTTAGATTTAATTGAGCGGTGTAAGCAGTATCCAATTAAGTTTTTAGCTGAAAAAGTGGAAACACATGAGGAGTTCCAACTGGCATTAAAAGAGGGATTTTCTTATTTCCAGGGATATTTCTTTTGCAAACCGTTAATGATGTCTTCGAAAACTCTGCCTGAGTATAAAATGAATCATTTGCAAATTTTACAGGAAATCCATAAACCTGAATTAGAATTTAATACGATTGAGAGCATTATAAAACGGGATGTTTCCTTATCTTATAAATTATTAAAGTTTATTAATTCTCCCCTGTTTGGTTTTAGAAACAGGATTAGTTCTTTGCGGCAGGCTTTGACACTGTTAGGGCAAAAAGAAGTGGCAAAATGGATATCCATAATTGCATTAAAGAATGTCGCTGATGATAAACCCGGAGAATTAATATTGAGTTCACTTATCAGGGCACGGTTTGCAGAAAGCCTGGCATCTGGTAAAGTTCTGCAACAAAAGATTAACAATGCCTTTCTCATGGGGATGTTTTCGCATATTGACGCTTTGCTTGACCGGCCCTTGCAAGAAATACTTGAGGAAATATCCCTTGATGAAGAGATTAAGCACGCACTTCTTGAAACGAGAAATAATCGCTTGCTCCTTCTATACAAATTAATCAAAAGCTATGAAGAGGCTGATTGGGAAGCACATTCCCTGTATGTAAGGGAAATCGGAATTAAGGAGAAGGATGTTTTGCAGGCATATCGGGAATCCCTGAGCTGGGCTCACGATTTGCTGCTGATTAGTTAAGCGGAATGTTTGCCTGCCGGATTGCAGGGTATATAACAGGTGTTTTGCTTTATGAAATTGGTTTAAGGTATTACTTTGTTCTGGTCTACCAGCAGCAGCAAAAGGCGGCAGATTATCATATCATCCACAGAATGGCAGGGAGCCAGCCCGGTTTCAGCTTCAAGCCGGTTTAGTCTGTACAGCAAGGTGTTCCGATGGATGTGAAGCATGCTGGCGGCAGCATTAATATTCAGGTTACATGCAAAAAGTGCGGACAGTGTGCTGCAAATTTCTTTGTTGCTGGTAATCATGTGATGGAATTTCTCCTGCAATGTGCTTATTGCCGACAGTGTGGAGCCGCTAAGCGCTTCGCAAAGGACGTGGTGTACCAGGATATCTTTTGCTGATATTTGTATGATTGATTGATCTTTGCTGCAACGACGCAGGCAAAAATGGGCTTGCTTATAGGATACATGATATTGTGTAACCGCATGGGCGACAGCTCCTACTCCACAAGTCAGTGGTCCTCCAATTGCGTCTGCCAAAAAGGTTACCAATTGTTCAGCCGCAGAATTGTTTTGGCATAACCGGTCTGTGGTTATCGTGGTCTTAAGAATTATGAGCTGATCGCCAATTAAGCAAGCGATATCCTGTTCAGACAATAATTTGCCGGTTTCAATGCAGGAAAAGAGGATATCTTCCACGCGTTCCACTACCAGTTCAGATGAACCATATTCTAGCGTTAATTTCTGTAATACGACGGAAACATCAATGATCATGACTGTTCGCGGTTGTAGAAGGTCGATTTCCAGGTTTTTTGCAAGCCGCTTTAGTTTGGGCAACAGTTCGGTAACAGGCTTGAGCACCGAGGCTTCGATGAATTGTTCCCGTAACCGGGTTTTGGTGCGCATTTCCCTTTGTACAAGGTCTCTTTCCAGAATCAACTCTGTAATCATTTTAACCAGAAAACCGATGTTCCGAACTTCATCAGGATGACCGAACACCCCAACAACCCCTACGACCTGGTCATCGAATACAATAGGCAGGTTAACTCCCTGTAAGGCACCGGGGTAAAGCGCCAATTCGTGCGGGTATATTTCGATAATAGTGCCGGTTTCTATAACATCTTTTGCCCCTTTATGCAGTGTCCGATAGCGGTGTGGATGGCCGGTCGCAATGATCGTGCCGTCCCTGTCCATAATGTTGACATTCCGGTGAACCAAACGCATGGTTGTGTCGACAATTCTTTGTCCCAAACTTTCCGGTATAATCATAACATTACCTCTCTTTGTACTGTTTGCACAAAAAAACTATAATTTTCACATGAAAGTTCTCTTTTTCAGATAATTGAAATAAATGCTATAAAGGCCTACTATTATTATAAAGGATGCGGTGAGATTGGGAAAGAATTTCACGGCTGAATGAAAGCGGCTTTGTGCTCTTTTACAGTCAATACCGCAAAATTATAATAATAAGGAGGTAACTATGGGTACAACAGGTTTAATGATGGTTGTTCTCTTGCTAGCGATTGCATTAATTATTTTTCTTACGATTCGACTCAAAGTTCATGCTTTTGTTGCACTGCTGACCGCTTGTCTGTTTATTGGATTTGCAACAGGAATGCCTCTGGATAAGATGCTCAAATCTATTGAACTGGGAATGGGCGGTTTCCTGGGGATGCTGGCACCTATTCTGGCTCTCGGGGCCATCGTTGGCAAAATGATGGAAATATCAGGTGGCGCCGAAAGACTGGCTCGCACTATGATACAGGCTTTGGGTAAAAAGAATTCTCACTGGGCAATGATGCTTGTTGGCTATATCTGCGGGATTCCGGTTTTCTTTCAGGTAGGAATTGTATTATTGATGCCGTTACTGTTTTGCGTTGCTATTGAAGCCGGCATGTCGCTGGTAATGGTCGGCATTCCCATGATAATCGGCCTGCTGACTGTTCACTGCATCGTTCCTCCCCATCCGGCAGCCATGGCGGTTGCTGTAGGGTTAAAAGCAGATGTTGGTAAAGTCATTCTTTACGGCCTGATTGTCGGCTTACCGGCGGCAGCTCTGGCAGGTCCTGTTTTTGGGAAACTGGTTGGCAACAAATTTAAGTTGAATCCGCCGGAACATCTCTGCCAGGCAGAGCCTACTCCTGATGAAAAACTGCCCCCGTTCGGCATTACGCTGTTTACCATCTTATTTCCCTTATTGCTGATGATTTCAAAAACGGTTTTGGAATTTGTTCTCGGAAAAGCACATCCAGGTATGGTGTATGTAAACTTTATTGGTGATCCTGTCACCGCACTATTCCTGGCTGTGATCTTATCCTATTGGACCCTGGGCCTCAACCGGGGCATGAATATGGAAAAAATCCAGAAGCTGAGTGAAACGGCTATTGGTCCGATGGCAGCTATTTTGCTCATCATCGGTGCCAGCGGCGCGTTTAATAAAATCCTTATGGATAGCGGTATCGGGGATGCCATTAAATCGCTGCTCATGTCCTGGAAGATTAACCCGCTGATTCTTGCGTGGAGTGTAGCCGCCATCATGCGTTTCGCCGTAGGCGGCGCAACGATTGCCATGATTACGGCAGTGGGGCTGGTTGTGCCGTTATTGCCGCTGTATCCCGGAATTGATACAGCCCTCGTCGCAGTTGCCATCGGTACGGGAGCCATCGGCTTTTCCCATGTCAATGACCCAGGGTTCTGGTTTGTGAAAGAATACTTCGGCATGCCCATGAGCGACTTATTCAGAACCTATACCCTGTCCACTACCATTGCGTCCGTTGTCGGACTTGTTACGCTGCTAATCTTCAGTCAGCTTGTCGGTTAACTATTTAATTAGTAGGAGGTGTCTATGATAAAAGTTACTGTTGTTGTTGATAATTCAGTCCCCATTAGTGCCAAAAAGCCCTTTCTCGGTGAGCATGGCCTGTCGCTTTTATTAGAAATGAATTCCCGCAAACTGCTGCTTGATGCAGGTCAATCAGCTATTGTTGTCCATAATTTAAGCCTGCTTGGTGTTCACCCGCTGCAGCTGGATGCTATCGCGATTAGCCATGGACATTACGACCATACCGGCGGGCTGCCACACATTCTCAGACACCGGCGTAAACCCATTCCTATCTATGCCCATACCCGGATATTTGGTGAACGTTATTCGGTTTCCGGTGAGGGACGGGAACACATTGGCATTCCCTTTACAAAAGAGGAAAGTATTAGCCTGGGAGCCGAGTGGCAATTCAAGAATGAGCCGGTTGAGATAGCACCCAATTTATGGTTTAGCGGCAGTATGCCGCGAACAACTGCTTTTGAAAAAGGGGATACCAAGCTGGTTGTTTGTGATAAAACAGGTTGTGACTGCCAGGACGAGATTCCTGATGACACCGCCCTTTACTATGCGAGTGACAAAGGGTTAGTGGTTATCGGCGGCTGCAGCCATTCCGGACTGGTTAATACATTGAACAGAGGTTTTCAAATAACCGGACAAACCCGTCTGGCAGGTTGGATCGGTGGAACTCACCTGGGTCCGGTTTTGCCCACCCAGCAAGAAATCAGCTTAACAACCTTGGCACAATATTCTCCTGATTTTGTCGCCGCCAATCACTGTACCGGTTTTGAGATGATGGCCGAATTAAGAGCCTGCTTCGGCAAAAAATTTATACCCGCCTTTGTTGGCACCGTAATTGAATTCTAAGAAAAACGCAGCAAAAATATGATAGTAGCGGCATTGCAGCGGCAAAAGAAAAATAGTTGACAAAATATTTCATATAATCTACAATATAGTTGCAGTTGCGAAAATTGAATCAATAATAGATAAATGCCTACAGCTATTAGATATTAGGGGGCAAAACTCTTTTTGAGTTTTGCCTCTTTTTATTTTGTTCAGACAGGTTCAGCAGGGCTTCTGAAACATCATGGACCACTGGCAAACGATAATAAAAAGAGGGGGAAACAAAGTGTCCGAACATGCTAAGGATGAAAGCTCCTGTTTGGCTTGTTGTTCTGTGGCTTGGGTACCAGCAATGCGGGTAGATTGTACACCTGACTTTTTGCTTGACTTTTGCCATAATCCAGCTTATCATGCAAATAGAATGCTGCCGCAGATATGAGACATGAGAGCGCGGTGGTAAGGACTGCAAATCTGAAGAAAGTTGTAGGCAATCCGATGATGAGTTTAGGTAAAGCGGCGGTTTTGCTGGTTCTGCATTCGGGTGCCGAAGAAGCGGAATTTTTGCAGCAGGGTATACAGGGCAGATATCGTACCTTCAAAGGTAAAGTTGGCTCTATGGATTCGTCTAAAATTTTTGCGTCTGTAGAAACGGCCGCCAAAAGAGAGGGACTTATAGGCGATAATTACCGGGAGGAACATGCCTTATACCATAGTATTCTGGAGGCCTACCACGGTATTTGCCGGGGACATGTGGGGTTAGGCAATGTATTGCGCAGCGCCGGTCTGTTGTTTAGCGTAATCCGGGGACCTAAGGAGCCGGGCGGCGACGATGACGGAGACTGGATTGCTGTTGCCATGTATGGGTATATGGGGGCTCCGATGAAAGGCTTTGAGCATGAGGTGCTCGGGCTGGGGATGAACCCTATCTAAAAAGCATAAACTAAAAACCAGTAACAGTTAAATAAAACGGTTGCCCAAAGTTATGAGATATAAGGGGGTAAACTCAAAAATGAGTTTACTCTCTTTTTGTATTATTTTAACAGTATGTGCAAAGCAGCCAAACTCCGCTGGCCGGTTTGTTGCCGGCCGCAGTAATACCAAGTAACAGAAATAAATATAATAAAGCTGAATAAGCAGTAGGAGGATAAAATAGTGGTACTATTAGATGGATATTCATTGACACTGGATGAAGTGGTAAAGGTAGCACGGGGATATGAGCAAGTAGGTTTGCATGATGAAGGGCGCGAACAGATCGTAGCCAGCCGCAAAATTGTTGATAAAATTTTGGAAGAGGAAAGTCCGGTATACGGTATTTCCACAGGGTTTGGTGATTTTAGCCGCATCTTTATTTCTAAAGAAAAAAGGGAAAAACTACAGAAGAATCTGATTGTAAGTCATGCTACCGGTGTGGGGGAATACCTGCCGGAGGATGTTGTGCGGTCAGCCATGCTGCTTAGGGCCAATTCGCTGGCAAAGGGCTATTCGGGGATTAAGCTTTCCACTGTGGAGATGCTTATTGCGATGTTAAACCGGCGGGTCTATCCGGCTATCCCGGCCAAAGGCTCGGTAGGCGCCAGCGGCGATTTGGCACCCTTGTCCCACATGGTGCTGGTAATGCTGGGTGAGGGGCAGGCATTTGTGGCAGGAAAACTGGTGAGCGGTGCGGAAGCTTTGGCCCACAGTGGTCTTCAGCCGGTAACACTGGGAGGGAAAGAAGGCTTAGCCCTCATTAACGGTACTCAGATTATGACTGCGGTAGGTTGTATGGTTTGGCAGGACGCCGTTACTCTGATGAAAGCCGCAGATATTGTTGCCGCTTTGTGTGTAGAAGCGCTGCGGGGAACTCGGACGGCCTTTGATCCCCGGATCAGCCAGGTCAGGCCACATGCCGGTCAGGTGGCGACAACCAACAATATGCTGCGCCTGACGGCCAATAGTCCGATTATCCAATCACATGCCGACTGCGATAAAGTTCAGGATGCTTATTCCTTGCGGTGCGTGCCCCAGGTTCATGGAGCGTCAAAAGATGCGCTAAGACGGGTGGAAGAAACTTTGCTGGTGGAAATCAATGCGGCAACCGATAATCCGCTGATTATGCCTGATACCGGCGAAGCTATTTCCGGCGGTAATTTTCATGGCCAGCCTATCGCCTTGGTGATGGATTACCTGAAGCTGGCACTTGCGGAGCTTGGCAATATTTCTGAGCGGCGCACCAATCGTTTGCTGGATGCGCATTTAAGTGAGCTGCCGCCCTTCTTGACAGCATACCCCGGCGAGGATTCCGGGCTGATGATTACCCAATATACGGCAGCTTCCCTGGTATCGGAAAACAAGGTTCTGGTGCATCCGGCCAGCGCTGATTCCATTCCGACCTCTGCTAACCAGGAAGATCACGTAAGCATGGGGACAATTGCCGCCCGGCAGGCGCGGGAAATTCTTGAGAATGTGCGGTATATCCTGGCAATTGAATGTCTGGCAGCCGCTCAGGGGATTGACTTTTTGGCTCCTTTGGTTCCCGGGACCGGAACCGGTGCCGCCCATCGGGTTGTGCGTCAGGCTGTTTCCCATTTGGACGAAGACAGGATACCGGCCCCCGATATCCAAAGCATTTATCGCTTGATTGCTGGCGGAGAACTGGTAGCTGCCGCTGAAGGCGCTGTGGGCCTGCTAAGAATATATTAATATCTGCCGGTATTTCCCTTTATCGCAAGGATGGTTGAGGATTGCTACTTATATGGGAGAGGAACGAACATATTATGATAAACTTAGACCGAAATATCAGTATCGGAAAAATGGCAGTTTTACTTGTAATGTATCCCGGCGGGGCGGAAGACAGCCTATGCAAGCAGGGACAGGAGTGCGGCTACCGGCTGTTAAGAGGTAAAGTGGGGTCTATGGATTCAGCCAAAATTTTTGCGGCAGTGGAAACCGCCGCAAAAAAAGAGGGGCTGATTGATCAGCGTTACCGTGAGGAACATGCGCTCTATCACTCGGTGCTGGAAGCTTACAGCGGTATGTGCCGGGGGCAGGACGGGCTTGGCGCTATTTTGCGCAGTGCCGGTTTGCTATTCAGCATTGTACGGGGAAAACGCCTGTCAGACAAGGGCGACGACGGTGAATGGATTTCCGTAGCTTTGTATGGCAATATGGGAGCTCCCATCAAAGGCTATGAACACGAAGTTCTGGGTCTGGGAATGAATCCGATATAGTTTGCCGGAAGGGGCGGGATTATTGCCGAAACGGACTACTCTCGGATAAAGACGCGTTTTGACCAGGGCTGGGTCAGCAGGCAAAATAATGGAGTAAGGAATTTCGCGGGGGAGCATATCAATAATCTGATATGCTCCCCCCTTTTTAGTTTCGCCGGTGCGCAGAACGGCTCCTGCCGGCACTGACTGCTGCTATTCACCCTCCCCCGTATCTCACAGGATTATTTGACAATAATAGATATTATTGTATAAAATGGTAAGAGTGTATGATATAGTATGACTGATTATGACTGAACAACCTCTGTGCGAGGATTCGGTCTTATATTTTAGTTATAGATTTTTTTTAGGGGGGGAGAAGTATGTCGATTAGAACTAAAACCATTACACTGCTCATAGTTTCCCTGTTGGTTGTAGGTATGATTATTGCCGGTTCAGGCATGTACGTTTTATACCAGCAGACGCTGAACAGTACGGAAGTTACTATGGGTAACCAGGCAACACAGCTCGCGGGACAGGTTACAGATCTATTTAATTCCTTTGAAAAAAGCGGCAAGGTATATCAGCAGGACAGTGACTTGCAGTCCGGCGATCAAATTCGTATCCAGACCAAGATCAACACCTATTTCGGTGCCGCCTGGGGAATTGACAGGCTGAATTTTTTGGATACTGCCGGTAAAAGGATAGCCATTGCTCCTTATGATGCCAAAGTCATCGGGGATAATCTCTCAGACCGGAAGTTTTACAAAGATACTATGGCGGATAAAAAATCGCATATTAGCGATATCATTATCAACAGGGTTACCGGTGTCCCTTCGGTAATTGTCACCCAGCCGGTAATCGGTGACAACGGTCAATTGACGGGGATGGTACTGCAGGCGGTCAATCTGGAAACCCTGCAGAACTATCTGGCTCAGGTCAAGGTTGGCTCAACCGGGGTATCGGTCATTGTTGCCCATGACGGCACAATGATTGCGCATTCTGATCGGGAAATCATCAAAGAGCAGAAAAAAATTCCGGAGGAACTGGCAGCCCAGTTAAGCAGCAGTTCCGGACGGCTGCTTAACTATACCGACTTGCGCGGACATGAAGCGGTAGCTCTCGCTGTCCCTGTCAAGGGGACAGACTGGTTTGCCATCGTATCTCTGCCGACAAGTGAGTTTGAGGCCGGGTTTTTCAGCAGTTTGCTGTGGATGCTCACTGCATTGGGAATTGGGCTTATTTTCGTAGGTGTCATTGGCTGGCGGTATTTGCTTAAAACCTTGCGCCCGATCGAAAGCCTGGTGCAGGAAGCCACCCGGATTGCCGCCGGTGATCTTACACTTACGAAAATGAACCTGGATTCTAATGATGAAATCGGGCGGTTGGCCCGCAGTTTTGAGGAGATGACCAAAAATCTGCGAACCTTGATGCTCCAGGTTGCGGAGGCGACTGAACAGGTTAGCGCCTCTTCCGAGCAATTGAATGCCAGCGCCGAACAGTCCGCGCAGGCCGCAAACCAGGTTGCTGCCGCCAGTGCCAGTACCGGTGCCGGTGTCGAACAGCAAACCTCAGGCGTGGCCAATGTACTTTCCTTAATTGAGGACATTGCCAGTGGCTCCCAGGAAGGGGCCAAGGCTACTAAACTTGCCTCAGATATAACCAGCCAGGCGGTACTTGCCACTAATGACGGCAGTAAGGCTGTGGAAAATGCTATCCTCCAGATGAATCGAATTCAAAATACCGTCAATGATTCGGCAGCTGTTGTGGCCGAATTGGGCACCAGATCCCAGGAGATTGGCGTAATTGTCGAAACAATTGCCGCTATTGCGGGACAAACCAATCTGCTGGCTTTAAATGCCGCGATTGAAGCGGCGCGTGCCGGGGAACAAGGCCGGGGATTTGCTGTGGTTGCGGAAGAGGTGCGCAAGCTTGCTGAACAATCACAGGAGGCGGCCAAGCAGATTTCGGAGCTGATTGCTGAGATTCAGGGTAAAACCGGGCAGGCTGTTGCGGCTATGTCTGCCGGTACGGAAGAGGTGCAAAAAGGAACGACGGTTGTTGATAAAGCCGGCTTAGCCTTTACCGAAATTGAACGCCATGTTAAAGAGGTGGCTCAGATCAGCAGCGCTATAGCCGCCGGGCTGAATCAGTCGGTTGCTGCCAGCAGTCAGGTGCTTGCAGCCATTAAAGCAGTTGCTGCCGTCAGTAAGGAGATTGCGGGTCAGTCGCAGAATATATCGGCCGCGACAGAGGAACAGTCGGCATCCATGCAGGAAATTGCATCTTCAAGCCAATCTTTATCCCGGTTGGCGGAAGAACTCCAGCAGGCTGTCCGGCAGTTTAGAATCTAACGCAGAATGGTGGAAGCCTGAAACAGCACCTAAGGTGCTGTTTCAGGCTTCTTTTGGTTTGTTGCCCCGGTGCATAGACTGGGGCAACAAATGTAAATTGTTGTTTGCCATGACAAGCGGTATTCCCGCCTTATTGGGCTGCTATAACAGGAAATCGGTTGATAAAAATTTGGACTTATCTCCTCTGACAATCTCGGTAATTAACTGCTTATTGGCTGGTGTGGTTTTTGCGGCTACCAGGGTCCGGATGGAGAATACCCGCAAAGCGTCTGTTACCGACAAGGTGCCTTCTGCCGAATCTTTTCTGCCGGTGAACGGGAAGCTGTCCGGTCCCCGCTGGCACTGGCTGTTGATATTCACCCGGCAGACCTGGTTGACCAGCGGATCAATCAGACTGGCCATCAAATCCGGGGCTGTTCCGAAAATACTGACCTGTTGTCCGTAATTGGACTCAATAACATACCGGATGGGCTCTTGAATATCGTCATAGCCGGCAATGGGTACCACCGGCCCGAATTGCTCTTCCGCGTAGACCCGCATGGTGTCCTTGACCGGATACAAGATGGCAGGCTTGACAATGGAACCGGCATTTTCTCCGCCGTCCGGGTTTACAACCGAGGCTCCGTGGGCGACTGCGTCCTGGATGAGTTCCTGCAAATACCCGATTTTGTTTGCTTCCGGCAGTGGCGTGATTTTGACTCCGGGTTCCCAGGGCATGCCTAGTTTGAGGCTGTTTACTTTAGCGGCAAACTGTTTCATAAAGGTATCGATAATCCGGTTATGCACAAACAACATTTTCAGTGCGGTACAACGCTGCCCGTTATATGACAATGACCCGGCCAGGATTTCCTCGACCGTATGCTCAATATCTGCGTCTGGCAGTACAATCGCGGCATTTTTGGCCTCCAGCCCCAGTACACTGCGCAGCCGGTGCGGTTTGGGATGCTGCTGTTTTAGGGTGTCGGCCACCGTGCTGGAACCGATAAACGCCAGTACATTGATTTTGCCGGAACGCATAATCGGGCCCACCACTTTCTGGCCGGAACCGTATACGGTGTTGACTACGCCTGGCGGAAAAGCCTCGCGGAAGGCTTCCAGCAGCGGATAATGCAGCAATACCCCCAGCTTGGGCGGTTTGAAGACTACCGTATTCCCCATAATGAGAGCAGGAATCAGGGTAGTAAAGGTCTCGTTAAGCGGATAATTGTAGGGGCCCATGCATAGTACCACCCCTAGCGGGGCGCGGCGGATCTGGGCCAGGATTCCCTGCTCGATGGTAAAGCGGGAGGAGGTTCTGTCCAGCTCCTTGAGTGCTTCGATGGTATCACGGATATATTCCACCGTGCGGTCAAATTCTTTTTCCGAATCGGGCAATGTTTTCCCAATCTCCCACATGAGCAGTCTGACAACTTCTTCCCGCTTTTCAAGCATTTTGCGGACAAACAGCTCCATATGGCGGATTCGGCCTTCCACCGGCATAGTAGGCCACAGCCCGCAGCCATTGTCATAGGCCCTGACGGCAGCCTCCAGGGCTTCCAGGGCTTCTTTCTCATTCAGGACAGGATAACAGCCAAGAATCACCGGCTGAAGGGTGCCGTCTTTTTGCACCTGCACCGGCGAAATGACCTCCTGGCATGGACCTTCCCACCGTTTGAGCTCACCGTCAGCCAGATACTGCCTTTGCTGTACCGGTTGTGTCAGCCGAAATGGCTCCGGAATATCTGCCTCACTGGGAAAAACAGCTTTTAGTTGCTCATTCTGTCCCAAATGCTTCACACTCCTTCAACAACATATTGCCTATATGAATACCACAATTCGCCAAAAACTATCCGTTCCCCTTCCTGATATTTGCAGTCAGCCGTTTCAGTACCATATTATACCTATTCCGGGCTTCCTTCTATCTATGCAGATTAATGGAATTACGCTTCTGCTGCAAAGCAGAAAGACTTACCCTGTCTCCTAGTGGAAGATATTTATCAAATTTATTTGTAACAAGTTATGTTGGTTACCGCCAGAATATGGTATCATGGAAAATAAAGTGCGCTATGTGCTTGCTGTGAGGGGAGGGGTATTTATGCGCTTATGTATGCCTTGTACGGACAGAGTGGGCCTCTTGCTGGATGTTTCCCGGGTGTTGGCCGAATCGGGGATAAATATTGCTTCGGTTGAGATGGAGCGGGGGGCTGTGTACCTGAAATGCCAGACCGTATATGATGAGCAAAAACAAGAATTGATGCATGCCTTGCAACAGGTGGACGGAATATACAAAGTCATCGAGGTTTCGTACATGCCGTCGAAGGAACGGGCCGAGCAGCTGGATGCTATCCTGGCTTCTGTACAGGACGGAGTTTTGGCGGTGAATGAGCTTGGCATTTTGAAACAATGCAATACTGCGGCGGCCAGTATTCTTGGGCTGGACGACAATGGGCTGGAGCAGCCTCTGCCCAGTCAGCTGGCAGATAGCCTGCTTATTACCCGCACGCTGCAGGAGGGCCGCTCTTTCCGCAACCGGGAAGTATTCCTTGACAGCATTGGCGGCTATTGTGTTGTCAGCACCCGCCCGCTGCGCAATGATGCCGGCGGGGTGGTTGGGGTGGTCGTCATGCTGCGCGATAGCCGGGATGTCCGGGAAATGATTCAGAAGCTTACCGCTTCCCTGCCTGTCACCTTCCGGGATATTTCCTGTGTCAGTCCGGCGATGGAAAAAGTACTGGAGCAGGCGCGGCGTTATGCCGGCAGTTCCTCCACCGTGCTTATCCGCGGTGAAACCGGTACCGGCAAGGAGCTGTTTGCCAGGGCGCTTCACAGTGATTCGCCACGGGCCAAACAAACTTTTATCCCTGTTAACTGTGCCGCCATTCCTGAAGCTTTGCTGGAAAGTGAATTATTCGGTTATGAAGAAGGCGCTTTTACCGGGGCGGCCAAAGGCGGCAAGCCCGGCCTGTTTGAACTGGCTAACGGCGGCACGCTGTTTCTTGACGAAATCGGGGAAATATCGGTGCATCTCCAGGCAAAATTGCTGCGTGCGCTCCAGGAAAAACGTGTTCGCCGGCTGGGCGGTTCGCGTGAGCTGCCGGTGGATGTGCGGATTATCACCGCCACCAACCGTGACCTGGAAGATATGGTGGCACGGCAATTATTCCGGGAAGATCTGTATTACCGTTTGAATGTTATCCCGCTGTTTCTGCCGCCGTTAAGAGAACGTGCCGAGGATATTCCCTTGCTGGCCGAACAGTTTCTCAAACGGTTTGCCGCCAAACTGCAGTCGCCGGTATATCGCTTTTCGGCCGAAGCCCGGGAGAAGCTGCAGGCCTATTCCTGGCCGGGCAATGTGCGGGAACTGGAAAATATTATTGAACGGGCGGTTAATCTGGTGGATGGCCCGGAAATTCAGCCGGAGCATCTGCATATCGGGAAAAAGTCTACAGATAACAAGCCGGTAAAAGTACAATTTGAAACCTATCAGACGCTGGAGGAGCGTGTGGCTGAAGTAGAGCGTGAGATTTTACGGGAAACCATGAAGCGGTTTCGCTCTTCGCGGCGGGCCGGAGCGGCACTGGGGCTGTCCCATACCGCTGTTATCAAAAAAATGAAAAAGCATGGGTTATGGCCGGATAGTCCCGGTAAGGGCAGTGAATTCCCTGGCGAAAAACTGTAAACCAAGAGCAACAGTGTAAACCATCTTGTAAACAAAAGATTACGAAATGCTTGATTTTTCTTATAAATCCTTCTTTTTTGGGTTGGCATGCATCTTGCAATATAATAGGGCGAAGGCAAGATCTGCTTCCAACCAACGTTTTATATTCAGAAGGAGGATTTATTCATGGAAAAGAGAACTATCGCCGAACCGTTTAAGATTAAGGTGGTTGAACCCATCAAAATGACAAGCCGGGCACAGCGGGAAGAAGCCATTAAAAAAGCCGGCTACAATACTTTTTTACTTAATTCCAAAGATGTGTATATTGACCTGCTCACCGACAGCGGCACCACCGCCATGAGTGATAACCAATGGGCCGGCATGATGCTTGGCGACGAAGCCTATGCAGGCAGCGTTAATTTTTATAATCTCGAAGCCGCCGTACGCGAGCTTTATGGCTTTAAATATGTAGTGCCGACCCACCAGGGGCGCGGTGCGGAAAATATTTTGTCCAAGATTACCATTAAGCCTGGCGATTGGGTTCCCGGCAACATGTACTTCACTACAACCCGGGCGCATCAGGAAATGAACGGAGCCAGCTTTGCCGATGTGATCATTGATGAAGCGCATGACTCCCAAGCCGACCATCCCTTCAAAGGCAATATTGATTTAAATAAATTCCAGAGCCTGATTGACCGTGTCGGCGCCGAAAACATCCCGTATATCTGCGTAGCCGTTACCGTTAACCTGGCAGGCGGCCAGCCTGTCAGCATGCAGAACCTGCGCGAAGTCTCTGCCTTGGCTCACAAGCATAATATCAAGGTGATGTTTGATGCCACCCGTTGTGTGGAAAATGCCTATTTCATCCGGGAACGCGAAGAAGGCTATCAGGAAAAGTCAATAGCCGCTATCGTGAAAGAAATGTTCAGCTATGGCGACGGTGCTACCATGAGCGGGAAGAAAGACTGCCTTGTCAATATCGGCGGTTTCCTGGCTCTTAATGACGAGAAACTGTATCAAAAAGCCACCGAGCTGGTTGTTGTTTTTGAAGGTATGCCCAGCTACGGCGGTCTTGCCGGGCGCGACATGGAAGCCATGGCTCGCGGCATGTACGAATCTGTTGATTTCCATTATATCCAGCACCGTATCGGCCAAGTCCGTTATTTGGGAGAAAAGCTGGAAAAAGCCGGTGTGCCGATTGTAAAACCCATTGGCGGTCATGCCGTATTCTTAGATGCCCGTCAGTTCCTGCCGCATATTCCCCAGGATCAGTTCCCGGCGCAAATGCTGGCAGCCCAGCTCTATCTGGAATCCGGCGTGCGCAGCATGGAGCGCGGTATCATTTCGGCAGGCCGTGCCAAAGATGGCAATCACCATTATCCTAAACTGGAGCTTGTCCGCTTAACCATTCCGCGCCGTGTTTACACCTATGCCCATATGGATGTTGTTGCCGAATCGGTTATTGAACTGTATCAAAAACGCGACTCCATCAAAGGCTTGGAAATGGTTTACGAACCGCCTGTTTTACGTTTCTTCACCGCTCGCTTCGAACCACTTGCCTAGTGCTTTCGAGCCTGAAGGGTTACGTACACTAGCAAATAGGCCGAATAAGCTGTCGTTACTTATTCGGCCTATTTTTCTGATGCGAATTAACACACAATATTTAATTTTCAATAAAATGGAGGAATGTCTATGCACAAAAAAGTGATTCATACCCATGACGCACCTGCCGCTATCGGTCCTTATTCTCAGGCCATTGCCGCTCACAACCTGCTCTTTATCTCAGGCCAGCTGCCGGTAGATCCCGGTACCGGGGAAGTAGTTGCCGGAGGCGCTAAAGAGCAAGCACTGCAGTCGTTAGCCAATCTGCTGGCCATTCTCAAAGCCAGCGGCACAGATGTACATGCTGTTGTCAAAACCACGGTGTTTTTGAAGGATTTAGCGGATTTTCAAATTGTCAACGAAGTGTACGCCGGTGTTTTTACCAAAGACTATCCGGCGCGTGCCTGCGTGCAGGTAGCAAAATTGCCGAAAGACGTTCTGGTTGAAGTCGAGGCTATCGCCATCCTGGAAAATTGAACTTCTTATACCCGGTAAGAAAAACAAGGGGGAGATAATTGATGAGCATCTTTCGTACTAAGAGTATTGAATTGTTAAAACAGGAGGCAAGCAAGCACTCGCTTCGTAAATCATTAACTGCCATAGATATTATTATGCTTGGCATTGGGGTTATTATTGGCACAGGCATCTTTGTGCTTACAGGGGTGGCAGCAGCCAAATACGCAGGTCCCGGTCTTATGCTTTCGTTTGTATTGGCAGGTATTACCTGCGCCTTTGTTTGTCTCGCGTATTCGGAGCTGGCCTCGATGGTGCCGATTGCCGGCAGTGCCTATACGTATACCTATACGTCGCTGGGCGAGTTTATCGCCTGGCTGGTTGGCTGGAATCTCATTCTGGAATACTCTGTCGGCGCCAGTGCCGTAGCCGGCGGCTGGTCGGCCTATACTGTCGGCATCCTAAAGACCACAGGCATTGAAGTACCCAAGGCCCTGACAGCAGTACCTGCCGACGGCGGTATCGTCAACCTTCCTGCTGTCCTCATTACTTTATTCCTGACGTTTCTCTTGGTAAAGGGTGTCCGGGAAAGTGCCAATGCCAACCGTATTTTGGTTGCTATTAAGCTTGCCGCCATCTTCCTGTTCATCTTCCTGGCCGGGCCAAAAGTCAATGCCGCCAATTGGGAACCGTTTTTGCCGTATGGCTGGGCCGGTGTATCTGCCGGAGCAGCATTCATCTTTTTTGCCTATCTTGGTGTGGACTCTATTGCCACGGCAGCTGAAGAAACTCATAACCCCAGCCGCGATATGCCAATAGGCATCATCGGTTCGTTAGCTGTTTGCACCGTCTTATATATCACGGTTACAGCCATCATGACAGGTGTTGTCCCCTATAGCCAGCTGAATACGGCCGAACCTGTTTCTTATGTATTAAGAAGCATTGGTTATAATTTTGGCTCGGCGCTTGTGGGAACCGGTGCCATTGCCGGGCTGTCCACCGTGCTGCTGGTTATGATCTATGCTCAGACCCGTGCCTTTTTTGCCATGTCCCGGGATGGTCTGATTCCGTCCAAAGTTTGCAAAGTCCATCCTAAGTACGGTACGCCTCATATTATCACCATCATTGTCGGCGTAGCTGTTGCTCTTATCTCCGGCTTTACCCCCATTCATGTTGTGGCTGAAATGTGCAGCATTGGCACCCTGTTTGCGTTCATAATTGCGATGATTGGTGTTATGGTGCTGCGTAAAACCAAGCCTGACGCCGAACGTCCTTTTCGCTGCCCTTCACTTACCTTTGTTGCTGTTTGCGCCATCCTCTTTTGCCTCTATATCATGATTAACCTGGCGACAGGCACCTGGATCCGGTTTGTAGTCTGGAGTCTCATTGGTATAGCCATCTACTTCCTGTACGGACGTTCGCACAGCGCATTAAATAAGGATAGTGAACAATCCGATACCAAGGATAAGTAGACTGAGGCTGTTTAGAATCCTGGGAGGTTCCTCTCGATGAAGATAAGGGAAAAACTAATCATACTATTTTCAGTAATAACGGCAATGGTGGTACTGACTGTCTCGCTGCCGGCTTACTACTATACCCGGCACACGGTTGTTAACAGTATCGAATCAGAGATGAGCGCCATTGTAAGTAATGAAGTACAGGCAATTGACAGCTGGCTGAGTAAAAAGACCAAGGTCTTGGAAAACACAGCCAATCTGATTGGCAGGACAGTTGCCGTCGGCGAGATTCCGGTTAGTTACCTTCAGGCGGCTGAGGCTGATAAGGATATAAGGATTTCCTATATAGGTCTTAGCGACGGCCGGTTTATCAATAGTAAAGGGGAAACCCCGTCGGCCGGTTATGATCCGCGAACCCGCGGCTGGTATAAGCAAGCCCTGGAGACACAAGCGCCAATCTATAGTGAACCTTATATTGATGATTATTTAAAAGACTATGTCGTCTCGGCCGCAATACAGTTGAGGGATGAGAACGGGAACATTCGCGGTGTATTAGGACAGGACATTCACTTGGTTACCTTGTCCAACATTGCTAAAAACGTTAACCTGCATGGCAAGGGCTACGGTTTTATTGTCGATAGCAACGGTGTCCTGCTGGCTCACCCTGATAAGGAATTGCTGTCCGGAAAGCTGTCAGAGTTACCGGCATTTTCTAAACTGGCAGCCAATATGCTGGTGCAGGATTATGGTATCGAAACCTACAGGGAGAATGATGTTTCCAGAATCATGCTCTACAAAAAGATGCCCTCTACCGGCTGGGTGATGGGTATTACCGTGTCAGAGGCGGAAGCGTACGCCGAGTTATCCCAGCTCCGGACAAAAATTATCATGGTAAATATTGCAGCAGTCTTTTTAGTTGCAGTGGTGGCGTTTTTCATTGCCGGCAAGTTTACCAGGGCGCTGAATGGGCTTGCTGAAAATGCCAGGAAATTCGCCACCGGCAATCTTACTGTCACCATGGAAGTTGCCGGCAAAGATGAAATAGCTGTAGTGGCTGCGGCCTTTAACCAGATGGGCATGAGTTTGCGGACACTAATCAGGGAGATCAATTCATTAGCCCATACAGTGGATACGACAGCTAGCGATATGCAGGTATCGGCCCGGAAAGCCACCGATATTGCCGAGCAAATCGCAATTACTGTTGATGACCTGGCTGCCGGCGCAGGTACCCACTCCGAGTCGGTACAGCAAGGTGCGCTGCTAGTTGAAAAAGTGAACAAGGCCATAACCCTGGTGACGGAAGCTGCTGCCGAATCAGCCAGTATGGCAGCAAAAGTGGAGGATTTTGTCGGGAAAGGCTACCAGGATGTTGCCAACCAGATGGAATTAATGCACAGGAGTAAGGCGGCGACTACCGGCGTAGGGCAAGCTATTGCCGAACTCGCAGATAACTCCCAGAAGATAGGGCAAATCGTGGAAGTGATAACAAGTATTGCCGGACAGACAAATCTATTAGCCTTGAACGCGGCCATTGAGGCTGCCAGAGCTGGTGAGCAAGGGCGCGGTTTTGCCGTGGTAGCTGAAGAAGTGCGCAAGCTGGCCGAGCAATCGGCTGCTTCCAGCCGGCAAATTGCCGATTTAATCCGGGAAATCCAGCTTGGGACCGACCGGGCGGTAAAGGAAATCGGCATGACGGAAACTACTGTTACTGAGCAGGAACAGGCTGTGGCGCACCTGACAGAACAATTTAATGATATTAAACATGCTATAGCGAATATGGCAACAAGAATTCAGCAAGTAGCGTCAGGCACCCAGGCGATAAACGCCGAAGCTTTGCAGGTGGGGAACCTAATTACCGATATCGCGGCTGTCTCTGAGGAAAGTGCTGCCTCGACAGAAGAGGTGGCGGCAGCGACTAATGAACAGCAAAGCAGACTGGCAGAGATAGCTACCCAGGCAGATGCATTGCTGGCAAAAGCAAACATGCTGAAAACTGAGGCTGAACGGTTTATTATTTAAAGCAACTAAAGCATTATTCGAGTTGAACGGTATATAATCCCCTAAAGCTCTCTGCCAGGAGTAGCGCTGTTTTTGACGCAATCTTGCTGAAAGCCGGCAGGGGATTATATATTTCGAGAGGCACAAATACAAGACAACTTTTAGGATTTATTGAAGGAGGAGTACTTTAATGAAAAAAACTGTTGCCACATCCCTCGCTGCCGTGATGCTGTTAAGCGCCGGCACAGCCACGGCTGCCTCGTTTCCCGAGTTCAAATTCAATGGTGATGTGAAGCTTCACTACCGCTGGCAAACTGCCGATGGTGGACCCGATACCGAAGGCGGCAAATTCTGGTTCCGCTTGAATGCTGCTTCAGAAGTGGCTAAAAATCTCACTTTCTACACTCGTTTGACCACCCAGCATCTTAGTGGCGATAACATCGGCGCCGACTTTGATCAGGACCATTATCATGCCGACCATGCCACAACCCTGGATCGCATCGGTTTCATTCTCAAAGGTAAAAACTTTGACTATACCCTTGGCCGTCAGGATGTATTCTTAGGCCAGGGCCTGCTGATGGACTCCACCGGTTATTTGGGTACTAACAGGGGGGCTATTGACGGCCTTACTGCCACCGGTAAAGCCGGTGTCACCAACCTTACCTTCGTAGCCGGCCAGGCTTGGATGGATGGCGACGAGGCGAAGGTTTATGCTGTTGATGCTTCCTACAGCCCGGCAAAAGACTGGAAACTGGGCGCCACTGTGGCAGGGGTTACAGACCGTGACGCGGGCGAAGATTCCACACATTACGGCATAAATGCCGCCTACACGGCAGGCAAGGCAACCTATTTCGGTGAATACGGCAAATCAGATGCCGACTCTCAGGATAAAGGCTATGCGCTTGGCATAAGCTACGGTTTTGACAAGAAAAACTCCGTATTTGCCATCTACAACCGGGTGGAAGGCAATGCTGATCTTATTCCCAATACAACAACCTATGACAACAACGGCAAAGGCATGTACTACGGCTTCTCCCACAAACTTAAAGCCGACACAACCTTAGACCTGTTCTACAAAGATATGAAATATATCAGCGGTGACGACGCCGGCAATGCGTACACCTCCCTCCGTACCACCGTTACTTACAAATTCTAAGCTCCACAAGAAAACGCTGACTCCGGTCAGCGTTTTCTCGTGGGACAAGGGGACAGGTTCCTTGTCCCACATGGAAAAAAATGCTATACTAGCTTTGAGGTGATTGTATGCCAAGACAAGCTAGAGTGAAAAGTGAAAGTGGAATATATCATCTAGTGCTCAGGGGAATTAATAAACAAAATATCTTTGAGGACGAAGAAGATCGAAAAAGATTTTTAGAAACACTTGATTTTTATAAAAATAAGAGCGGCTATTTGTTATATGGGTTTTGTTTGCTGGATAATCACATACATTTGCTAATGAAGGAGCAGGCGGAATCAGTATCGCAAGCAATAAAGCGGATAAGCAGCAGTTATGTGTATTGGTACAATCAGAAATATGAACGATGTGGACACTTATTTCAAGAACGCTTCAAGAGTGAAGCGGTGGAAACGGAAGAGTATTTTCTGGTAGTTTTGCGATATATTCACCAAAACCCGTTAAAAGCGGGGATTACCAAGCAGATAAGAAAGTATTTATGGAGCAGTTATCAAGATTACGTCAAAGGTTCGGGTATTACGGATATAGACTTTGCTTTAGATGTTTTTTCAACAGACAGAACAAAGGCGGTAGCGCTATTTAAGGATTATACCAGTGAAAATAACACAGATGAGTGCTTGGATTATGCAGAAAAAGTAGTTGCATCAGATACAGCCGTAATGGAATGTTTAAATACCATGGGAATTGCAAGTATTAGTCAGTTACAGCAACTGCCGAAAGAACAGCGCGATGAAACACTACGGCAGATGAAAACAATAGCAGGGACTACGATAAGGCAATTAGCAAGAATGACCGGAATCTCTAAAAGTGTGATTAATAGAGTCTAGATTGGGACAAGGGGCCTGTCCCCTTGTCCCTAAGCAGATCAGTATAGCGTCATGGTTCAGTCAACTGACGTTTGCGCTTAAACAGGGATTAGAAAGGATAGTTGCTGAAGGTTAACCCAGGAATCCGGTAAATCAACAAAATGCCAAGCCGGTCGAAAGACAAGGCTTGGCATTTTTGTTGCTGTCAATAAGGTAATTAGCAAGGATTACCGGAAGCTCTAAAAGTGCGATTAACAGAGTCTGCATAGCAACCATATTAGTATTACTGTACAGATGGGACTAATAAGCAAGGAACCTATGCCGAGAGCACAATCTGTGAGCATATAAATCCCCCGGTACATCATATGCAAGGTGGCGGAAAAAAGAATTGTAGTATTTTCCAGGGACAATACCTGTAAGAGAGTATTGACAGTGTTACAGCATTCAATTACTATATGTAAGTAATAAAGCGTAGTAAATGGACAACTGGCTGGGTAAAAAAGACAAAGTAAAAAACCAGCTGCCAATGGAACCCGGAATTTTTTTGCAGCATGTTGGGACAAGCTTTCGTATCAGGGACTTTATTTTAGTTTTTAAAAGTATTGAAGGAGGAGTATCCCAATGAAAAAAACTGTTGCCACATCTCTTGCTGCCGTAATGCTGTTAAGCGCCGGCACGGCCGCAGCTGCCTCGTTTCCCGAGTTCCAATTCAACGGTGATGTAAAGCTTCACTACCGCTGGAATACTGAAGAGGGTAAAGACGACACTGACGGCGGCAAACTTTGGTTCCGCCTGAACGCTGCTTCGGAAGTGGCTAAAAACCTTACGTTCTACACCCGTTTGACTACCCAGCATCTCTCGGGCGATAACGTCGGCGCCGACTTTGATCAAAAGCATTACCATGATGACCATGCTACAAGTTTGGATCGCATCGGCCTTATTCTCAAGGGCAAAGACTTTGATTATACGCTTGGCCGCCAGGACTTATTCTTAGGCCAGGGTCTGTTGATGGATTCCACCGGTTATATGGGTAAAAACATGGGTGCCATTGACGGTCTTACTGCCAGAGGTAAAACCGGTGTCACCAACCTCACTTTCGTAGCCGGCCAGGCTTGGATGGATGGCGACGAGGCGAAGGTTTATGCTGTTGATGCTTCCTACAGTCCGGCAAAAGACTGGAAACTGGGCGCCACCGTGGCTGGGGTTACAGACCGTACTGCGGGTGACGATTCCACCCACTATGGCATAAATGCTGCCTATACGGCAGGCAAGGCAACCTACTTCGGTGAATACGGCAAATCGGATGCCGACTCTAATAACAAAGGCTATGCGCTCGGTGCAAGCTATGATCTGGATAAGAAAAATTCCTTATTTACTGCCTACAGCCGTGTAGAAGGCAATACTGATATCCTAGACGGTATGACTACCTATGACAATGGCGGTAAAGGTATGTACTATGGTTTCTCCCATAAGATTGATGCAGACACAACCCTGAACTTGTTCTATAAAGATATGAAAGCCATCAGTACTAACGCCGATTACACCTCCTTCCGCACCACAGTCACTTATAAGTTCTAAGTGCAACAACCCGCTGACTAAAATCAGCGGGTTGTTTGTTTACACGGCATGGACTTTTCTGAAAAATACTTCTTTTATATTCTATAGCGAATTTTTAATCGGCATATGGTAGAATTAGTTAGGTTGGGTAGCAAGCGATTATTTGTAAAAGACTGAGGAAGAGGCTGAACAAATGGCGTGGACGATATTTGAGATTACGGGAATCATAGCATTTGCTGTCTCCGGCGCGTTGACCGGGATTCATAAACGTCTGGATGTCTTCGGCGTATTGGTATTGGCCATAACGACAGCGATTGGCGGCGGGATCATGCGGGATGTTATTATTGGTAATACACCGCCGTTAACCTTCCGGGACCCTACTTTTTTCATGATTAGTACTTTGGCTACCATTGGCGTTTTTTTTACTTATCGCTGGCTGGAGCGATTTAAACATACCATCAAGGTATTTGACGCTATCGGACTGGGTGCCTTTACGGCCACCAGCGCTAATCTTGCCGTTCAGCATAACCTGGATTCACTGTGGATTGTCACAACCGTTGCCGTAATCACCGGCATTGGCGGTGGTGTGCTGCGGGACGTATTTGTCCAGGAAATTCCGCATGTATTTCGCCAGGAGGTTTACGCAATAACTACCATTGTGGGAGCTGTTGCTTTTTATTATTCCCAGCAGTACTATACCGGCAATATTCCTATGTATCTCAGTTTTTGTATTACTACAGGCTTGCGGCTTTGCTGCATTAAATATGGCTGGAACTTTCCGGTGCTTGGCATGGATTCGAAGAAGGCAGTGTCCGGCAACCGCAATCCGGGAAACTAAAGCGCGATTTGGCAGCAAAATACAGAGGCTGTTCATCCTGGGGATGGGCAACCTCTGTATTTTTACTCCATATTCAAAGCCGGCTTGAGATGTTCCTGTGAAGAGGCTACCGGCAGCTTTGTTATTTTAAGGTAAAGCGATTATCTCTGGGATGCCAGCCTTTTTTGCCAATAAGGATTTGCTGGTTCGGCATGTCACGGCCGTCTCGCTTGAGATCAAACTTGAGGGTATCTCCCTTGCGTACTTTGAAGCTAAACTCGTCAAAGCCGCGGCCGGTTAAGCGAAAACGGATGGATTTACGGTTACGATCCAGTTTGATGAAATCGCCATTTCCCATGCTTTTTTCATTAATATCGTAAAAACGCCCATCTGTTCGAATTTCACCGGAAAATACATGCTGGCCGCGTAAGTTTGCTGATTTTACATGGAATTCGTCATTTCGCTCATGCCAGATGGCCAGGCTGGGGGGAGCGAGAAAACTTTGATAGGGGCGGCCTGCGGAACGGTCGCTCCAGGCAAACGCTGTTCCGGACAAAGTGACCAGAAAGCAGGTAAGTACAACTAAACAGGCAATTTTTCTCATGAAACTCATCTCCTTAATATGGTTTTACTAGTACTATATAACAATAATTTGACAAAAGTATGACAATGAAAAAAATAGCAAGACTGGCGGCATATTCCTGTGGGCGTCCCGGTTTCGCGTTGTGGTATATGGTGCTGACAGTGCAGATGACAACTCTGGTTAACGGTGAACCGGAGTGAATAACAATAAACAGCGAGAAAAATGGCTAAATTATGACAACTTATGTCAAATATGGTTCCGTATAGGGTGGGGATGTGTTAAAATGGTGCTAAGATTTTAACGTAGTCGCTGCTGAAAGGAGAGGTATCATGCCTGAGTCAAGATTTCGTACCCAGATGCATATGTTTCTTGATATCGTTTTGGATATCATACCATATTTTATTTTTGGCGTTGGCACGCTTGGAATTACAGTGCTGATTTTATATCTAATTGGGCCTAAATAATTATGTTTGCATTTGGTACAGGCAGGGCAAATTTACCTCTTTTATCCCGTAGGGTGTAAGGCCTGGCAGGGACTGTTCGCTCGTCTTGCGTGTAAAGATAGAAATAATCCGGCAGTGAAAAAGATCGCTTTTCCTTGAGCACAAGGTTAGCGATCTTTTCTTTACCCAATGCACCACAAGCTCCGGCACGGGTTATTCTATAATGCAGCGCCGCTGGCGCTTTAATGCCGTATCTTTCTAAACAAAAAAGGTTTTTACCATAAATTGGAGAAGACAAAGAGGGGGGAAAGTTCGGCATTTAGGGGGAGATAGCTTTGCGGAAGCCGTCTATTAAAGGTCTGTTCATGTTTGGGGTCTTTTTAGCTTGCACCATCCCTTTTATTTTAGGCTGTTTGTATGTTCAGATGATGGTTGCCGATGAAACCAGACAGGATTTTGAAAAAACTGCATTTGATGCGATGGAGCGGGTAGCTGCGAGTGTTAATAATCAGCTTCAACCTGCCAATCATCTGATAAGCTCATTTGCTAAAGACGAACGGACAGTACAGCTTTTTGGTGCTATTGGCAGGCGTATTATAGCAGATTCTTCACAACTGGCACCGGAGGAGTACCAGCATATAATGGTAGCCGATCAGGTTTATCGTGAAAGTTTACATATCGCATTGGTGACAAATACCGACGGTTATATCAGATATCCGGATTTTTTGGCAAAACCGGAGTTTGACCCTCGCAAGCGGGACTGGTATCGGCAGGCAGTCATGAACCGGGGGCGGCCTTATATAACCGAGCCTCATTTGCAGCCTGACGGGGAATACGCTGTTTCGGTTGTTCACACCGTCGAGCAGGATAATGAGATAGCCGGGGTAGTGGAATTTAGCTGGAGTTTGCGGACTTTACAGCAGGAAATAGAAAAAATAGACATAGGGGAAAATGGTTATATAGTAGTTCTTTCTCAGCAGGGTAAAATAATTGCCTGTCCCAAACACCCGGAATGGCTGCTGCAGACTTCGTACGAACTGAATGTTCCGGAATTAATGTATCTGGACAGGCAGGGGAATTTTGCGGGCCGGGAAGCCGAAACCGGTAATGGAGAACTCCTCTATGTTGATGTACTTCCCAATACCGGCTGGAAGGTGGTAGCCGTTTTTGACAAATTTGCCTTAAGCAAACGTGTCGGCGACCGGCTATATCCGATACTATACATTTATTGTGCCGTTATGCTGTGTGTGTTGCTGTTTATTTATTTACTGGCGCAAAAAAAGGTGATCGAGCCGATTCGTTATTTAATCAATGGGGCGCAGGCTATCACCGACGGCTCCAGCTATGTGCCGATTTCCATCCGGGCCAATGATGAATTCAGTGTGCTGGCTAATACGTTTAATAAAATGATACATGTGTTAAAAAAAAATACAGATAAAGTCGTAGAGCAAAACCTGGAAATTAAAAAGCGTGAGCGGGAATTTAAGACCCTGGTGGAAAATGCGCAAGATATTATATTCAGGCTGTCGAAGAATAGTAATGTTGTGTATGCCAATCCGGTGTTGGGAAATTATACAGGTATGCCGTCACGCTGGCTTATCGGCAGGCATATCCAGGATTGTGGATTTTCAAGCCTGTTTGCCAGTACGGTAAGAAATATTGTTGATGGAAAAGCAAAGGATGGATCTTTGGAAATCGAGCTGCTTAACAAAAATGGTGAAACTGAGTATTTTTATGCACATATTATACCGGAATACAATGACAGCCAAACCGTTGAGACTGTGCTGTGCGTATTGCGCAATGTTACGCATAAAAGGCTTATGGAAAAGGAAATGCTTCGTCTGGACCGCTTAAATATCATAGGGGAAATTGCTGCTGCAATTGCGCATGAAGTGCGTAATCCGATGACAACCGTACGTGGATTTTTACAATTGCTGAGAAAAAAAGAGCGCGACGGTGAGCGCCAGTCTTTCTATGATTTGATGATTGAGGAATTGGACCGCGCCAATGAAATTATTACTGAGTTTTTATCTTTGGCCAGAAATAAAACTATTAAATTAAACACAATGAACTTAAACGGTATAATTGATGCTATCACACCGCTGATTAGGGCAGATGCACTAATGACAAATAGACGTTTGCGGCTGGAGCTTGGCGAGATTCCCGATTTGGAACTTGACGCCAAAGAAATACGGCAGCTGATTTTAAACCTTGCCCGTAACGGCTTAGAGGCGATGACAAGCGGCGGCACGCTGACAATAAGTACCTGTGAGGAACAGGGAAGTGTTATTTTAAAGGTCAGCGACCAGGGCTCAGGCATTGATCCTAAAGTGCTGAAAAATTTGGGCATGCCGTTTATAACGACCAAGGAGAATGGCACCGGTCTGGGGTTGGCTGTTTGCTACAGTATTGTGGAACGGCATCAGGCGCGAATACAGGTTGAATCAGGCAGCGGGGGAACGACTTTTTGTATCCGGTTCAGCCAGGTTTTGGCCTAAGCTGCAATTCGCGGGAAGGATGAGGATGAAAATATATAATAGCAATTTAGCAATAAAATGCTGACAAGTGTAAAACTTGATGATGCTTATAAAGAATAATGTTGACACGGAATGGATCTTTTTGTATCATGTATGTATAATACTATAAACCAATGACGATGAACGGAAGAGTAGTTATATCCCGGTACTTACAGCGAGCTGGAAATGGTGTGAGCCAGCAGTAGCGAATATAATGAAAATCATCCGCGAGTTGCGGGCTGAAGGTTTAGTAGGCTGCGCCGGGTTCTCTTCGGGAGAAATTGCCGCCCGTTACTGCGGCGAGGTATCGAGTTTATACTCCGTACCTATGAGCGGCTATGGGTAATACCATAGTAAATTGGGTGGTATCGCGGATTAATCTCCGTCCCTTGTGAAAGGGATGGAGATTTTTATGTTTTCAATTAGTAATTTTAATTAGGGTAAAGTGACAGAAGGAGGTAATTGAATTGAAAATGTTAGGGGCGGAAGCTGTTATTGAATGTTTGAAGGCCGAAGGCGTGGAGATGGTATTCGGCTATCCGGGAGGCTGTGTGCTGACACTGTATGATGCATTGTTCAAAGCCAACTTTCCCCATGTTTTAACCCGTCATGAACAAGGGGCGGCTCATGCTGCCGACGGGTATGCACGCGCAACAGGAAAAACCGGAGTTTGTATTGCAACATCAGGCCCGGGGGCAACCAATCTGATAACCGGAATTGCCACCGCGTATATGGATTCTGTCCCGTTGGTGGCGATTACCGGCCAGGTCGGAGTACCGGTAATCGGCAAAGATGCTTTTCAGGAAGCCGATGTCTGTGGTATTACGACACCGGTGACTAAACATAATTATTTAGTTAAAAAAGTGCAGGATTTGCCAAGGGTCATGAAAGAAGCTTTTTACATTGCCCGCACCGGACGGCCGGGACCGGTTGTTGTCGATATTTCCCGGGATGTATTTAACGCTACCCTGGATTTCGTGTACCCGGAGACGGTGAACCTCAGGGGTTACCGTCCGTTGTTTGACGGTGACGCGGCAGATGTTGAACTGGTTGTGGAAGCATTGGCAGCAGCCCGGAAACCGGTAATTTTTGTCGGCGGTGGTGTCACTCTTTCTGATACGGCGCAGCAGCTGCGCAAGTTTGCCGGGTTAACAGGCTTCCCGGTGATTTCCAGCCTGATGGGACTTGGCTGTATTCCGGCCGATTCGCCGCAGCATTTGGGCATGGTGGGGATGCATGGTACTTATGCCGCCAACATGGCTACGATGGAGTGCGATCTCCTGCTGGGAATCGGCGTTAGATTTGATGACCGGGTAACCAGTCTGGTTAAAGACTTTGCGCCGCAGGCCAGGATTGTGCATCTTGATATTGATCCGGCTGAAGTAAATAAAAATGTACGCGCCGAGCTGCGTGTAGTCGGAGATCTTCGCTGGTCGCTGCCGCTGCTCTGCGACAAGGCGGCAAGGCGCAGTCCACAGGAATGGCAAAGCGACATTGCCGAATGGACTCAGCTTGTACAGGAGTGGAAACATACTAAGCCGTTAACCTATACTCAGGCTAGTAAAAATATCATGCCGCAGGCCGTTATTGAACAGGTAAGTCGGCTGACCCAGGAGAATACTATTGTAGTGACCGATGTCGGGCAGCATCAGATGTGGACGGCGCAATTTTACAATTTCCCGCGGGAGCGTTCGCTGCTGACTTCAGGTGGTTTAGGTACGATGGGCTATGGTTTGCCGGCAGCCGTCGGTGCTCAGTTGAGCATGCCTGATAAGCAGGTGGTGCTCTTTACCGGTGATGGCAGTATCATGATGAATTGCCAGGAACTGGCCACCGTCGCAGACCATGGACTGCCAATCAAGATTGTTGTACTGAACAATCAGGTATTAGGCATGATCAGTCAATGGCAGCGGATGTTCTATGGACAGCGTTACTCTCACTCCAGCTTCAAGGGACGTACCGACCTGGTGAAGCTGGCTGACGCCATGGGGATTAGGGGCTTAAGGGTTAGTGAACCGGAAGAATTAGCTTTCGCCCTGGAAGAAATGCTGCGGATGCCAGGGCCTGTATTGCTCGAAGTGCTGGTACCGCCTGTGGAAGATGTACTGCCGATGGTTCCGCCGGGTGGGCGCCTGGATCAAATGCTGTTGGGAGGATAAAAAGATGAAATATACTTTGGCTGTATTAGTTGAAAATAGGCCGGGTGTTCTGACCCATATAGCCGGCCTGATTAGCCGGCGGGCATTTAACATTGAAAGTATTGCCGCCGGTTACACCGAGGAGCCGGATACAACCCGGATTACGATTAGTGTGGAAGCGGAAAATGAGGTCGAGCTGGAGCAGGTAGTCAATCAACTGTCAAAACTGGTGGATGTTATCAAAATCGTCAACCTTACCTATGTTGAGTCCATTGAGCGGGAATTGGCGCTTATTAAGGTAAAAGCCAGCAAAACCAACCGTTCTGATTTAGTCAATGTCGTAGAAATCTTCCGGGCCAAGATTATTGATATCAACCGGGAAACAATGGCGATCGAGCTTACCGGTGAAGAAAGCAAAATCGACGCTTTTTGCGAGGTGCTGCTGGACTTCGGTATCATTGAGATTGTCAGAACCGGTAAAATCGCACTTTCACGGGGACCGGTTCCGGCAAAAGAAATGTAGGGCTGGGCAGCGGGTGGGACAAGGAACCTGTCAGACTGTGTGAAAAGTGCATTTAAAAATTATATGAAATTACAAATATGTTAAAATATAGTTGTATACTGATTGAGA
>NZ_BMBX01000006.1:0-192262 GCF_014634905.1 Sporomusa sp. GT1 | reverse complement strand
TTCCTCGATAGCTCAGTTGGTAGAGCAATCGGCTGTTAACCGATCGGTCGTAGGTTCGAGTCCTACTCGAGGAGCCACATTATAATCTTAAAACGCATTCATGAAAATGAATGCGTTTTTTGTTTGCTACACTTACTGTAAAAAGGGCTGTAGATAACCCATCGTAGGAATTCCACAGCCTTTTTACAATATGTACCTGCAGGATTGTGCTTCAGGGATAATCACTGGGCAGTTTCTTTATCCTTTTAGGTAATGGAGGCTGTGGGCGAGATGTGATAGAATGAACACATACTTCCATTTATTTAGGAGATGACTAATCGTGAAAATTACCAGTATGAAGATGAGGCTGCTTGTTATTTTGCTGCCGTTTTTTTTGTTGTCCTTCGGAGCCTTGACAGGGGTTAGTTACTATTTTTCCCAAGAGGCTTTGAGTCAAAGTGTTGACAAAGAAGCTATGGCGGTAAGCAATGATTATTCCAGCCGGGTACAAGCTCATGTCAATGACGCTATCTTACACCTTGATTCTTTTTCTGCCATAAAGGCTATACATAATCCTACCGACCAACAGCAGCTGGTAGCAGCATTAGCGGAATGTGCCAAACACTTGGGCGCTTTGGAGAATGTCACCTATATTTCGCCTAGCGGTGCTGCGGTCCGTCCTAATGGCACTACCTTTGATCTCAGTGAACGCCAGTACTTCAAACAGGTTATCGCTACCAAGAAAAATGTGGTCTCCGATGTACTGCTTTCTAAAACCACTGGCAAAACCAGCGTTAATGTGGCTGTACCGGTATTTTTTAATGAACAGTTGACCGGCGTATTAACAGGTACTATTTCCATGGAGAAACTCGGAGGGCTGATTGCAGATATCCGGTTTCAAGATACCGGGTATGGCGTCATTGCTGATGCTTCCGGTGGTATCCTTGTACATCCCCGGTTACCGGAAGTTGTAGGTAAAATGAATTTTGCCGAGAAAAAAGTTAATCCTGAACTTAAGTTAAAAGAAACCGAACTAGACGACCGCTTCCTCGCCCTGTTCACAGCAGCCGCTAAACAGGGACAACAGGTTAAAGGTATCTACCGGTTTGCGGACGGTGTTACCAGAATCGGCGTATTTACACCCATCGATCTGCCGGGAGAAAAACGCTGGGTCATGGTTGTGACTGCACCGGAAGCCGAAGCAAATCAGGCAGTATCATCACTGACACAGGCCATGCTGCTGGGGGCACTGGTCTGCCTTGGGCTGGCTATTGCCTTTATCAGTATTATGAGTAACCGCCTGGCTGCGCCATTGACACTGATTCGTGATGAATGCCTGCGATTGGCAGATGGTGACCTTAGGGAACGGCAGGCAGCGGTTACTTCCCATGATGAAATCGGCCAGCTGGCACAAGGTTTTCAAGCTATGCGTACCAACTTACACACGTTGGTAACCAAGGTGTTATCCCAATCGGTACAATTGGCTGCTGCCAGTGAGGAACTGACTGCCAGTGCGCAGCAGTCGGCAGAGGCTGCTAACCAAGTGGCCGGATCGATTACCCAAATTGCCGAAGATACTGCAAGCCAGTCATCCTTTGCCGGTAATATTACTACCGTAGCGCAGGAAACAGCCGCCAGGACGGAACAGATTTCGCTTGCTGCCCAGGATGTGAATACTATTGCACTTACAACATCACAGGCGGCAGAACAGGGGCGGGAGGCAGTTGCGCGGACGGTAGCACAAATGAATGAAATCGGCAGAGAATCGGCGGCGCTGGAAATGGCGATAACAGAGCTGAGTAAAGGTTCCAGTGAAATTGGTGAAATTGTAACCTTGATTTCCGCCATTGCCAAACAAACCAACCTCCTGGCGTTAAATGCCGCTATTGAGGCAGCCAGAGCCGGAGAGCAGGGACGCGGTTTTGCAGTAGTTGCCGAAGAAGTCAGGAAACTGGCAGAAGAGTCGAACCAGGCCGCACAGAAGATTGGTACACTTATTCAACAAAACCAGCTTAATATGGATCAGGCTGTTGTGGCCGCGCAAGCCGGGGCAGAAGGTATCCGCACAGGCATTTCACTGGTGCAGGCCACCGGTGAAACCTTTACTACGATTACCGGCGATATCTTCCGGTTATCTGATCAAATCAAAGGTATTTCCCAGTCCATCAGCCAGATGGCTAGCAGTAATCAGGAACTGGTGACTGACATTGAAAAAATTGATGCTTTGAGTAAACATGCGGCGGCAGAATCACAAACAGTATCGGCAGCCACTGAGGAGCAATCAGCCTCAATGCAGGAAGTAGCATCCTCTAGTCAAAGTCTGGCCGTTCTCGCCAATGACTTGCAGACGGCGGCAGCGAAATTTACTGTATAATGCCACCAATTAGAATATCCTCCGAAGACAAATCGGGGGATATTTACTATCCTTCCAGGTAATGGAAGTTGACTTTCGTGTCTGTTATTATTAAGATAAAAAGTATTAATGAATAGTACTTATATTAATCAATTATTCCTTTAATACATATTATTCCAGGATAACTGCCGGTATAGAAAGTACTATCAACTATAAGGACAGAGTCAACTATGTTTAAATTTTTACTAAATCACAGAGGGTCGCATGATGACAAATAAAACTTTCGTTAAATCACTAATCCTTTTTTTAGTTGCAACCGGGGCTCTTCCTGTTGAGGCAGCAATGATGCCAACAAGTGCTCCGGCTCTTTTCTCTTCTCCCACTGAAGCGAAAAAGGCGGAAGAATATGTCTATGCATTTGCCGTAAAGTTGATGGCAGAAAAAAAATTCGCACAAGCGGCAGCTATTCTGAAGGAATTGTTGGACTCAGGTTCAGAGGTTCCTTCACCTGATGAATTTGTAAGGCTGCTGAATCAGCTTGACGATCATGAAGGTATTATTCAATATTATGAGAAAAACCGTACACGTGCCTTTGCCGGTGAAACCTATGGATATATTGGTATTGCCTACATGGAGCAAAGGGATGTGGCAAATGCCGCTGTTTGTTTTAACAAGGCTGCAGCCAGTAGTCCTGCCAGTCGGCAGGCGGCATATAGTGCACCAGCCAGGAACAACCCGATTAGTGCCAATCCGCCCTTGGAGGAGGGCTACAGGTCAAGTGCCTATGTGCAGTCAGCCCCTGCACCAGTGTTTGGCAGTACTGCTACCGGCGTGGTCAATCCTTACGATCTGCCACAGGCAACCTACAATTCTTTGATTGATGATTTGATGCAGGTGGGACAGACCAAGCCGCCAGTGGGCAAAAAGTTGAATCTTTCAACCGAACTTCGGTACCATTATGCGGCAAACAGCGGCTCTGAACGCCTGGATAAGGATAATTCTGGCCTGCGGTTCTATCTGGGTGCCGATACTGCCCTGAATCAGGATTGGCGTTTCTATGCCAGAGGGGAAGCTAAGCAAAACATTAAGAATTATGATAACATGTTTGATCTTACCCGCTACTATGTTGAGGGCAAGACGGGAGCAACCAGGCTTACGGCCGGGAAATTCAGCTACCTTATGGCTGACGGCAATATCTACGACAGCGGTTTTACCGGTGTCCGCGCTGACTTCGGCAAGGTGGTAAAGTATATTGCTGCCTTGGGTTATACCAACGATGAAAAGACCAGGTCTATAATAGGGACGGGTTCAGTTGCAGGAATACCGTTTTTTTTGGACTATGTCAAGGATAATGAGCTTACAGCGATCGGTACAGCTCGTTACAGCGATTATGATTATGATCTGGAGGCCGGAGTTTACGCTCAACGGCTCAACGAAGAAATTGGTGTTGGGATTCCTGATTTGATTCGTATAAAGCTGATGGATAGTGATAAAACGCATACCATCAAAACCGTAAGCGGAAAATACAATTTCAGCAATTTCAGCCTGGGTGGAAGGCTCTTGCGATCTAATATGGCTGATGCAAAGGGAAACAAGACAGGCTATGTCTTAAGTCTTGATTACGGTGAATTGAAAAGCTGGCGGCCTCATACCTATTCTTTATTTGCCAACTATTACGACCAACCGCGCTATACTTATTTCTCCCATGGTATGAACGGTCTAGGCAACCGGATGGAAGGCTTTAAAGGGTGGGGTTTAGGTGCCAATTACACCTTGCAAGAAGACTTGATCTTCGGCATAGAACATTACCGTCTGACCGATAAAGTGACCAATGAAAAAGCCGATACATGGTGGACATATCTGACACATTACTTTTCTAATAAATAAAAAGGGAGCGGAATATGCCTTATAATATTTTACAAAAACTACAAACAGGCGAAAAGGCCTTGGCCGTAGCCGGTCTTGGTTATGTGGGGTTGCCGCTGGCTGTTGCCTTTGCCGACAAGGTTCGCACCATTGCTTTTGATATTGCTCAGGAAAAAATTGCCCTGTACAAACAAGGGATTGATCCAACCCAGGAAGTGGGCAACGACAAGCTTGCGGCCGTCACTATGGACTTTACGGCCGATCCCTCGCGCCTCAAGGAGGCCGGTGTTATCATTACTGCTGTGCCGACCCCGGTCAACCGCGATAAAACCCCGGATCTTGCACCTGTCATCAATGCCAGCCGGATTATCGGCGAAAATCTGTCGCCAGGAACTATTGTCATTTTCGAATCAACGGTATATCCGGGGGTTACCGAAGACATTTGCCTGCCGATTTTGGAAAAACACTCCGGGCTTACCGGTGGCAAAGACTTCTTCATCGGCTATTCCCCGGAGCGGATAAACCCGGGAGATAAGGTGAATCGATTGCAGAATATCCAAAAAATTGTTGGCGGCATGAATGCAGCAACCACCGAAGTTATGGCAGCGATTTATGATCTGGTTATTACCGCCGGTACCCATAAAACTTCCTGTATCAAGGTGGCGGAAGCGGCCAAACTGGCGGAAAATGCGCAAAGGGATATCAATATTGCATTTATGAATGAACTGGCCATGGCCTTTGACAGAATTGGAATCAGTACCAAGGAAGTGCTTAATGCCATGAATACCAAATGGAATGCGCTCGGGTTTCAGCCGGGGCTGGTAGGCGGCCACTGCATTGGTGTTGATCCTTATTACCTCATTTATCAAGCGACAATGCTTGGCTATCACTCCCAGATTATTAGCGCCGGTCGCCGTATCAATGATGTAATGAGCCGCTTCGTTACTGACAAGGTCATCCGGCATCTGATTCTGGCCGGCAAAAATGTGCAAGAGGCCAAGGTGTATATCTTTGGTGTCACCTTCAAGGAAAATTGTCCTGATATGCGCAATTCCAAGGCGGCGGAGATTTACCATCAGTTGGCCGCCTATGGAATGAATCTGAAGATTATTGATCCGGTTGTTGATACCGGCGAGTTTTACCGGGAGCTTGCTATGAATCCTGCAAATCTCTCAGAAGTCGCCGATGCCGACTGCCTGGTTTTTCTCGTGGCACATGATGCGTTCAGGCAGCTTGCAGCAACTGATTTCGCTCGTATGTTCGGCGAGCGCAGGGACTCATCCCGTATAATTATTGATGTGAAAAGCATATTCTCCCGTAAGGAAATGGAGCAAAATGGCTATGTCTATTGGAGTTTGTAGCCTGCATGGGAGGGCAATAGAGTGAAACCTAGAATTATTATTATGATAGTGTTTCTAATCCTTGTAAGTGCCGGTCTTGCCTTCTGGTTTTGGCAAAAGGACAATGATGCATCGCCGCGGCATGTAGACAAATACAAAAACATTACCGACTTAGACGATGCTTATGATGCCACAACCGAGATTGCCCTTGCTCTTGAAAAGCTAGGCCAAGACGAGACCAAGGCTGCCGTTATTTCCCCGGCTAAAAAAAACGCGCGCCAGATTGCGCTGACTTTTGATGGCTTGTCTGATCAAACCACCATCCAGCAATTGCTAGATATATTGCAAAAATACAATGCTAAGGCCACTTTCTTTGTTGAAGGCTTGCAAACAGCACAAGAACCGGAGATTGTCGTTGGCATTAAGCAGGCAGGACATGAAATTGAAAATTACTCCATGTTCGGTATGGCCAAACAGGAAAGGTTGCCTGGCGAACGCCTTGTCAGTGATTTTGCCAAATCGCAAAAAATTATTAAAGTCACGACAGACCGGGCGCCGACCCTCTTAAAGTTAAATGACACTGCCTATACGGACACTGTGCTTAAAGCAGCCAGTGCCTGCGGCATTACCGGCGTGGTGAAAAGCACTGTTTATCTGAATGTCAAAAAGATAACAGCCGCGCCTGCTGCCGATCAATTTGTCAGAAGTCTCTCCCCGGGGAGTATTGTGTCGGTGAAGCTTAGTTCCATGGAGGAACCCATCACGCCGGAGGCAGGAAAAACCGATGAACGCCCTGCCTATGACAAACAGCCTGGTCTAAAGGTTCTTCCTAAGGTTGCGGAAACCGACAAAAAAGAGATTATTACTGCTGTTGACAATCTGCTAGCCGCCCTTAAAAAAGCCAATTATACTACCATTGATATGGAGACCTATCGTGCACCCTCCCTGCCGACTGCTCCGCCCAAGACCGGCTTCGTGTCGCCGCTTGGCTCACTCCGCGAGATGTTAGCCGCTTTGTTTAGACCGGCGGTTGCTTATGCGGCAGAAGCTCCGCCTCAGGAAATCAAAACAGTGTATACCACCGAGCCTGCGATTGCTTATACTTTCGGCGGCTTGACCAATGAAACTTCGGCGCGGTATGTATTAGAGCGCTTGCAAAAGCTTAACATTAAAGCCACCTTTTTTGTTACTGAACTTGAAATGAAACGCTATCCCCAACTGGTACGCCAAATTATCCATAGCGGCCATGAAATAGGTGTCTCCATCCGCCCTAAGGATGAGGAAACAGAGGAGGCAACCCGGCAGACCCTGCTGAGGAGCTTTACTCTGCTCACAAGCCAGTTTGGCATCAAAACGACGCTTGTTCATCAGTCCTCAGGAGCAATTACCGATGCAACCCGGCAGGCAGTCGCCGGCGTGGGCGGCAGATTAGTCGCCCAATCCTTCAATGCCGTACAATCCAAACATAAGGACTATCAAACCGCTGAACAGGTAATGGGCGAACTATTTGGCAAGGCTGTACATTCCCTAAACCGGGGGCAGATTGTATATTTCCGCACAGACTTCTACACCAACCCCAAGCTGACTGCCGATATGCTGGAAATTATTAAGCAACGGAAAATTGACAATATTGCGTATCGGGTATCTTTTGACAATCCGGTGACCAATCCGGCCAATGATTCTGCCTATCGTATCAAACCGGTTGGGGCCATGTTGAAAAATACGGCGTTCCTTTATGAATATCCGGTGCCGCTGGACAAAATGGTTCCCCGGCTCAGGCCGGTTGATACCGCCAGCCCTCCGCCGCAGGGACAGCTTATGAGCGAAGCTATGAAACGTTATATCGGCAGCCCGGAAGTAAACCTGGAAGACCGCATGTACGGCTTTTCCAAGATGGAAGAGCGCCGTTTGGATAAAAATGGTCTTATCCATACAGAGGAACCGGTTATTTTCCTGACATTTGATGACTGGGGGACAGATGCCGCCATCAATAAGCTTCTGTATGTATTGCGTAAACATCGGGCGGCAGGCAATTTCTTTGTTATTACTAATAATGTTTTGCATAATCCCAACCTGTTGCGTGCCATTGCGGCAGAGGGGCATGATATTGGCAGTCACTCTGACAAACACCAGCCTATGAGCTTCCGCGATCCTAAAAGCGGTAGGCAAAAGCCCACCCAGTCTCCGGCTGAATTTTTTCAGGATGTCACTACCTCTTATCAGAAACTGGCCAGTGTCACCGGTGATGTTGTGGTCGGCGGCAAGCCTTCTCTCACTCGCTTTTTCCGTCCGCCAACATTAGCTGTCAGTAAACCAGGGTTTGAAAAACTGTTTGAGGCCGGTTATGATTATATTATATCCGGCTCGGTCAGCAGCTATGATTACAAGGCCGAGAGTGTTGCCGAACTTGTTCATACCATTAAAAACGGGATTTACACTCCGGATGGCAAGCTGAAAAAAGGAGCCGTTCTGGTATTGCATATGAGTGACACCACCGTATATGTAGCAATGGCGCTTGATATTATCTTAACCGCCAATGCTGCCAAGCCTGACAACGATCCCACTAAATTCAAGACCGGCCGCCTTTCCGACTACGTGAAGGACGGCTACTATCAGATGGATCGCAGCCGCTCGCTCAGACTGTCTGCTCCTCACTAAGGAATATTCTATATAAGTGCGAGGATGGTGCGCATGAAGAAACCAAATTCTCAGCCGGAGGCTGAAGAAAAGGATATTTTGCTGGTAACAAAAGCCGATCGGCGCATTCTATCCAAAGTACCGGATAAGGAAGGCGGTCGCTCCAATCTCGACAGGCGCCGGCCTAAAAATGCCGACATTTCACAGGACATGAGCGACTTGATCACAGCCGAAAATATGGGGAAACGTTATGTTGTCAATTATCCGGTGTTGCTTATCTACCAGACCGCCTATGGAAAAACCGTTGCGCACGGTCAAGCACTGGATATTTCCTCCACCGGTATTTTGGTTGATGTTTCGCCATCTGTCGCCGCTGAGCTCACCGGGGCGGTTCAGATCAGCTTAAAATTTGAAATTACTCCCGGCTCTATGCCGGAAGGCTATGAAATGAAGGTCAACAATATTGCCGCCCAATATGTTCGTACTGTCCAGGCCGGTGACAAAACATATATTGCGTTTGAATTTATCGAAACACTGGCTGAATATACACAGCGCAGACGGGGGCGATACCGGCTGACCTTAGCTTCGCTATTTTTATTTTTTATTACTGCCGCTATAGTGCTGATGCGGACAGAAAGTATCGTTTATTTCAAATTCAACAAAGTCTTGTATACCTACAGCATTATTGCCGCCACCTTTCTTCTTACCCGTTATCTTTTCGGTTCCTTCTACCGGCCTGTGCCTATTGACAAGGATTACACACCAGGTGTTACTATTATCATTCCCTGCTTTAACGAAGAGAAGTGGATTCAGCGGACAATTACCGGCTGCATCAACCAGGATTATCCGCTTGACCGCCTGGAGGTCATCGTTGTGGATGACTGCTCCACCGACAAATCGTTTGAGCGCATTAAAGAGTTTGTAGAAGAATTGAAGCTCAAGGAAAAACGCTATGACATTGACCAACGGCTCTTATATGTCCGCCAGGAAAAAAATGCCGGCAAGCGTGAGGCAATGGCCAGAGGTGCTTTGATGGCCAAGCATGAGCTCCTGGTATTTGTTGATTCTGACAGCTTCTTAGATCCATTTGCTGTCCGCCATATCGTCCAGCCGTTTAAAGACGCCAGGATGGGTGGTGTCTCCGGGAGGACTGACGTAGCCAACACCTACACCAATACTCTGACAAAAATGCAGTCTGTGCGGTATTACATTGCTTTTCGTATCATGAAGGCAGCGGAAAGCTATTTTGATGCAGTCACCTGCCTGTCAGGTCCCCTTTCCTGTTACCGCAAGGATTTAACTCTTAAATATATGAAACCCTGGCTAGAGCAAACCTTTTTAGGAGAAAAGGCCACTTTTGGCGATGACCGCAGCATGACCAACTTCATCCTGCGCCATCATCATACCGGTTATCAAGATTCGGCTATCTGTTACACTATCGTTCCCAACAAATACAGCGTCTTTTTACGGCAGCAAATGCGCTGGAAACGTTCTTGGCTCAGAGAGTCGCTGATCGCTTCACGGTTCATGTGGCAAAAAGAGCCGTTTATGGCCTTATCTTTTTATATGGGGGTCATAGTGCCGTTTCTCGCACCCATTATCGTGCTTTATAACTTAATCTATATTCCGTTGTTGCACCGGGTATTTCCCAGCAACTTTTTACTTGGCATTCTCTTAATGGCTCTGCTCATGAGTATGGCTCAGCTATTGCTCAGGAAAAGCTCCACCTGGATTTACGGCATGTGGTTTTGCGTATATTATGAGGCAGTGCTGCTTTGGCAGATGCCGATCGCTTGGTTTACTTTCTGGAAATCCAACTGGGGAACCCGGCTGACTCCTGCTGATGTGCTCGAAAAAATAAAAAAGAATCCCAAAGCGAAAATGAGGGGTTAGCCTTATGTTAGCTAATGAAAACTGGACAATGCAAAAACAAAAGCAAAAACGGCGGCGTGTCATTGTGCAGGTCGGTATTTTGCTTATCATTGCATTTTTTTCCATCAATGCCCTGCTAACGTTAAAAACATACAAGCCATATGCCGAGCAAAACGTCGCCATGTCCTCCACGCTGGATACAGGTTTTGTCGCTTTGTCCTATTTCGGGGTAGCGCGCAAAAGCGAACAGCCCCTGATTGGCATAGATCGGCTGCATGAACATCTTAAGGCACTGAAAGATCAGGGCTATGTCACCATAACTCAGGCTGATATTCTTGCATATTATCAGTCAGGCAAGCCGCTGCCGGCGAAAGCATTGTTTTTAATGTTTGAAGACGGACGGCGTGATACGGCTATTTTTTCGCAAAAAATTTTAGAAGAACTTAATTTTAAAGGGACAATGCTCACTTATCCCGAAAATTTTAAGAAAAAAGACCCGAAATTCCTGGTGCCTGATGATCTGATTGATTTAGAAAAGACAACCTTCTGGGAAATGGGTACAAACGGCTACCGCTTGGCCTTTATTAATGTCTTTGACCGGTATGACAACTATCTGGGCGAGCTTGACCCCTTAAAGCACGCTAAGGTCGCGCCTTATCTTAGTCGCAAATATAACCATTATCTGATGGATTATATCCGGGATGAATACGGCGTGCCGAAGGAAAGCTACGCCAGAATGCGCGAACGCATTTCCTATGATTATGAAATTCTGGAGGATATTTACGAAAAACAGCTTGGCTATGTGCCCCGCCTGTATATTCTCATGCATTCCAACACCGGCAGTTTTGGCAACAATGATCGGGTAAGTGCTGTAAATGAGTACTGGATTAATAAGCTATTTACTATGAATTTCAACCGTGAGGGTTATTCATTTAACAAGCAGGGCAGCAGCTTATATGACTTGACCCGGATGCAGCCCCAGGCCTATTGGCATACTAATCATCTTTTGATGCGGATTAAATATGACATCAATCAGAATGTCGAGTTTGTCCAGGGCGATGCTGATAAGCATCGGAACTGGGAAACGATCAAGGGCGCAGCCGAGATGATGGATGAAACCATTGTTCTTACTTCCCTGCCGCAGGATCGAGGCTTACTGCGTTTGAAAAACGACAAAACCTTCCGGAACGTCAGCCTGTCGGTAAATTTAAAGGGAAATAGGCTGGGAATGCAGAAGATTTATTTACGTGCTGATAAAGATTTAACCCATTATGTTGCTGTTGCCATTTTTAACAATAGCCTGTACGTCACCGAGAAAACCGGTGGTGCTGAGCAAGAGCTATATAAGTTAGATCTTGACAGCCACGATGGGAAAATCCCTGTTTCCATTCCCCAGGATAAAAAAGCTGCAGAAATGAAAGCACTGGAAGTCTTTGCCCGATATGCGCCTTCCGCCAGCCAGGCAAAAATATATACTGAACGCCTGCAGGAAAAGAGCGGGGAGGATGCGCCAACAGTTGATGAAGGTGCCGATCAGTACGTGCCTGTCATCAGTCCGCATCAAAAAGGCAACAGAAATGTAAATCTGACGCTTAAGGGGAAAGACCTGCGCGTTGTAATTGATGAGAAGGAAGCCGCTGCCGTGAAGGTATCGGCGCTAAATACCGGTTTGGTATATCTCGAAACAGCCTGGGGCGGCTGGGGCTTTAGCCAGCGGAATCTGGCCGATGATGTTTATGATGGTGTGTTTGAACAGCTTGTTATTATGGAAAATACCGGGGCTGAGCAGGAAGCCGTCGTGTTTGACAGCCGCCGTAAAGGCTTTGATGGCATGATATTTAAGGCCAAACAATATTGGAATATAGTGCTCGACTGGTTTATGCCCCGTACCCCGTTTGATGAACAGGATAAATAGGTGATAAACGGTACATCGAACAGGGGACGCTGCATTATTGTCAATTTGTAAAAGATAGGCAGGAGGTGGTAACGTGAAACATACTAAATGGAAAACGGCATTTATAATGCTGTTTTTGTTTATCCCGCTGATCTTGCTGGCAGGCTGTGTTGGCAATCCGGCATCGGCAATTTCGCCTGTCCCCAAGGCGCCGCTAAAACTGTCAGCCTGGATTGCCTATTGGGATATTCCCGCTGGGGAAAAAGACCTGCGTCGCATAGGCAGGAAATTGGACAAGCTGTCCTATTTTGCCGCAGCTTTTGATCAGGATGACAGGCTTGTTATACCACAAGAATTGACAGCCCTTAGGGAGAAGCATAAAAAAGACAAGGTAAAAGCTCAAGGCTATCTAACCTTTGTCAACGACAAGACTAATGCTGACGGTTCATTTATCCTCAAAGACACGGAGGTTCTTTGCCGCTTGTTGGCAGACGAAGCAGCCATGGATAAGCATATTGCCGAGATCATTGGTCTGACCCGGCAATATGGCTATGACGGCATTGAAATTGACTATGAACGGATATGGAAAGATGATTTTGTCCGGCAGGTATTTCCTGTGTTCATCAGCAAACTGTACCTTGCTTCATCAAAGCAAAATATCCCGCTCAGGGTGGTGCTTGAACCGGGTATACCTTTTAAGGAGGCTGCTTTTACCCAAGGACCTGAGTATGTGGTCATGCTCTATAACCTTTACGGCATTCACAGTGACCCCGGCCCTAAAGCTGACCCCGCTTTCATCAAGCGAACAATCAATCGTATGGAAGCATTGCCCGGCCCTAAAGCCATTGCTTTGGCGACCGGCGGCGCCAGTTGGGGTGATAACGGCGAGAAAAAATTTATAACAGAGCAGGAAGCCAAGACATTGGCCGCAGTCTATGATGTTGAACCTGTCAGAGATGAAGCCAGCCAATGTCTGGTATTTACGTACACGAAAGCCGGTGTTTCCTATCAGGTATGGTACGCGGATGTCAAAACCCTGAGTTATTGGGCAGCCACTGCCAATGAACAGGGCATTGCAAATATTACTATTTGGCGTCTTGGCGGCAATATTGATCTTCACGAAATAAACTGATTTGGTTAACCAAATCGTAGAACCAGCTGACCGACCGGTACCGGCGAAGGGGCTTCTGTGACTGTATTTCCTACCGTCACAGAAGCCCCTTTACTTTTGTATCTCTGCTTAGCTTATTGAATATTTTTTTATAGTTGGTAAACTAAAGGCACACTGTAAGATCGGAGATAAAGATGAGAAAAAGTTGGCTTATGCCGGTTTTTATCTGTTTGACGCTGGTGGCCGGACTGATCCTGCTTGCTTTCTACGGAGAAGTGGACCCGGCGAATCACCGTTTTTTAACAAATGACTGGGAGTATTCATGGGGGGACCGCGATCCACAGCACCCGGAAGCCGGTGAGTGGCTGCCAAAGCAGGGCTCCGGCCGGCCGGAGGGCTACAACGGTCAAAACTACTTGTGGCTACGTGTGCCTTTGCCGCCGGCGTCGGTCAAAACTCCTACTGTGTTTACGGAATTTGTACACCAGAGCCTGCAGGTGTATGTAGACGGCACGGCTGTATATCAATATGGCCCTATGCCGGTCCCGCCGGGAGAAAAGCTGCGCCTCTGGCTTCCTTATCATATTATCCCGCTGCCGGACGATGCTCCCGGTAAAATGCTGTATTTCCGTATTTCTTCGTCCTCTCCGTCTATCGGCATTTTCGGCGGTGTGGAATATGGTCCCATGTGGGGCATGTACAAATATAAAAATATGATTGAATTTCTGAAATTCTGCGTGTTCTCGCTGCTCACGGCGGCAGGCTTGTGGTCGCTGATTGTCTACCTGTATGACCGCAAAAAGACGGTGTATCTGGCCTTTGCCGCCAATGCTCTGTGTGGGGCCGGCATCCTTTTTTGCACTACCTATAGTTCATTTTTGTTTTATCCGAATCCTGACTTCTGGAATAACTGGATTATTGTGACCAGCCTAAGCTGGAAGATTGTATGGCTACAGTTTCTTATGTATATCGTAACAGATGTCTGGCGCCGGACGGTGCGGCGTCTGGTCTGGCTGACAGTGGCTTTTTCCTGCCTGCAGATGGCGGCCGCAGTCATGAATCCGCTGTGGATACAAAGCGTTATGGTTGTTAATATGGTATACAGTATTGGCTGTTACCTGGCTGTGTTGTATTTCTGCCGCTCGCAATTGCGCTTTAACCGGGAAGCGCAGCTTTATGCCGGCGGCATATCGGTCTGGATGGCGGCAAGTACGGTTGATGCTTTTAATATTGTGGGTGTTATTCATGCACACCTGCTCATTGGCTGGCTGGGGCAACTGGCTGAAACGTCAAGTCTGGCTGCCATTTTAGCGCTGCGCTACGTGAGCACCCGCAGCCGCCTGCAAAGGTATGCACAGGAACTGGAAGAGCTTGCGGCCACTTTAGAGACTAAGGTGACCGAGCGCACTGAGAAGTTATCCATCCAAAAAGCCTGTCTGGAACAACTGTTTGCCAACTCGCCTGATGCCATTGTCACGCTTGATCCAGAGTACCGGGTCACCAAGGCCAATCCGGCGTTTACCGCCCTGTTCGGCTATACGGCCCGGGAGGCGGAAGGCCGGAGCATTGGCCGGCTGCTGTGTGTGCCAGGCGATACACCGGCGGAAGAACATATTCTTGATTGTCCGGACCGGGCTTCGGGCGTTCCGCTGGATATTGTGCGGCGGCATAAAGACGGTAATTCAGTGGCCATAGCGCTTACGGCGTTTCCATTTGTCACGGAGAGTGGTGAAACCGGCGTTTGTGCCGTCTACCGGGATATTTCGCGGTGGGCTCTGACCAAGCGCAATCTTATGGACAGTGAGCGCAAATACCGGCTGCTGGCGGAAAATCTCGACGCCGTCGTCTGGCTGATAGATTTTGATCAGCGGCCGATTTACATCAGTCCCTCGCTGGAACGACTGACCGGGTATACGCTGACCGAATACCTGCGGCAGCCGCTGCTTAAAGAGAAAAACCGGCGGTTGCAGGCAGCTGTCGATGAGGTGTGGGACGCATACCGGCAGGGGAAAAAACGGGATACCCCGGTGGTGCTGGAGGAAGAGAAACGCACCAGGGACGGCTGCCTGATCTGGATTGAATCAACGGTGAATATCGCCTATGACGAAAACGGGGAAGCTCTGGGCATTCTGGGAGTCAGCCGCGACATCACGGCAAGAAAACGTACGGAGAAATTGCTGTCGCTTGCCTATGAACGGAAGCGGCTCAACCACTTCTTCAACGATCTACTGGACGGCGTACTGCCTTTTGAGCAGGATATCTATAACCGCGCGCGTCAATTGCGCGTGAATTTGCCGCAATCTTTCGCTGTATGTTTCTGTCAGGTGGAAGACAGCCGGCACAGTGCCGGCTCCGAAGGACAGGACATGCTGCTGGATGAGGTGGCTGACCGTCTGAACCGGCAGGACGGTCTGGCGGCGTGGAACTTCTCCGGCGGCATTGGGGTAATATGCCGCCTGCCCCTGCCTTATGGCGGCCGGCAGTCAGAACAGGCAGAGGCCGCCCTCTGTCTGAAGCTGCTGCTGGAGGAGTTTCCCGGCGTGCGTTTCAGCATCGGCGTAGCCGACTATTCTACTTCCCTGGCGGACTTTAACAACCGGTTCCGGCATGCTGTCACTGCCGCCAGGATCGGCCGCCGGCGCCGGGAAGACAGTTGTATCCAGTACTATGAAGAGTGCGGCATTGACGAGATATTTGATAACTTCGCCGGTACCCGGGAAGCCGAAGCCTTTGTCCGCCGGGTTCTGGGACCCTTGTATGATTATGACCGGGATAATGGCACCGAGCTGGTGGAAACGCTGAGCCATATATTATCGCGGGGCACTTTGCGGGAGATTGCGGACATGATGCATATTCATCCTAAAACGATTGCCGCCCGCAAGCAGCGTATTGAGCAAATATTAAACATTTCATTGGATTCCTTTGAGGAGCGGATGACTCTTGGTGCGGCTTTGCAGATTGATAAATGCAGACTTGATTCAGGTGGAGTCTTAACTCCAGCTGAATCCTAGTCGGAATTATCCAGGGGCTTACTCGCTCGCCTGTGCCCGTAGGGGTATAACTTCCGCTTATAGAAGCGGGAGTCTTAGAGCGAGTTGGCCATCGGATAAATGTTGCCGGCAGGAAATGGGGAGAGAGTCATGACCAATTGTTGTTTCCTATGCTTTTTATCCCAATATTAGGCGGATATGGATCACAGGGATAATGGCAGGGTCTATTTTAGGGTACATTTTTATCCGCACGGATAATGGACAGTAATGATAGTATTTTTCTATAATTAAGATTAATGCCAAAAAAACTTTGTGTCCGGTTTTTCTTGACACTTCCAATCAAATTATGAGGATGGAGAGTGGATTGTATGTATAAATTTAAAGCCGACAATCAAACCGAACCTTTCAACTGGGAAATGCTTGGTGATGTTGGTATCGGCAGAGCTAATCTGGGGGCCGACATGCCGGTGCTGGTGTACCGGTTGTTTCAATTTACCTTGCGGGATGTGCTGACCCGGACATATGGAGCACAGCAGGCAAGTTCCCTGCTGCGCGCCGCCGGCAAGCTGGCCGGTGAGGAGTTCTGCAAAAATCTGCTGGATAAAAGCCTTGATTTCGAAGGGTTTGTGGCCCAGCTGCAACAGAAATTATCTGATTTAAAAATCGGGATCCTGCGCCTGGAATCAGCCGATATGGAAAAAATGGAATTTGTCCTTACGGTGGAGGAGGATTTGGATTGTTCCGGGCTGCCCATTACCGAGGAATCGGTTTGTGATTACGATGAAGGGTTTATTGCCGGAATTTTAAATGTATATACGGGAAAAAGTTTCACAGTAAAGGAAATTGACTGCTGGTCTACCGGTGATCGAACCTGCCGTTTCCGCGTTACCTGTGATAATTGAGCAGCAGTCTGGGTGAAGGATATGAAGAATGCAGAATTAGATACATTAGAACAACTGCGGGCTGGCATACGGCTATTGGCAAAAGGAAGGTATCCGGAGACAGTTTCTGCCGATGGCTGCAGCGAACTGGTAGGAGAGATTGTTTACCTGTTCAACCAGATAGCCGGACATTTCAAGGAATTATATGAATATGCCGTGCCGCTGGCACGCGGCAATCTGCAAGTGGAACGGCCGGGTAAAACCAACTTTCTGGCAGGCAGTTTGAAGGAGCTTCATTCCAAGCTCAACCATTTAACCTGGCAGGCGCAGCAAATTGAAAAAGGCGACTATAAACAGCGGGTTGATTTTATGGGAGAATTCTCCCAGGCGTTTAACTCCATGGTTAGCAAGCTGGAAGAACGCGAACTGCGCTTAAAGGAAGAGATTCTGGTCCGCCAGCAGGCCGAAGCCGAGGTACGGGAGCAGAATAAACTGATTACCGACAGTATTCATTATGCGGCTGTTATTCAGCAGTCAGTCTTGCCTGAACCGGCATTTTTGCACAATTATCTTGCCGAGTCTTTTATTATTTGGCGGCCCCGGGATATTGTCGGCGGTGATTTTTACTGGTACGCGCCATGTGCCGGCGGCTTCATGGCTGCCGTCATTGACTGCACCGGCCATGGAGTGCCGGGAGCTTTTATGACGCTGGCCGTTAATCAGATGTTAAAACAACTGCTGGATGAAGACCGGGATTATCAACCGTCTGCTGTCCTGACTTTTTTGGATGAAAAATTTCATGAGACCTTTTACGCGAATACTGTGACCAAAGAGCGGCTGTACGCCGGTTTGGATATGGGGCTGGTGAAGGTGGATACGGTTGCGCAAAAGGTTGTATTTGCCGGTGCCAGGCTGCCGCTTTTTCATGTTCACGACGGGAACCTCAGGGAAATTCCCGGATCGCGCCGTAGTGTAGGTTATGAAAAGAAGAGCCGCCTGGGCAGAAAAGCCCGGAGTGTTCCTTTTGAGAACCGGGAATTCTATTATGAGCCCGGAGACGGGCTGTATTTATCTACAGATGGTTTTTTTGATCAACATGGAGAGAACCCTGATCCTTTCGGCATCGACAGGTTTGCCGAACTAGTAGCAGAATATTTCCCGCTGGCCATGAAAGACCAGAAAACGGCATTGTTACAGAGTCTTGAAGCCTATATGGGGATGGAAGCACAGCGGGATGACATTACCGTTATGGGGCTCAAGTTTTAAGGAGGTTGGGGAAATAAGTATGATCAATGAACAACTACATCGGCTTATTGGCGAGTTAAGCAGTTATGGCATCATTGTCAGTTTTAACGGTTCTTTTACTCAGGGAATTATTGAGGAAATCGGAACAGCCATTACATCCTATCTGCAGGAAGAAAAGAATACGGAAGAGACAGACATTCATAATGTATTTTCGGTTTATATTGAGCAGTCTCAGAATATCAAAAATTATTTTCTGAAAAGTGACGGACCGGACAAACACGAAATCAGCCGCAGGGCTTTTGAAAGTATCATTGTCATCGGTCGTCAGACAGACCGCTTTTTTGTTTGTTCAGGCAATCTGGTCAGCCATGAAGATGCCAAAGTGTTAAAGGAAAAGATTGATTATATTAACTCAATGGATAAAGACCAGCTGAAAAAATACTATAAAGAAAAGCTTAAAGCCAGGAGGTCAGATAGTAACTACGATAGCGCCGGTCTGGGGATCATTGATATGGCTCGCAAAGCGACGGCTCCGCTCGATTATATGTTTGTATCGCGCGATGAGAAGTATTCTTTTTTCACTTTAAAAGTCAGTCTGTAGCCGGCAAGGAGGGTTTATTAATGGAAAGGTTATATCGGGCGGGTACAAAATCTTCGCCGGAGGTTGACTTTAACCCCGGTACCGGCATATTGAAGGTATCTGGTCAGTCTTATCCCGAAAATGCCTCCGGGTTTTATCAGGACATTTTTATTTGGTTGAAAGACTATCTAGCAGCTAACCGCGGCAGGGTTGTCATGGAACTTAATATTTCCTATATGAATACCAGCAGTACCAAATGCCTGATGGATATTATCTATATGTTGGAAGATGCATTTGCTGAAGGCAGCGATATTTGCATCAATTGGTATTATTCCGCAAAGAACAGAAGTATGCTTGAATGCGGGGAAGAATTCCGGGAAGAGCTGAGTATGGAATTTAATTTAATTCCCCAGAACTCCGGGCAATGATCAGCACTATTGCGAGTACTTTTACTATTGAGGTGTTGTTGTGAGCGACGAAATCAGCCGGTTGTTCCAGGAGGAACTGGAGCAGTTGGAGCAGTTTAAAAGCCGGTGCAGTGATGAACAGTATCAGGGGAATGCATTGATGGTTCACTATGCCGATATGGCAAGGATATTTGAAAAAAACCTTCGCTCCATGATGAAGATGACAAAAATTAGCGATTCGCAGCAACTATATTTACAGGAGATACAGCAGGAACTGGAACGTGAGATTGAAGAGCGGATTAAGGTGGAAGAAAAATTGGCCGAGTCCTATAAACGGCACCGGCGCAACCAGTTCCTGCTCGACCTGGCGGAGGGACACCGGGTCTTTGATGATTCGGCGTGGAATACGGCCAGGCAACTGATGTTATACTTGCCCACAATATTTCATGTTTTTTATTTGCGGTTTACTGGTTGGTGCGGCAAATCCTTAAACTGGACGGCGGAAAATGCCGCCGAAGTGCAGACCGATATTGATGCGATGGTAGACAATCTGAATCGGTGTCAGGGCATTGTCGCCTGGGAATGGGACGAAGGTATCGGCCTCTTGCATTTTGCTTTACCGAAAGACACTAAAGAACAGCAACTGGCTATCGGGACGACTCTGAAAAAGCAGCTGGCTGTCCGTTTTCCCCGGATCGGGATTGCGGTCGGTATTGCCGGGAAACTAGGCGCATTCGACCGTTTCGCCCATTACTGCAAGCAGGCACGGGCGGCTGCAGCAGTAGGGTGCCGCCTTTGGCCGGGTATGGATGTCTACCATTACCAGGATGGAGGGGCGTATCAATTGCTGTATCCACTGGCCGATAGTCAGGATACTGAGGAATTTATTGAAAGAATGATTGGCAATCTGCTGGTGTTTGACCGGGAAAATGGTACCGATTTGCTGCCAACGCTGGAAAAAATCCTGCAATCTCCCAACCTCAAGGTGGTGGCGGAGGAAATGTATTTGCACCACAAAACCATAGTGTCCCGGAAACAGCGGATCGAAACTATTTTAGGAATTTCACTGGATGGTTTTGATGTCCGGTTTAATATATCTATAGCCCTGCATTTGCTGCGGTTTCGTGAAAATATCCTCCGATGATAGGTCGGAGGATATTTTTTATCTTCGCAGGCAATGGATTTTGCGGCAGATATCTGGCATGATTATACCATATACAAAAAAATGGTGCCTTCCCGACTTTTGGGAGAAATGATCGTGTAAGGCGGGTGATGTTGCTATATTGATTTTCTCTGAATTTGAAGAATTTTTCCAGGATAAATGTATTCCCGTCGGTATATTGGGCATCGTTGGGGTTGCTTTTAGTGTGAAACAACCATGGGCAGGTATTTTTATTCCCGGGCTATTGATGCTTATACTGCTCAGTATCCTCTATTTCCAGGGAACGGAGGATACTGAGCAGTCATCACGTGAATGTTCCTACAGTCAGGATGAGATTAAGCGGCTGCTTAACCTGGTTCCTACCCCGGTGGTGCTGATAACCAAAGCCGATTGGCAATTGGTGCAGCTAAACCGGGCAGCGTCCGATTTGTTTGCTCTTGCGCCGGCAGTGGCGGCGGGAAAATATATGACCGATTTTTTCGGTACAGACCAGAAAGTCTGGTCTGCCTGGCGTGAACTGCTTCATTACGGTGTCGTGCAGGAGGAACTTCCCCTTTACCGCCACACCGGGGTTGCTTTGGTGATGGCAGTGACCGGCAATGTCAGTCTGATGGGTAAGCCTCATCTGATTCTTAGTATGACCGACATTACCGCAAAACATATAGAGGCTAAACGCCTGGAGCAGCTTGCCACCATCGACGGCATGACCGGGTTGTTGAACCGGCAGGCCTTTCAGGAAAAACTGATATTGGCGCTGAAGGCTGCCGGTGAGGAAAAACGTGGACTTTGTTTGGCTTATATGGACCTGGATGGTTTGAAACAAGTTAATGATACTTACGGACACCGGGAGGGAGACTGGTATATTAATATTTTCGCAACCTTGCTGCGCAATGGAGTTAGTGAAAACGATTTTGTTGGCAGAGTGGGCGGCGATGAATTTGCCATAGTCTTTACCAAATGTTCACAGCAGACGGTAGAAGTTTGTATCAGGAAAATGCAGCAGCAATTGGAATTGACGGCTTCGCGCCTGGAAAAACCTTATACTATGCAAGTCAGTGTGGGCATGATCGCGGTACCGGACGGCGAGAATATTGATGTCGAGAGCCTGTTGCATAAAGCCGATTATGCTATGTACCAGCAAAAATATGTACGGCAGCCGTCGCCGGTAAAAACAACTTCCTAGCTCATAGTCTGTAAATGCGAAAGAGACCATGTTGAAAGAAAAAGTTCAACATGGTCTTTTTTGCATTTGTGGCATTTTACCGTCATACAACGCGGCGCCGCTGACGTACCCTTCGCTTATGGATAACGGCCGCTTGCGCCGTAGAGATGTTCTTGTTGTATGAGTAAATTTTCTAAAAATGACTTGCAAGAAATAATGATTATTGTTAAAATATACCTAACACCTGGATAGAAATAGTACAAGCGGAAGTTAGAGGAGGAATGGGTTTTGCAGATTGATGCTCTTATATCGGAACTAGGCCACTGTTGTCTGGAAGAAGAGTTTTGCTTGACATGCAAAAAGGAAAAATGTCTAATCGGGTTTTGCAAGAAATCGCTGATGACAGTACTTAAACAAAAGGATGAATTCATAACCGACGGCCTCCGGGATATTCCCTATAGCGACACCAAGATATATGATACTGACTCGGTGGTGAATGCTATCGGTTTTTTGTTGAATCAATGCCGTAACTGTAATGTGTATCATGATGAGGAATGTATTATTAATATTATTCGCTCCAGCCTGGAAATCATTTTGTTAGGCGAAGTTCAGGAATACAAAGGCAGTATGCTGCTGTATTTAGGAGACATTAAAAATGTTAATCCCGAGGTAGCAGATCAAATTTTTCAAAGTGTTCAACAGCGAAAATAGGAAGGGGTATGCAGAATGAAAAGAGAATTGACAGTGGAGAACATTATTGGCGAAACGAAAGGAACCGAAATCGAACGGATTGTTAAACAAAACTTTACCGGTGAAACCACTGAGGCCGGACTGTATTTGGCTATGGCAAGACTGGCTCAGCGGCAGGGCTATCCGGAAATTGCCGAAGTGCTGAAGACTATCGCCTGGGAAGAAGCCGAGCATGCCGCCCGCTTTGCCGAGTTTAACGGCATGATTCAGGAAGATTTGTTTGAAAATATCAAGCAAATGCTGGAAGGAGAAACCTTTGCCAACCAGGGCAAGAAACAAGCGGCTGAGAAAGCGCAGGAACTGGGCCTGGAGACAGCAAGAGATTATTTTAATGAGTCGGCCAAGGATGAGGCAAGACATGCCAGGATGTTAGAAGGAATTTTACGCCGTTTTAGTGAATAATTGGCTTTAGGCCATCACAAAATATGCTAGCCCTTTGGCAGACAGGAAGTATGATTCAAACATACAACTTGCTGTTAAGGGGTTTTTTAATATGCCTGGAGAGCGTTAGTAAAAAAGTATTTCGTGTAATGGTGGCCAGGGGAAAGAGTGGATGACGGTGAAAAAAAGCACCAATTGGTGATAAAATAAACCACACTTTGTGATTAAACCAACAGTCATGGTGAAAAAGAGCACCATGACTGTTGGTTTATGTTTAAAAAGACTTGAAATCCCTGGATTTTTAAGATTGGCATAAAAAATGCATGTTATTAAAACAAAAGCAGAAAAAGCAAAAATGTACTTCAGAGCTGCTTCCGTATAAAAAAAGGTTTAACGGAGGTGATGGCAAGAGTCGCAGATACATACTGACCGGGAGGGCGATTTTATGAGAAGAGACAAAGATTATATCGGCAGTGCAGGACCGCGGGAAAGCAAGGTAGTAGAAGGCAGATATGAAGATCGAGACTAGCTGGAGGAATATCCACAATTTTAAGCTGGTTACAGCAGAGCAAGCTATGCAGATGGTTAATTCCGGAGACCGTGTGGTCGTAGGCAGTGCCTGTGGCGAACCTAAAGCACTTATGGCAGCATTAGCTGCCAGAGGTTCTGAATTGAAGGCTGTTGAAATCGTCCAACTACCAGCGATGGAAGCAAATCAATATGTACAACTGGGAATGGAGAAAACCTTTCGCTATAATGCTCTCTTTGTTATCCCTTCTATCATTAATATGCTGGAAGAGCAGTCGGCAGATTATACGCCCTGTTTTTTTTCCGAGATTCCCTGTTTATTCCGCAATAAGGTATTGCCGGTAGATGTAGCATTGATTCAAGTTACTCCGCCTGACGAACAAGGGTTTTGTAGTTATGGTATAGCGGTTGACTATACTAAGCCGGCTGCCGAATGTGCCAGAATAGTAATTGCGCAAATGAATGGTAATATGCCGCGAACCGGTGGCGCAAAGATAGCATTGGAAGCTATCAATTATATTGTAGAAAAGGATGAACCGATACTTGAGTTAAATCCGGTGCAAATCAGTGAAGTTGAGAAGCAGATAGGGAAAAATATTGCCGCACTTATTCCTGACGGAGCTACTTTACGATTAGGTATAGGAGCCGTTGACAACGCAGTAACACTGTTTTTGCAGGATAAAAAGGATTTAGGCATTCATTCTGAAGTTTTTTCTGATCATATAGTTTCGCTGGCACAAGCCGGAGTTATCACTAACCGGAAAAAAACAATGAATGCCGGAAAGTTTTGTGCTGCATTTCTGCTGGGAACGCGCAAAACCTATGACTTTGTTCATAACAATCCAGATGTTGAGATGCATTCGCTGGAGTATATTAATGATCCTTATATCATTGGTCAGCATGAAAAATTTATTGCTGTCACCTCGGCTCTACAGGTAGATTTGACAGGGCAGGTTAATGCTGAAACCATTGATTCCAAACAGGTAAGCGGTGCTGGCAGTCTGGCGGATTTTGTTCGCGGCGCCTCACGTTCCTTTGGCGGGAAGTCTATTATTGCGCTGCCATCTACGACTGCCAATGGTCAGATATCCAATATTTGTTGTGAACTTGACCGTGGAGCTGCGATATCCATTTCCCGCAATGAGGTTCATTATGTAGTAACAGAATATGGTGTGGCCGAGCTTAAAGGCCGCAGCCTGCGTCAGCGCGCGCAAGCTTTAATTGCTGTAAGTCATCCTGAATTCCGGGAGAGGTTAACGGCACAGGTACGAAATTTTTAAATCACGTAAATGATAGTCTGTTTCTAATTGTATTCCGTAGCATGTTCTATAAGGAGGACTGAAAAATGCATATTTTAGTTTGTGTCAAGCAAGTACCTGACACTACCGAGGTTAAGATTGATCCGGTTACCAATACGCTGATTCGTCAAGGGGTGCCAAGTATTGTTAATCCTTTTGACAAGAATGCCCTGGAAGCGGCGCTGCAACTTAAAGAGAAACATGGCGGCAGTGTCACGGTTATTTCCATGGGGCCGCCCCAGGCTAAAGAGGCATTGAAAGAGTGTATTGCCATGGGGGCTGATGAGGCCTTGCTGATTAGTGACAGAGCCTTTGGCGGGGCTGATACGCTGGCTACAAGCTATACTTTGGCGGCTGCTGCCAAAAAGCTAGGTGATGTTGATATGATTATTTGCGGTAAACAGGCAATTGACGGTGACACAGCGCAGGTAGGTCCTGAGATGGCCGAGCATCTCAATATGGTTCAGGCAACTTGCGTATCCAAGATTGAAGTAGCCGGAAATGTTGTGCGCTTAGAGCGTGAGCAGGAAGAAGGATATGAAGTGATTGAAACCCAATTACCTGTACTTATTACAGTAATTAAATCCATCAACGAGCCACGCCTGCCTACCGTAAAGGGAACAATGAAAGCCAATCGTAAAGAAATTCCCGTGTGGACTGCCGCTGACTTGGATGTTAAAGAAGGGGCTATCGGCCTAAAAGGATCACCTACCCAGGTGCGCCGCATTTTTACCCCCGGGCAGCGCGTTCAAGGGCAAATTATTCAGGCAGATACGGCCCGGGAAGCGGCAGCCGGTTTGGTAAATAAATTGATAGAAGCAAAGATTGTATAACGGAGGTAGTTAGAATGGCAATTTGGGTAGACAAAGAACAGTGTGTTGCCTGTGGAGCCTGTGAAAGTGCATGTCCATTTGGCGCGATTGTTATGGAAGCGGATAAAGCGGTAATTACGGAAGCCTGTACTGCTTGTGGTGCTTGTGTATCGACATGTCCGGTAACAGCCATTATCCGGGATGTGGAAGAGGCCGCAACTGCGATTGATAAGGCGGCTTACAAAGACGTCTGGGTGTACATTGAACATGCCGATGGACAAGCTAGAAATGTCGGTTTTGAATTATTGGGTGAAGGCCGGAAACTGGCTGATAGCATGGGGCAAAAGCTGGCAGGCGTAATTGTCGGCGATAAAGTGGAGCAACTGGTTAAAGAGGTATTTGCCAACGGTGCGGATAAGGTTTATTTGGTTGAAGGAAAAGAATTTGCGAAATACACCACAGACGCCTATACCGCCGTATTTACTGATCTAATTACTGATTACAAGCCTTTAGTCATTCTTATGGGCGCTACAATTAATGGCAGAGACCTTGGTCCGAGAGTTGCCTGCCGGGTAGGTACCGGCCTGACTGCCGATTGTACCGACCTTGGCATTGATGAACAAACAGGGCTGGTTGCCTGGACCCGTCCTGCCTTTGGCGGCAATATTATGGCAACAATTCTTTGTCCGGAGCATCGTCCGCAAATGGGAACAGTACGTCCGAATGTATTTAAAAGACCGCAGCCGGTTTTTGGGCGAACCGGTGAGGTTATACGGGTAAGCAGTACGGTTAAGCCGGAAGCTATCAGGACTAAGGTAATTGAAGCCGTACAAGTATGCACCGGCTCTTGTAATTTGGAAGAATCCGAAATTATTGTTTCAGGCGGGCGGGGAATGGGCAAGCCGGAAAACTTCGTATTAATTGAAGAATTAGCCGCAGTGCTGGGTGGTGCAGTAGGTGCATCGCGGGCAGTCATTGACGCCGGCTGGAAGCCGCACCCGCACCAGGTTGGCCAAACAGGTAAAACCGTAGGTCCGAAAGTATATATTGCCTGTGGCATTTCCGGTGCCATTCAGCATGTGGCGGGAATGTCGTCGTCAGATACAATTATCGCCATTAATAAAGATGCGGATGCTCCGATATTCAAAGTAGCTGATTATGGTATTGTTGGTGATGTTATGGAAGTGTTGCCGGCGCTTACCGAAGAATTTAAAAAAGCTAAGCAGTAAGCTGGTGAAGCCCGGACACTTACAGGATGAGTGTTCGGGCTTTTTATATAGTAAATTACTACAAAATGTAAGATGACATAATGCGACAGACGATTGACTTAATTTGTCGAAAACCATACAATTATCATAAGGTATGTTGCAGTCAAAGCTCAGGAGTGCTCTTTTTTTATTGAAGTTGTTTTCTGATTAGTGAAACAAATGTGGACTAAAACAGAGAAAAGGGAAGGGATGATGTGAACATTTCGCAAGATAATACTGTCAAGTTTTTTTTAAGTACAGAGGACGGAACCATCATTTATGCCCATCCGATGCTTCCACAAGAGGATTTTTCAGTGGGGTCACCGATTTTTGCGATGCCGGATCAGGGAGAACAAGAGTTAGATACGACACTGGTTATAAAAGATGAGCAACATGGCGTCTTTGACTTGTACCGTTTGGATAACCGCTATTTTAAAGGAATTATCGGGATTTTGCGCAAAGACAGGGTTCGAGAGAATGCCATTGGCCAGCTTGAGGAAGAGCATAGGGATTTGAAGGCCATTTTTGAATCGTCGCATGATGGGATCGTGGTTGCAGATGGGACCGGGCTTTTTGTTCGCATCAACAATAGTTATCAGCAGATTACCGGTATTGCAAAAGAAAATATTATTGGTTCAACAGCTGCCGAGATCGTCAAAAAAGGAATTGTTTCCGACTCGGGTACGCTGGAAGTCTTAAAAACAGGTCAGCCATATACCATCCACCAGACTTTCCGTTCCGGCCGGCAGAGTGTAGTTACGTCTACGCCGATTTTTGACGAGAATAACAATATCTTCCGGGTAGTGACCAATGTCCGTGACATGACTGAGATTAACCGGCTGCGGGAAGAACTGGCCCAGTCCAAAGAAAAGCTGGATGAGTACACAAAAATCCTGGAGACCCTTACGGCAGAACAAAAACTGGCCCATAGCCTCGTGTTCCGGAGCCGGAAGATGTCGATAGTTACTGATGCTGCCCTGAAGTTTGCCAAAGTGGATGCCCCGCTCTTAATTGGCGGGGAATCGGGAGTAGGTAAGGAAGTTATTGCCGATCTTGTGTATAAAAACAGCTCGCGCAGCAATGCCCGGTTTTTGAAGATTAATTGCGGTGCAATTCCGGAGAATTTGCTGGAATCAGAACTGTTTGGTTATGTCGGGGGTGCCTTCACGGGGGCTAAGCGGGATGGTGTGGCAGGTCTGTTTGAAACAGCCCACGGCGGCACAGTATTGCTGGATGAGATTGGTGAGCTGCCGCTGGCATTGCAGGTTAAGCTGCTCAGGTTTGTCCAGCAGCGTGAATTTTATCGTGTCGGCGGCAAAAAATTAATCCAGGTTGATGTGCGGATTATTGCCGCTACCAACCGGGATTTGCAAGAGATGGTCAGCCAAAAACTGTTTCGCTCAGATTTGTTCTACCGGCTGAATGTTCTTAAGATAACCATTCCGCCGCTCCGGGAGCGGGCAGAGGATATTATCCCGCTGGCAAACTTTTTCCTGGAGAAATATAATAAAAAATATTCGCTGAAAAAGCGGATTAGCGGTGAAGTATACCGGATTCTGACCAACTACACCTGGGTCGGGAATGTGCGTGAGCTGGAAAACCTTGTTGAGCGGCTGGTAGTTATATGTGAACGTGATGAAATTACGGGTGAATATCTGCCGGAAGAGCTAAGAAAGACTGTAGCCGGAGCCCCACCGGTTATTATACCGGGAGAAAGTAGTCAAAAAACCTATAAGGAAGCTAAAGAAGAATTCGAAAAGGAGTTCTTCCGGCAGGCAATAGCGAAATATAAGACTTCCCGGCGTGTAGCCGAACAATTAGCGGTGGATCATTCTACGGTAGTAAAAAAAGCGGCCAAATATGAGCTAAGCTTATCGCAAAAACCGGGGTAAAATTAATTTAATAACATAATGCTGAAATCTTCGGTTTGTTTGCAGAGTTGTGTGATGCTCAGAGGAAAAGCGGTGAATATTGTCACCAACGGTGACAATATTCACCGCTTTTTTCGACAATATCTTCTGAAAATTTCAAAAAATGGTGAATATTATCACCGGAACCTGCTGATGGCAGGCTTGCGAAGCGCAAAGCGTTGGTTTTTGGGGGTTGGCATGGAAGTTGCATATTATAGTAATTGAAAACCTGATGGCGCCATCGGTTAAGCAGTAATAGCGAAAGGGGATATGTAATGAGTCTGGTACAAACTGGAGCCAAAAAAATGTGGGGATACCGTCATGTTATCTTGATTGTTCTTTGGTTAGTCTACATCATCAACTATTTTGACCGAATCAGTGTGTTGACCTTCCTGCCGCTTATCAGGGCAGATTTGGATTTATCCCATGAGCAAATAGGTTTTGCTGCCTCCATCTTTTTCTTTGCTTATGCAGTAGCGCAAGTGAGCGCCGGTTATTTGGCAGATAAAATCGGGTCAAAACGTGTAATGTATCTTGCGATTGTGGTATTCACCGCGGTTACCTTTGTCACCGGTTTGGTTCGCAACTACACTCAGTTTATTTTGCTGCGTTTAGGCTTGGGCTTAGGCGAAGGCCATCACTTTTCTCCGGCAAATAAAACTATTTCTGATTGGTTTCCCAAAAGTGAAAAGGGAAGGGCTACTGCGTTTTTCTCTACTACCTGGGCATTTGCTCCGGCCATTATTCCCGTATTGATAACCTATATTGCCGCGGCTATGGGCGGCAGCTGGCGTGAAATATTCTTTGTTTTGGCTATCCCCGGGCTTGTCGGCATAGCAATTCTGTGGTATTTCGTATCCGATAAGCCGGAAGAGATGCTGGCCAAAGGACGCTTATCCCAGGAAGAATATGATTACATTAAAGCAGGACTTGTTACCGCAGATGAAGATAATGTAAAAAAACTGGGTATCGGCGTTATCATCAAAGATCCCAGCCTGTGGCTCTATTCTTTGCAGCTTTTCTGCTTACTGGCAATCTATTGGGGCAGTACCTCGTGGATATCCTCCTTCCTCTTTGAACAGCATGGTTTCAGTCTCAAAACCATGGGCTTGCTGGCATCATTACCGTATGCTGTCGCCATTATTTCCACAATGCTTGGCGGAACCTTGATGGACAAGGTGTTCCACCGTACCAAGCCGGTAGCCCTGATTTCCTTCTTAGCTGCCATTCCCATTCTTATCTACATGGGGCAAATCCCTAAAGGCAGCACCAACCTGCTGATTCTGATGCTAATTCTCAATGGTTTCTTTGTTAATATGGTTTGGGGTGTAATCTATGCCTACCCGCAAATGCGTTATCCTAAAGAAGTAATTGGTTCGGCTGTTGGCTTGACCAATGGTCTTGGTCAATTAGGTGCATTTATATCGCCATTGGCTGCCGGTTATCTGGTACACAAGACTGCCGCCGGAATTTCTTATGACAATGTATTTCTCATGTTTGCCGGTTTCGCGGCTGTCGCAGCCCTGGTAACCTTCTTCCTGAAGGAAGAGCCATTTGTTATCAAAGAGGATGATGGTAACAAACAAGAGGCATCTGCTTCTTTATAAAATTTATAAAATGGGGGTAATAGTATGAAATTTCCGAGTGCAGACCTAACAGGTAAGGTGGCAATAGTGACAGGTGGCAGTAAGGGTATCGGCTTGGGCATTGCTCAGGCGCTGGCTCAGGTAGGCGCTGATGTTGTCATTGTAAGCAGAAATCTGTCTGAAGGCGAGCAAGCTGCCAAAGAAATACAGGCATTAGGACGCAAATCTATAGCTATATCCTGTGATGTGAGCTCTGTCAGCTCGGTTGACAACATGGTGCAAACAGCCGTAAACGCCTTTGGCAAAATTGATATTCTGGTAAATAACGCCGGCATGAATATCCGCAAGCTGGCAGTCGATGTGGAAGAAGCGGATTGGGACAAAGTAATTGGCACCGATCTGAAAGGTGTCTTTCTGGTAGCGCAGCGTGTGGGTAAAGAGATGATTAAGCAACAGAGCGGTGGTAAGGTAATTAATGTTGCTTCCGTTATGGGGGTAGTCGGCATGCCGTGGCTGGCAGCCTATTGCTCCAGCAAGGGGGGGGTTGTCCAGCTTACTAAGGTGCTGGCCTTAGAGTGGGCTCAATACAACATTAATGTCAACTGTCTGGCTCCAGCCTATATCCGTACCCCGATGACCGAGGGCTGGCTGAATGACGAAGCCAGACTGAAGCCGATCTTAGACAGCACGCCGCTGGGCAGAATCGGCACCCTCGAAGAGGTAGCCGGACCGGCTGTTTTCCTGAGTTCTGACTGGTCAAACTATGTAACCGGTCACACTCTGTTAGTTGACGGCGGGTGGGCGGCCAGGTAAGCCGCCGGTTCTGCGCCGGATCAAATATAAATAGCGAACGAAACAGGAGGGCAAACACATGAGAACAGGCAAAGAGTATATAGACAGTCTAAGACAACGGAATATCAAAGTATATATCAAAGGCCAATTGCTTAAAAGTGAAGAGGTTGTCGACCATCCCTTTATCCGCGGGCATGTGAATTCGGCGGCGCTGACCTTTGATTTGGCCCATGACCCGGCATACGAAGATTTGATGACCACCACTTCGCATCTTACCGGCAAAAAAATCAATCGGTTTACCCATATTCACCAAAGTGTGGACGATTTGCTGAAGAAAGTAAAAATGCTGCGGATGATTTCGCAAAAGACGGGAACCTGTTATCAGCGCTGCGTAGGCTTTGACGCCATCAACGCTCTCTATACCGTTACCTATGAAATGGATAAGAAGCTAGGCACTGAATATCATGAACGCCTGAAAAAATACCTGATCAACTGGCAGGAAAATGACTTGATGGTCGCCGGCGCCATGACTGATCCGAAAGGCGACCGCAGCCTACGTCCCGGGCAACAGCCGGATCCGGATATGTTTGTCCGGATTGTTGAAAAAAATGATAAAGGCATTATTGTCCGCGGTGCTAAAGCCCATATGACCGGTATGGTCAATTCCCATGAAATGCTGATTATGCCGACAATGGGAATGGCGCCTGATGATAGCGATTATGCCGTATCATGCGCCATACCGGTAGATGCACCGGGAGTAATCCATATCTTTGGCCGCCAAACCAACGATGACCGTAAATGTGAAGGTGACATCGATCAAGGCAATGCTCGGTATGGTATTGTTGGCGGCGAATGCCTGACTGTGCTGGAAGATGTCTTTGTGCCCTGGGACAAGGTCTTTATGTGTGGGGAAACGGAATTTTCCGGTCTGCTGGTAGAGCGATTTGCCTGCTATCATCGTCAGAACTATGGTGGCTGCAAAGGCGGCGTTTCCGATGTGGTTATTGGTGCGGCAGCTGTCATGGCCGATATGAGCGGTTATGGCAAAGCCGGACATGTCAAAGAAAAAATCAATGAAATGATTCATTTGACAGAAAGCCTGTATGCTTGTTCCATTGCCTGCTCGGCGGAAGGAAAACCGACAGCCTCCGGCGGCTACTTTGTTGATCCGCTGCTGGCCAATGTGGGTAAACACAATGTCACCCGGCTGATTTATGATATTGACCGGCTGGCACAGGACATCGGCGGCGGCCTGACTGCCACTCTGCCTTCGGAATCTGATTTGCGTCATCCGGAAATCGGGAAGTATGTGGATAAATATTTCAAAGGTGCAGCCGGTGTATCGACAGAGGACAGAATGAGGGTGGCCCGGCTGATCGAGAATATGACAGGCGGTACTGCCCTGGTAGAGAGTATGCATGGCGCCGGTTCGCCGCAGGCACAAAAAGTTATGTATTCCAAGCTGGGCAACCTTGAACACAAAAAGAAATTAGCCCTGCATATTGCCGGGGTTGCTGCAAACAAAGATAAATAGCAGGACAGGCAGCATGAGGATAGGCGTCAAATTTTGCGGAAACTGCAATCCTCGCCTGGATATGCCGGAACTTTTCCAAGCACTGGCCGCAGAAGCAGCGGCAGAGGGGGTACACTTTGTCCGCTGGGATGACCCGGGTGGCTATGAAGTGTTGCTGGTTCTCAATAGCTGTCAGGTAGGTTGTGCAACCCTCCCGGAATTCACCGGTCCACATATTGTCGTGACCAGCGAAAGTGTCCGGAATTGGCCTGTCCGGGAGGAAGATTTACCCGCCGCTATACTGGATGCCATTCGGGTTGCTCAGTAACTGAATTAACAGAACAATAAAATAGGGTGCAGCAACCACTGCACCCTTAACCATACAGGAGTGGTGAAAATGGCAGAAAAAAATTTGGCCGGACTGCGGGTGCTGGATTTTACCCGCGTATTGGCCGGGCCCTATTTAACGCAAATACTCAGGGATTTGGGAGCCGAAATCATTAAGGTTGAACAGCCGGGCAAGGGCGCTGATGAGCGGCAGATGTCCCCGATTGTCAACGGGCAAAGCGGTTATTTTATGATGCTTAACCGGGGAAAAAAATCAATTACCTTAAATTTAAAAGATCCCAAGGCCAAAGAAATTATCTTTAAGCTTGCCAAGCAGGCTGATATCATTACAGAAAATTTCAAGCCAGGTGTTATGGAATCGCTCGGGTTTTCCTATGAGGCTTTCAAAGCAGTAAAACCTGATATCATCATGTGTTCTATTTCCACCTTTGGTCAAAAAGGCCCGCTTTCGCAGCGGGCAGGTTATGATATTATCGCTCAGGCCATGAGCGGTTTAATGTGGATGGCCGGTGATCCGGACCGCCGGCCGGCCCGCAGCGGTACTTCCATTGGTGACGTAAATGCCGGTTCTCATGCCCTTGGCGCTATTTTAGCCGCCTTATATTATCGCGAAAAGACCGGTAAAGGACAGTATATCGATATTTCGCTGCGAGACTGCCTGAGTGCCATTATTGAAACGGCCATTCCCCGTTACACGATGAGTGGTGGCACAGATAAACCGGGCCGCTCGGGTCCGCACCATGCTACTATGGGGCCCTACGGCGTTTTTGACGCCGGACGGGAAAGATATATTGTCCTCGGAGCGCTCAATGAGGCAATATGGGCCAGGCTTTGTACCGCAATGAACCGGCCGGAGTATATTAATGATCCCAGGTTCAGCTCCACAACTCTTCGGGCGCAGAACTTAAACGAAACTGTGGCAATCATTGAAGAATGGCTGCAGGGTTTTGAAGATGTCAACGAAGCATTGGACATTTTAGAAGCCAGCAGCGTGCCGTCGGCTCCGGTGCTGGATATAGAACAATTGATGCAGGATCAGCAATTCCTGATGAGAGATATGATTGTAGAAGTCGAGGATCCCATTTTTGGCAAAGTAAAATTACCGGCAACGCCGATGCGCTTTTCCGAGACCAGTGTAATTAATAATGAGGCGCCTCCTTTGCTTGGCGGCAATACTGAAGCCGTGCTGAAAGAGTATGCCGGGATGAGCGGGGAAGAAATAGCTGAACTGCGAGCCAGAAAAGTCATTTGATAAAGTGAGGTAATGATATGCGTGAAGTTGTAATTGTCGGAGCAAAGCGTACACCGATTGGTGATTTTCTTGGTAAGCTGAAAGGCGTAAACGCGGTTGAACTAGGGATAACGGCTGTAAATGCAGCACTGGCTCAGGCGCAAATCAAACCGGCCCAAGTTGAGGAATTAGCCTGCGGCATGATTTATAAAGCAGGTGTCAAAGGAAATCCCGGCCGGCAGATTCAGTTAAAATGCGGTATGCCGGCAGAAGGGTATGCCTATACCGTAGATCAGCAATGCGGCTCAGGGATGAAGGCTTTTGAATTAGCCAGTCAATCCATCCTGCTGGGCAAAGCCGAAATTGCCGTTGCAGTCGGGGTTGAAAGCATGTCCCAGGCTCCTTACCTGTTAAAAGGAGCAAGAGAAGGGTACCGTATGGGGCCAAGCGATGTACAGGATTCTATGCTGTATGACGGACTAGTCTGCGCGATTATGGGTTATCATATGGGGCTTACGGCTGAAAACCTCGCAGAGCGCTATAACATTACCCGGGCAGAGCAGGACGAATTGGCGCTCAACAGCCACCAAAGAGCGGTCACAGCCATTCAAAACGGAATTTTTAAGGATGAAATTGCGCCTGTCACCATAGAGACTAAAAAAGGGGCAATGCTTGTTGACACCGATGAGCATCCTCGCGCCGATGTCACCTTAGAGAAACTGGCGTCTATGAAACCTGCCTTCAAAAAAGGAGGTACGGTCACCGCCGGCAACGCCTCCGGCGTAAATGACGGGGCAGCCGCTTTGGTACTTATGAGTGCGGAAAAAGCGCATGAGCTTGGAATAAAGCCGCTGGCTAAACTACTCTCTACCGCAAGTGTGGGGGTTGAAGCTGAAATTATGGGTATAGGTCCTGCATATGCTGTGCCGAAGGCCATTAGTTACGCCGGGCTCACGGCGTCAGACATCGGTTATTATGAACTGAACGAGGCATTTGCCGCCCAATTTTTGGCCGTAAACAGGGAGCTCAAACTGGATATGAACAAAGTTAACGCCAATGGCTCAGGTATCGGTTTGGGGCATCCGGTAGGTTGTACCGCAGCCAGGATTATTGTATCGCTTATTTATGAGATGGGACGCAGAGGCGAACGGTATGGTCTGGCCTCCCTGTGTGTGGGCGGCGGCCCGGCGATAGCAACTGTTATTGAAAAGGTTTAACTGTATAGGATTGTGTGGAGGAGGATATGCATATGGCCATTAAAAAGTTGCTGGTTATCGGAGCCGGTCAGATGGGCAGCGGTATTGCCCAGATAGCATCGACAGCAGGAATAGAAGTAATTATTAACGACATTAAGCTTGAATTTGTTGAACGCGGTCTTAAGGGAATTGAGAAAAATCTGAGCAAACTTGTGGAAAAGGGCAAGCTGGCGGAGGCTGAAAAACAGGAAATTATGGGTCGGATTAGCGGCAGCATTGACTTGAAGGCCAGCGCAGCTGATGTGGATTTCGCCATCGAAGCCGCTGTGGAAAACTTTGAAATCAAAAAGGGGATTTTTACTACCCTTGATGCGGTATGCCCTGCGCATACAATACTTGCCAGCAATACATCCTCGCTGCCGATAACGCAAATTGCTGCCGTAACCAAGCGCCCGGACAAAGTTATTGGCATGCACTTCTTTAACCCGGTGCCTGTGATGCAGTTAGTGGAAATCATTATGGGCCTGGCTACTTCGAACGAGACTTATGAAACCATCCGCGAGTTCGCGGTTACTCTGAAGAAATCACCGGTAAAAGTAGAAGACTTCCCGGGGTTTTGCGGCAACAGAATCATGGTTCCCATGATTAATGAAGCGGTATATGCGCTCATGGAAGGCGTTGCCAGTGTGGAAGATATTGATAATGTAGCCAAATTAGGCTTTAACCACCCGATGGGACCGTTGGCGCTGGCGGATTTGATTGGTCTTGATACTATTTTGTATGTTATGGAAGTATTGTATAAAGGTTATGGTGACTCCAAATACAGACCCTGCCCGCTGCTGCGCAAGTATGTTGACGCCGGCTGGTTAGGACGCAAATCCGGCCGCGGCTTTTATACATACAACTAAAACGGAGGAGGTTCGTCCATGCAGGCATATAACAACCTGATTGTTGAAAGAGACGGGGCCGTGGTGGTCATCACTATTAACCGGCCCAAGGAATTGAATGCTCTTAACCGGGCAACCGTGCTGGAACTTGACAGTGTGTTTAAAGCGTTAGAGGCTGATTCGACAGTAGGCGCGGTTATCCTTACCGGCAGTGGTGAAAAGGCCTTTGTCGCAGGTGCAGACATTACCGAGATGGCAAATATATCTGCTGTTGCCGCCAGGGATTGGGCGAGATTAGGTCAGCAGGTTTTTTCCCAGATCGAGAACTTCCCTCGGGTAGTAATTGCCGCCATTAACGGCTTTGCTCTGGGCGGCGGCTGCGAACTGTCCATGGCTTGTGATATCAGGGTGGCGTCCGAAAAAGCTAGGTTTGGCCAGCCGGAAGTAAATTTAGGTATTACCCCGGGATTTGCCGGCACGCAGCGGTTAGCAAGACTGGCAGGCAAAAGCCAGGCCAAACTGCTTATCTTAACCGGTGACATCATTGACGCGCAGGAAGCGCGGGCCATTGGCCTGGTTGATAAAGTAGTTGGGCATGCAGAACTTTTGACTGCCGCCAAAGACCTGGCCGGAAGGATTATAACCAAAGCACCCATTGCTGTCAGTCAAGCCAAGACTGCCATTAACCGGGGCGTGGAACTGGATTCTGAGCAGGCCTATGCTTTTGAGGCCGAGCTGTTTGGTATGTGCTTTACCACCGATGACCAGACAGAGGGAATGAGCGCATTTCTTGAAAAAAGAAAGCCTGTTTTTAAAGGACAATAGGGCTTACTGCATAGATTGGGTTGGTTAATTCAGGTGGGGATATTCCTCACCTGAATACCCGCTTATATTCCCCAAAACCCAGTGGGTCTGTGCCCAGCAAAAACCTTGATAAAGGTACAAGATAAATTAGGTTATAGGAGTGTTATGTGATGCAATTTGAATTAAATGCAGATCAACAAATGATGAGAAAAATGGTGAGGGAATTTGCCGAGAAAGAAGTGGCGCCAGGTGTTGTCAAACGGGATGAAGAGAGTCTGTTTGACCGTTCTTTAATTGATGCTATGGGAGAAATGGGATTAAACGGCATTTGTTTCCCGGAAAAGTATGGCGGAGCAGACGGCGATTATCTCAGCTATCTCCTGGCTGTTGAAGAATTGTCGAAAGTCGATGACGGTATCGGTATTACTTTATCTGCTACGGTATCATTATGTGCCTGGCCAATTTTTGCTTTTGGCACAGAAGACCAAAAAGAGAAATACCTGCGCCCGCTGTTAGAGGGCCAGCATATGGGAGCATTTGGCCTTACAGAGCCAAATGCCGGTACTGATGCTGCCGGACAGCAGACAGTAGCCGTTTTGGCAGGCGACCATTATCTGATCAATGGCAGTAAAATTTTTATTACCAATGCCGGAGAAGCCGAAACCTACATTGTCTTCGCCATTACCGACAGGGCAAAAGGTGTAAAAGGCATCACCGCTTTTATTATGGAAAAAGGCATGCCCGGTTTTACCTTTGGCAAAAAGGAACATAAAATGGGCATTCGCTCCTCCATTACGATGGAATTAGTATTCCAGGATGTTAAAGTGCCGAAAGAGAACATGCTGGGCAAAGAAGGCGAAGGCTTTAAAATTGCCATGGCTGCTCTTGACGGCGGTCGGCTGGGGGTAGCCGCCCAAGCACTCGGGATAGCTCAGGCTGCGCTTGATGCCGCAGTAAAATACTCTAAAGAGCGGGTACAGTTCGGCAAACCAATTGCCAATAATCAGGCAATCGGCTTCATGCTTGCCGATATGGCCACCAAAGTTGATGCAGCACGTCTCCTGGTTTACCGGGCTGCCTGGCTTAAGGACCAAGGCTTGCCCTATTCTAAGGAATCGGCGATGGCTAAAATGTATGCTTCCGACATTGCTATGGAAGTAACTACAGATGCTGTTCAGATTTTTGGTGGTTATGGATACATCTGCGAATACCCTGTTGAACGTTTAATGAGAAATGCGAAAATTACCCAGATTTACGAGGGAACCAACCAGGTTCAACGTATGGTCATCTCCGGGGCGTTGTTGCGATAGTGCCATTATAGTCAGAGCGGTTTCAGTGGTCCGCCTGCGTTGAAAGGGTAAAGGCGTTTGCGGGAAAAGTCCCGTGAAGTCATTATGATTTCCGCGTAGGCGGGCCACTGGGTTTATGCAGTCGCTAAACGATCGGACAACCCTGGGGCCTTTTTGCATAAGAACGGCTTCTTTTAATAGCCCGTCTGGCCAGGGTGCCAGTCAGTTTCAGGAAAGGGTGAGATAACAAGCATGTGTTGTTCAAAAGTAACAAAAGACCAGGCACTAGAAATCATCAGAAGATACGAGCAAGTCTTGGCGATTATCAATCAATATGGTAAAGCCAAAGAGCAGTTGTTATCAATACTATTAGATATTCAGGCAACCTCCGGCGAAAACTACGTAGCCGAAGAATGGGCGGAAGTCGTCGCCTGCCAACTGGATGTGCCCATCAGCAAAATCCATGATGTTCTTACCTTCTATGCCATGTTCAGTACGGTGCCCCGGGGCAAATATGTCATTGAAATCTGTAAAAGCACACCCTGCCATGTAACCAAAGCCGATGCCGTAGTGGCCCTGTTTGAAGCAGAATTGGGCATTAAGCTGGGTGAGACCACTCCTGACAATCAGTTTACCCTGCTGCACACCAGCTGTGTGGGCGCCTGTGATATTGGTCCGGTAGCCAAAATCGGCGATGAAGTCTATGGTAACCTGACCGCAGCCAAGGTAGCCGAAATTGTGACAAGTTACCGGGGGGTGTCGTCATGTCAAAAATAAACCAACTCATTTCCGGCAATTGCGGCGTCATTCGTCCTGACTGTACCGAAGCCTATGTAAAGTCCGGCGGGTATGAAGGTCTGAAAAAAGCCTTTACCATGAAACCGGAAGACATTATCGGCGAAGTGAAAAAGGCCAAGCTCTTAGGCCGCGGCGGCGCGGCGTATCCGGCCGGTTCCAAATGGGAACAGCTGCTGGAAATTCCCGAGTTCCCCAAATACATTGTCATTAACGCCGACGAAGGCGAGCCAGGCACCTTTAAGGATAAAATCCTTTTAGGCCAGGATCCGCTCCGGGTCATCGAAGGCATGACCATTGCCGGTTATGTGTTCAACTCCCACGACGGCTATATTTATATTCGCGGCGAATACCGCGCCATTCAGAAAGTCTTCCAAAGCGCCATCGACAATGCCGTCAAAGCCGGCTATCTGGGCAAAAACATCCTGGGCAGCGGTTTTGAATTCAACATCCACATCATGACCGGCGCCGGCGCCTATGTCTGCGGCGAAAACTCCGCCCTCCTAAACTCCATCGAAGGCAAGGCCGGCCGCCCGCGCATCAAACCGCCCCATCTGGCCGAAGTCGGCCTGTTCCTCCTGCCCACCCTCGTAAACAACGTAGAATCCATTGCCAACATCCCCACCATTGTCTTAGAAGGCGGCGACAAATACCTAAGCTATGGTACCAAAGACAGCGGCGGCACCAAGCTGGTCTGTCTGTCCGGTAACGTCGTTAACCGCGGCGTATACGAAATTCCCTTTGGCGTCAGCCTGCGCGATGTCATCTATGACCCTGAACTGGGCGGCGGCATCCCTGACGGCAAAAAACTAAAATTCTTCCATTTAGGCGGCCAGTCCGGCCCCATTGGCAGTGAAGCCCAGCTTGACACCCCCTATTGTTACAAAGCCCTCCGCAATGCCGGCTTAAGCGTTGGCTCCGGTGCCGTCGTCGTTATGGACGAAGACGTGTGCGTCATCGACTACCTCAAAGGCGTAACCGAATTCTTCATCCATGAATCCTGCGGCAAATGCACCCCCTGCCGCGAAGGCAACAAGCAAATCTATGAGATCCTGGGCAAAATTTCCGCAGGTCAGGCAACCCAGCACGACATGACCGTGCTGCGGCGGTTAATTGACACCATGACCAATGCCTCCTTCTGTGGTTTGGGCCAATCGGCAGCCGTAGCCCTCAACACCTGCTGGAAGCTCTTTAAAGCCGAATTCGAAGATCACCTGAACCAGAAATGTCCGGCACAAATTTGCTTTACTGAACAGGAAAGAGGTGAGTAGTGTGGGTCATCATGCATCCGATCCCAATAAAATCGTCAACATTACCATAGACGGCATCCCCGTATCATGTCCTGAAACTACCCTGATCTTAGATGCCGCCAAAATGGTCGGCATCGACATTCCCGTACTCTGCTACCATCCGGACCTTAAAGTGCGAGCTACCTGCCGCCTGTGCGTAGTCGAGCTTAAAGGCCAGAAAAAACTCAAAACCGCCTGCAGCAACGAAGTCTGGGACGGCGCCGAATTCATCACCAACAGCCCGGCTGTCCGCCAGGCCAGAAAAGACGTGCTTGAACTCATATTGGCCGAACATCCCCAGGACTGCCTCCAGTGCATCAGAAACACCAACTGTGAACTCCAGCAGCTGGCCCGTGACTTTGGCATAGCTAAGCCCCTGTTTGAAAACCAGCCCAAACAAATCCCTGTCGAAGCCTCCAACGGCGTCATCGTCCGCGACATGTCCAAATGCGTCAAATGCGGCCGCTGTGTCGAAATGTGCCAGGAAGTCCAGACCGTCGGCGCCATCAACACCGCCCACCGGTCTGTGGACTACGAAATCACCACCGCCTTCGACCGGCCGCTCCAGGACAGCACCTGCGTCTACTGCGGCCAGTGCATAGCCGTCTGTCCTGTCGGCGCCCTCTACGAAAACGACGAAACCGAGAAAGTCTGGCAAGCCATTGCCGACACCGATAACCATGTACTCGTCCAAGTCGCCCCCGCCGTCCGGGTAGCCCTCGGCGAAGAATTCGGCCTCGCGCCAGGCAGCATCACCACCGGCAAAATGGTAGCCGCCCTGCGCCGTTTAGGCTTTGACAAAGTCTTTGACACCGACTTTGCCGCCGACGTCACCATCATGGAAGAAGGCAGCGAACTCCTCGAAAGAATGAGCCAGGGCGGCACCCTGCCCCTCATCACCTCCTGCAGCCCCGGCTGGATCAACTTTGTCGAAACCTTCTATCCCGACCTGCTGGACAACGTCTCCACCTGCAAATCGCCGCAGCAAATGTTTGGCGCCCTGGCCAAAAGCTATTACCCTCAAAAAGCCGGTATCGACGCCGCCAAAATCGTATCTGTCTCCATCATGCCCTGCACCGCCAAGAAATATGAAAGCGCGCGTCCCGAAATGAACGGCAGCGGCTACCGGGATGTCGACATCGTCTTAACCACCCGTGAACTGGCGAGAATGATCAAACAAGCCGGCTTTGACTTTAATAAACTGACCGAAGAAGAATTTGACGCACCCCTTGGCCTGTCCACCGGCGCCGCCGTCATCTTCGGCACCTCCGGCGGTGTTATGGAAGCCGCGCTGCGTACCGTCTACGAAGTAGTCACAGGCAAAGAACTGGCCAACGTCGATTTCGAAGGCGTACGCGGCCTCACCGGCGTTAAAGAAGCCGAAGTGGACCTGGATGGCAAGAAAGTCAAAGTGGCCATTGCCAACGGCCTGAAAAATGCCCGGGTCATTTTGGATAAAATCCGCGCCGGCGACTGTGAGTATCAGTTTGTGGAAATCATGTGCTGTCCTGGCGGCTGCATTGGCGGCGGCGGTCAGCCCTGGGGCACCACCAAGGCTACCAAGGAAGCCCGGATGGCCGGTCTGTATCAGGCCGACCGCGAGCTGCCTATCAGGCAGTCGCACAAAAATCCGGCAGTGAAAGCGTTGTATGACGAGTTCCTGGGTAAACCCTTAAGTCACAAATCCCATGAACTGCTGCATACTCATAAGCAGTGAACCAAGTTATTAGGAGCAACGCGACGACAGAACTTGTGTGAATCGCTTAGTTCCGAGCGGAGTGAGGAACTTCCTTAAACTGTAAAATAAGAGCCGCTGTTGCAATAGTAGGTTTTCTACTGCAACAGCGGTGTTCTGTAACCTATATCAAACGCATAAGAAAGGGGTGGACTCATGTTTCGCAAACTGGATAATATCATCAAGCTTGACTCAATTAGGTCGAAGATGTTGCTGTTTGTACTGACTCCGGTGATTGTTTTCTTTGCTTTATCTTCCGTAGTATCTTATCACATTGCTGATGAAGCAGTGGTTAAGTATGTAAATTTATCTATGGTTAATGACGGGCTCCAACGGGCCAAAGATGTTGAAACCGAATTCGAGAGGGTAAGAGGGCTGGTGTTGACGCTGTCTCAGGCATTGTCCGTACCTGTGCCTGATAACGAAGCAGAGGCATTATTTAAACGCGTACATAAGAGCGCCGACAATATAGATAACATCTGTGTTGGCTATGCGGATAAACGTTTTATAAAATCGGCAGAGGGCTCCATGCCTCCCGGGTATGATCCCACAGTGAGAGGCTGGTATACAAATGCGATTGCCGATCCGGATAAATTTCTTGTAACAAATGCCTATGTGAGCCAAACAACCGGTAAGACAATTGTTACCATTGCCAAGGCGGTTGTCCGTAACGGAATGACAGCAGGTGTTATTGCCATTGAAGTCAATCTTGATGCTGTTAAGAATCTCGTACTGGCAACAAAAGTAGCTAAGACCGGCTATGGTTTTATCCTGGACAGTAACGGGATGTTTGTTATTCACCCGGCGATAAAAGCCGGTGAATATATGCAGACGGTTAATAACGGTGAATTGGAGTCCCTTTATAATCACATAAAAGCTGAACCCAGCGGTATGATTGCAACAGGTGTTTATGGCGGTGAGGAAAAGTCATATTGCGCGACTGTTATTGCAGGGACGCCGTTACTGTTTGTAACAACCGCCCCTACCCAGGAATTTTTCGAGGATCTGGTTACTATGCGCAACTACAGTATAGGTATTGGCATAGTTACTATTGCGCTTCTCGGATTTATAATCGTTCTGGCTGCCGGCAGGATTTCCAACCCGCTGAATGCGCTAAGTAGATTTATGCAGGAAATGGCTAATGGAAATCTACAAGTTAATGTGAACCAAGCAGGTATTAATAGTAATGATGAGGTCGGGCGGTTGTCTGGCAGTTGTTTGCAAATGGCAGGAAATATTCGTAACTTGGTACGGCAAGTATCGCAGGCTGCAGAACAGGTGGCTGCTTCGTCGGAGCAGTTGACTGCCAGTGCTGATCAAACAGCCAAAACAGCTAACAATGTGGCTGAGTCTATTTCGGCAGTAGCTGCAGGCACTGAAACTCAGAGTAAAGCTTTGGATCAGACCGCTGTCGCGGTTGGGCATATGGCAGCAAGCTTAGACCAGGTAGCCGAATCGGCCCAAACCATTACCGCGGGGGCTGATACTGCACTGGCTGCCACCAAAAACGGAGTTGTATTTGTAACAAATGCCGTACAAGAGATGGAGCTTGTGAGGACAAGTACCAAGCGTGTGGGGATGGCTGTTGACAAGCTGGCAGTAAGCTCTAAACAAATCGGCGAAATTGTTAATGTCATAACAGATATTGCCGGGCAGACCAATCTGCTGGCATTGAACGCGGCTATTGAAGCCGCCCGTGCCGGCGAGAATGGCAGAGGCTTTGCCGTAGTTGCCGATGAGGTACGCAAACTGGCAGAGCAGTCTGCCAATGCGGCAAAAGACATTAAAGAGCTCATCAACGCCAATCAGGCTGATGTTAAGGCGGCTGTAGAAGGAATGTCCGAAACCGGCGTAATCGTAAATAACAGTACCGAGGCTGTAAATAAAGCCGGGGACGCATTTGCGGAGATTACAGCCCTTGTCGGCAATATAGTAACCAATATAAATCAGGTAAACGAGGCGTTGGCAATCGTGTCGACGGACAGCGCAACGGTTAGCTCGGCAACTATCCATATAGATGAGGCAGGTAAAGCAGCGGCGGCTCAGGTCCAAACTATTTCTGCCGCAACAGAGGAGCAATCGGCGTCCATGGAAGAAATCGCCGCTTCCAGTCAGGCACTGGCAAAAATGGCTGAAGAATTAATCCAGGCGGTTAATAAATTCAAAGTATAAAACAGTTACAAGCAACAAACTGCTTATTTCACGCAATACCTGTAAAGATAATGGATAAAATAAGTTGTACTTTTTTGCAGAGAAGCAGGCAATTCGAACCGGCTTGCAGAAATAATACAGCAGATATCCACGGCAATTTGGTATTGAGAGGCAGTGGTAATGTGAAGAAAATTGCAGTGATTACCAGCGGCGGTGACTGTCCGGGAATGAATGCGGCTATCCGTGCGGCAGTTCGTGTGGCTTTAGCCCATGGGGTTGAAGTCTGGGGAATTAAAAACGGTTATGCCGGCATGATTGCGGATACTATGGCGAAATTGGATTCGCGCTCAGTGGGTGATATTATTCAAAAAGGCGGGACGTTCCTGGGAACAGCCCGCAGTGAGGAATTTAAAACATTACCCGGACGTCAGAAAGCGGTGGCTAACTTACAATCCCATGGGATTGAGGGGCTTATTGTAATTGGCGGTGATGGCTCTCTGACCGGCGCTAAGCAGTTGGGCGAAATGGGAATAAAGATGGTGGGCCTCCCAGGCAGTATTGATAATGACATCTGGGGCACCGATTATACTATTGGGTTTGATACAGCGGTAAATACTGCGCTTGAAGCCATTAATAAATTACGGGATACAGCCTCTGCCCATGGCCGGGTCATGCTGGTCGAGGTTATGGGGAGAAATTGCGGCTGGATTGCCCTTACTGCCGGCTTGGCGGGCGGTGCTGAGAGTATCCTCATTCCGGAAGTGCCATTTTCCCGGGAGGATATTTGCAAGCAACTGCTGGAATCGAGAGCTAAGGGCAAGCAATACAGCATTATGGTGGTTGCCGAAGGGGCAGGCAGTGCTATTGAATTAGGTCAGTACATTCGTACTAAAACCGGTTTGGAAACCAGGGTATCGGTGCTTGGCCATATTCAGCGCGGCGGGGCGCCCACGGTTGCCGACAGGCTGCTGGCCAGCCGGCTGGCCGAAACAGCCGTCAGATCACTGCTAGCCGGGAAGAGTGGTATTATGATTGGCTATCATAATCAACAATGTGTGGAAGTGCCGATTGCAGATGCTGTCGGCAAGAAGAAAGATATTGACCCGGAATTGTACCGCCTGGCCGACGTTTTGTCACAGTAACCTTATTTCAACATAAAAACCCGCATTATTTCCTGGGAAATAATGCGGGTTTTTGTCAATTGACGTTACATAACAAGTACTAACAGCATTTTGAAGTTCTCGACAGCGTCTAATGCGTGAGGAACTTCGGCTGGCATAACAACCACCTGCCCGGTTGTTGCAGTGACTGTCTCGCCACCGATAGTGATTTCCGCCTTGCCGTCAAGGATGTACACCATAGCATCGCCGGGAGCCGAGTGACTGCTGATGGCTTCACCTTTGGCAAAGGCGAACAGTGTCATACTGAGGGTTTTATTCTGTGATAAGGTCAGGCTCACAACTTTGCCAGGCTGATAGTCTACCAGGTTAACCATATCCAGGGCTTTACTGAATTCGATATTTTTTATGAATTGCTTTTCCATGCAAAGAACCTCCTTATATTTGGGGATTTTGGTTATCTTTGTACTTAGTTTAGCAAATAAATGCACTATAAGCTGTGACAAAAGTCACTGTTCGCGGAAAAAACAGGCCGTACAGGCCTGCTTTTTTCCAACTTTTTTACCTAACAGAAAGTATAACTTTCTTAAGAACAGGATAAGGGTCAACATCGGCTTCCGCTGCGACGCGCCTGGATAGCGCTAGTTCCGATTGCGCCATGGATGGCATAGCAATTCGGCCCGCCAAAGGCTCGGCGCAAGCCGGTGTTTTCTTTACCTTACATCATCATTTAAATCTAAGGAGCCATCTTCGGACACCCGCATATTAAGATTGACCTTTTCTTCATGTCCCCACAGCATTCTGGCTACTAAATTATTTGTGGCATGCTGATTGCCTGCCTTTAGATGGCTTGTCCGGAGGGTATCCTGGGTGGCATCAAGACCGCTTTCCTGGTAGAGGTCACCGGCATTATCAATATCAGCGCCTTGAACATCAGACTGTGCAGTTGTCTGTGATGTTGTGACTGCTTCGGAAGCTTGTCTGGTTTCGTTCATAGCAATTCCTCCCTAATTGAATCGGGTGATTAAAACTAGCGTATCCGCGGATACGCCGTACCATACATATTTTTTTACCGATAGTGACAATTGTTTGCCTTAATGCATATCTATAAGCAGGTAATGTAATATGTGAGGCAAAGTTGCCTGTGGAGCGTGCCGATTTACCGGCTTGGCGCCACAGGCAATACTTTTTTAGGGAGATGATGGATATATGTGCGGGATTACCGGCTGGATTGACTGGGATGGAAATCTAACAGAGAAAAGCCATATTGTATCAGCTATGGTTGCTACACTGGCTGCACGCGGGCCGGATGCGCAGGGGACCTATATTACGCCACATGCGGCACTTGGGCATCGGCGGCTTAGCGTTATTGACCCTGTGGGAGGTGCGCAGCCGATGATTCGTTGTCGCGGTGCGCAGCAATTTGTCATTACTTATAACGGTGAACTGTACAACACGCCGGAAATCAGGCAGGAGCTTGAAGCAAAGGGGTATACGTTCAGTACCCATTGTGATACGGAAGTACTGCTGCAGGCTTTTATTGAATGGGGGCCGGCGTGTGTTGAGAAGTTTAACGGTATATATGCCTTTGGTATTTGGGATGAAGCCAGGCAAAGCTTATTTTTAGCCCGTGACCGTATTGGAGTTAAGCCGTTGTTTTACGCTGAACGTGGCAGCAGTTTTATCTTTGGTTCAGAGTTAAAAACCCTGCTTGCCAATCCCCTGATTCGGCCGGAGCTTGATGAAGAGGGGCTGGCGGAAGTGTTTATGCTTGGGCCGGCCCGGACACCGGGACATGGCGTGTTCCGCGGTGTTCGGGAATTAAAGCCTGGACACTTTATGGTTTACAATCGGCAGGGACAATGGATTAAACCCTACTGGCAGCTGGTATCCAAACCTCATACCGAGGATTTCGCCGCAACGGCGACTCAGGTTCGGGAGCTTTTGCTTGATGCTGCCAGACGTCAGCTTGTGTCAGATGTGCCTGTTTGTACCTTATTGTCCGGTGGCCTTGATTCGAGTGTGCTTACGGCGTTAGCGGCCAACTCTTTTAAACAGGAAGGCTTAGGTAGTTTGCCTACGTATTCGGTAGACTATCTGGACAATGATCTATATTTTAAGGCAAATAGCTTTCAGCCCAATGCGGATGCTCCCTGGGTCACAAGGGTAGCAGAACATTTTGGCACCTGTCACCACAATATTGTATTAGATAATCCGGAATTGGCAGCCAGTCTGAAGCCTGCTGTTTTGGCCCGGGACCTGCCGGGCATGGCCGATATTGATACTTCACTATACTTATTTTGTCGTGAAATCAAAAAAAGAGCCACAGTGGCTTTATCCGGTGAATGTGCCGATGAAGTGTTTGGCGGTTACCCCTGGTTTCAACGGGAAGAGATGATTCAGGCAACGACTTTTCCCTGGTCGCTCCAGCCGGAATTTCGCATTTCCTGGCTAAATCCGGACCTGTACAGCAGAATTAAGCCGGACGACTATGTAGCTCAGCGGTATCAGGAGGCGCTGGCAGAAGTGCCGTGCCTGCCGGGAGAGGATGCGCATTCGGCCAGAATGCGTGAAATATTTTATCTCAGCCTTACGCGGTTTATGCCAACCCTGCTGGACCGTAAAGACCGCATGAGTATGGCCTTTGGCCTGGAGGTCAGGGTACCCTTCTGCGATCACCGGCTGGTTGAATATGTTTGGAATGTGCCCTGGAGCATGAAATATTATCAAAATAGAGAAAAAGGACTGTTGCGCCACGCTATGGAGGGAATTTTGCCAGACGATGTGCTATGGCGGAAAAAGAGTCCTTACCCCAAAACGCATAACCCTGCCTATACTGAGCTTGTGATCGGGGAGGCCTTGGCTATTTTGCAAGACCCGGCATCCCCCTTGCAGCAAATTCTGAATGTTGAAAAGCTTAAGCAACTGGCTCAGACTCCTATGACTGCCGCAAATATTCCCTGGTTTGGTCAATTGATGAGCGGGCCGCAGTTGTTTGCCTACCTTATCCAGGCAGATCATTGGCTGCGCGAGTATAAGGTTCAGGTAGTGTGAACAAAAAGTTGTTGTAGTTTGTTTTCATTGGTAACTACTGTGTGTCTGGATGCAGGTACACAGTAGTTGCTTTAGTTTAACAGAAAGTTAATTTTCTGTTAAACAAGATATGGGCACTACGGTCGTCAGAGGCCCGATGCAAACAGTGTTTTCTTTACCTGATAATAAATATAGGTTTTGCGCACCTCGGCGGCTTTTCTTAGTCTGTTAAATGGAAAGGGTTGCCAATCGTAACAGGATTCGTTATAATAATATAAATGAAAATCATTATCAATGCATTGATAGAGGATCATATCATGATTGCACGGGGGATCCAGAACATGTGCTTTCCTGGGCCGGTGGATTTTGTCAAAACACTTTGCAAAGGCCGGGAGTGTATAACCACGGTACGGAGCTTAAGGAAGCTATCGGGCTATCCGTTGCTTGGATAGAACAAAGCATTGACGTAAAAAACTTGTGAGGTGTAAAAGGTGCAGCAGTTAGAAACAGTTATCCGGCAGGCGGTGTTTGTACTGATTTTGTTTTCCAGCCAGCATAACATTGATGTAAAAATTCTTGACAAAAATGTATTTCCCCGTTTGACGTTAAGGGGGCTGGGCGCGTGATTGAACTGAAGAATGTGCATTTCAGCTATCAGGAGGACCGGGCTGAAAGTGTTTCAGGTATTAATTTACAGATCAAACCGGGGGAATTCGTCCTGCTGTGCGGCCGCAGCGGCTGCGGCAAGACCACCATTACCAGGCTGTTGAATGGACTGATTCCACATTTTTATGAAGGAACTTTGCACGGGGAGGCGTTTATTGACGGGAAAAGTATCCGTGATATGAAGCTGCACCAGCTCGCACGGCTAGTCGGCTCGGTATTTCAGGACCCGCGTTCGCAGTTTTTTACAGTGGACACCACCTCGGAGATTGCTTTTTCCTGCGAAAATATGGGCGTACCCAGAGCGGAAATGCTCCGGCGGCTTACAAATACGGTAACGGCCATGAAACTTGAGCCGCTGCTGGAAAGAAGCCTGTTCAAGTTGTCCAGCGGCGAAAAACAGAAAATTGCCATCGCTTCTGTCCATGCGGCAGGCCCCACGGTGTATGTGCTGGACGAACCTTCGGCCAATCTGGACCACCAAGCCACGGAAGAACTCAGGCAGGCCCTGGCCCTGCTGAAAAGTGCGGGCCATACCGTCATTATCGCCGAACACCGCCTGTATTACCTGAAAGACCTTGTTGACAAAGTAGTTTATATGGAGGGTGGGACAGTTGCCGCCGAGTATGACCGGCAAAGTTTTTTGGCTATGTCTGATAATGAGCGGATTGACAAAGGATTAAGATGCATTTTTCCGGAAAAACTGCCTTTGCAGTGCAGCGGCAAAGAGCTAGCCGCCCCGCCGGCCTGTTTGCAACTGGAGGATGCAACGTTTTGGTATGAGGGCGGCCCACGGATTCTCGACGGCTTGTGTCTCATGGCCGGACAAGGAGAAATTATTGGTATTACCGGTTTGAATGGTGCCGGCAAAAGTACCTTTGCGAAAATTCTCTGCGGACTGGTAAGCGAACGGCAGGGGAAAATACGCATTGGCTCCGGGCCGACAAAAGCAGGCGAGCGTCTAAAAAAATCCTATTTTGTTATGCAGGATGCCGACTATCAGTTATTTACCGAAAGCGTCGAGGAAGAACTGGGTCTGGGCAACGAGCGCCTGCCTGATTTGACGGAAAAAGTGGCGGAAACGATGGAAACACTCGGTTTATCCACTTTTAAGAGCCGTCATCCTGCCTCTCTCTCCGGTGGCCAAAAGCAGCGGGTGACCATTGCCGTGGCCATCGTCAAGGGGGCGGATATATTGATTTTTGATGAACCCACCAGTGGTCTGGATGCGGAAAATATGCGGCGGGTGGCCTCCCTGCTGCAACAGGTTGCGGCCCAGGGAAAAACGGTGTTTGTCATCACGCATGATTATGAATTTATCATGCACACCTGTACCAGGATTGTCAATCTGGCGGGTGGCAGAGTTGGTGCCGATTTTTTTCTTAATGACAACAGTCTGGCAGAACTAAAAAAACTCTTTTGTTTTACGGGTTAGGAACGCCGGCGCGCCACAACCGGATGAGTTTGGCGTATATCCTCCATTGATATACTTACCGATACCAAGGGGCGATAGACATGATAAAAAATGCCGTGTCAAAAAATCAGATATTTAATCCGCAGGATGAGGCCTGCCCGATATGTGCCGACCTTGATCATATTTACAGAACCAGTTCGTTTCAAACGGAGATGAAGATACCGGAAACGGTTGGTGAAGGTTATTTCCGGCGGATTGTTGTCAAACCCTCCCTGCGGATATCCATCAGCGATATGACTTTTTATAGAAGGATAACCATGGGGGAGAAGCAGGAAAGCTCCTTGTATAGTCTGGCCTTTTGTCTGGGTGAGGGGTTTTGGTGGCAGGTGGAGGGAAAACCGCCACGGGAATATGGAATCACCTATGGGGAAAGTTGTATATTCAACCGCGACCAAGGCATCAGTGTCAGCAGCTATCATCCGGGTTCGCGTTTTTGGGGGATTTGTGTGGAGTTTGATCTTGACATTATTGCCGGTTTTATGCAGCACAGGGGCAAAGACCATGCATATCACAGCCTGTTTGCCGGCCGTAATTTCTTATGTAATGGCAAAACTTCCCCAGGCATTCGTCTGATTCTCAACGAAATGATGAATTGCCGCTACCGGGAACATCTGAAAAAAATCTATCTGGAAGGAAAAATACTGGAGCTGGTTGCCGTCTATCTGGACGAAGCTATTTTTGAAGACGGGACCAGAACCTCGGCAGGCAAAGTTTCCGCCTATGACCGGGAGGCATTATACAAAGCCAGGAAAATTCTGGACGAAAATCTTGCAGCCCCGCCTACTCTGGGAAAACTGGCAAAAATGATCTGCCTGAATGAATATAAGCTAAAAATCGGCTTTAAGGAATTGTTCGGACTGCCGGTTCATGCCTATATTATCGACAAACGGCTGGAGCTTGCGCGTCTGCTGATCGAGGACCAAAAACTCCGGGTTACAGAAGCGGCCTTATTGGTCGGTTATAATGATTTAAGTTATTTTGCGGAAAAATTCCGGGGAAAATATGGCGTTAATCCGTCACAATATAGCAAGAAATTGTAACTTTATTTTCATATGGATAGTTAGCCCAGGCACAAGGAATAACGCATTCTTTGTGCCTTAATACTTTTTACCATAAAACTTATCCTGTTTGACATAGAAGAAAGACGGAAAAATGAGGTATGATTTTTTTATTAGCGACAATGAGAATCAATATCATTTTAAAGCAGATGGACATCCAGACCAAGCATTAGTAGAAACTGGTTTATGGAGAGAAAAATTTATTTTTGTAAGGAAAGGCGGCAGAAGAAGATGGTTGCTTTATTTGAGGACATTAAGGCCATTTACCGTAATGATCCGGCCTGCAAAAATGTAGAATTTTTACTCTATCCCTCCCTTCATGCGATAACAGCCCACCGATATTTAATTCATCCGCTTTACCACCTCGGCATACCGTTCTTGCCACGCCTATTTTCGCAATTGATGCGTTTTGTTACGGGAATAGAAATTCATCCGGGAGCAAAAATTGGGCCTGGGTTCTTTTGCGACCACGGTTGCGGTGTGGTAATCGGCGAAACAGTGGAAATGGGAAAAAATTGCACCCTGTTTCATGGCGTTACGCTGGGCGGAACAGGGAAGGAAAAAAGGAAGCGGCATCCTACTATTGGTGATGATGTGTATATTGGCCACGGTACGACAATTCTCGGTCCGGTTACTATCGGCAGTCAAAGCAAAATTGGCGCGCAAACCGTCATTGCAAACCGAGACGTCCCGCAAGATTGTACGGTGATCGGTTCGCCGCCCAAAATCATCAAAATGAAGGGACAGAGAACCGATTTGCCTTTGCCTATATCTACTTATAGGCAATTAGACCGGCAACGGGAAAAAATGGCGGAAATAGCTTGTTCGGCTAAAGGTTAACGATATTGAGCTATATACCATAAAAGTTATCCTGTTTGTCTTAGCTAATAAAATATAAATCAGTTATACTCATTTATAAATGAGTATGACAATCAATATCAATAATACTAATACATCAATGGGTTTATATAGTGAAGAAATGGAGGAGTTGTATTGAGTACATCGGTAGTATTAAAATCTCAGTCTGTTGAATCAACTATGCTGCTGCCTCTTTGGGGACGCGCTACTTATAGTCGGAAAGATCCGGCTATTTTGGATGATCAGGATGCAATTCGGCTTATTAAACAATGTGAATATGATTTTGCGCCTGTTGCTAAATCGTTTGGAGAGTTTAGTGGCTTGACATATATTGCCCGGGCGAGGAGATTTGATGATGCTATACGTAATTATCTTGCAAAGCATCCTAGAGCAACTGTAGTAAACATCGGTGCCGGTCTTGATACGACTTTTTCCAGAATTGATAATGGCCTCATTAATTATTACAATCTTGATTTACCGGATGCTATTGCTTATCGAAAGAGTTTACTTGAAGATACTCCCCGAAATACCTGTATTGCTAAGAATTTCCTTGATCCGTCTTGGTTTGATGACATAATTTTTAATATGGAAGATGGCATAGTTTTTATTTCCGCAGGCGTTTTTTACTATTTTAAAGAAGAGCAGTTAAAAACAATAATTGCTGCTATGGCACAGCGTTTTTCCGGTGGAGAATTATATTTTGATGCAGAGCCCAAATATGCGGTTAAAGGTTCTAATAGGATGGTTGAGAAATCAGGCAACAAGGGAGCAATGATGCATTTTTGGGTTAATAATAATGAGCAATTGGAGCAATGGTCGCCTAACATTAGGGTTTCATCTCAATCACTGCTTAAAGGCATAACTATGAATGAGAGTTGGGGAATTGGCACTCGGCTGGCATTCAGGGCGTGTAATTGTATAAAGTTTATGAAACTCATATGTTTGAAATTTGTTCATTAGAATTAAAGCAGCTCTTGTGAAAGAATCTATTATTTTTTTATTATTAATCATGAGAATCAATATCAACTATAAATGCAACTGTATTTGGAGGTTACATTATGAGTGGTTTTATAAAGATATGTTCTTATGCCAAAGAACATAGAAAAAAGACATATTTGGCGATCTTTTTAATTTTTCTCAGTGCTTTTTCTGGGATTGTTCCCTATCTTTTTACTTATGATATGATGATTCGATTTATTGAATCAAATACGGTTACTCTAAATTATTTATTAGTTATATCGACCGGAATATTTATTGGTTTATTATTGCAATCTTTTTTATTTTATAAAGGCTTAACGGCATCACACCAAGCAGCTTATGATACTTTGATGGAATTGAGAATTAAATTTGCCGAAAAGATGTCAAAATTACCGATGGGAGATATAAAAGCAAGAGGAGTAGGCAGTTATAAGAAAAATTTTGTTGATGATATTGAAAGTACCGAAACCTTATTGGCTCATATGATCCCAGAGGGTATTCCGTTCGTAATAACACCTATTATCGTTTATATTGTTTTATTTTTATTAGATTGGCGCCTGGGATTTCTTTCGCTTGCCTCGGTATTTGTTGGCATGATACCGATTTTTATTATGATGCGGAGCAGTTTAAAAAAGATGGGGTATTATTATGATTCGGCCCGTAAGATGAACGCAACTATTGTTGAGTATGTTTCCGGTATGGAAGTTATAAAAATTTTTAATAGAACCACAAGCTCTTATGAAAACTATGTGGTGTCTATTGAAAATTACAAAAAATATACGTTGGATTGGTTCAAAGAATCATGGACTTATATGGCTATTTATAGTTCGATACTGCCGTGTACAATCTTATTTCTATTGCCTGTAGGCACACTATTTTATCTTAATGGCACATTGACTTTGCCGGTACTGGCTTTTTCTTTGCTTTTGTCTATGGGGCTGGGGCAGCCGTTACTTAGGTTGGTTGACTTTATGCCCACTATTCCTGTGTTAAAGCACAAAATAGAGCAGTTGGAGAAAACATTCAGTGGTCAGGAATTAATTACTTTAAATAAAAATATCAAGCCTGCTCATTATGACGTAGAATTCCGTAATGTTTATTTTGGCTATGAAGAGCAAAATGTTATCAGCAATATTTCTTTTACAGCTAAGGAAAATAGTGTTACTGCCATTGTTGGTGCTTCGGGCAGTGGCAAAAGCACGTTGGCTAAATTATTGGTGCATTTTTGGGATGTGAAAGCAGGAGAGATAACTATCGGGGGAGTCAATATACATGATTTTTCTTTTGAAGAATTGATGGATATTGTCAGTTATGTTTCGCAGGATGTTTACCTGTTTAATACTACGGTTATGGAAAATATTCGAATTGGCCGCCCGGGTGCAACCAATGAGGAAGTTATTGCGTGCGCGAAAGCTGCTATGTGTCATGACTTTATCACTGAATTGGACAGAGGCTACGACACTATTGCCGGTGAGGACGGCAATAAATTTTCCGGGGGAGAAAAACAAAGAATTAGTATTGCCAGAGCAATTTTAAAGAATGCGCCGATTATTGTTTTAGATGAAGCGACTGCTTTTACCGATCCTGAAAATGAAGATAAAATTCAAGCAGCTTTAAATAAATTGATCATTGGCAAGACAGTAATTGTTATTGCTCATAGGCTTTCCACTATTGCCGATGCCAATAAGATTATTGTACTGGATAAAGGTGTTTTAATTGGTGAGGGAACCCACTCACAATTGCTGCAGTCCTCAGACGCATACCATCATTTATGGAATTCTCACATGGAAACCTTGCAGTGGGGAATCAAGGTTAAGGAGGTGGAACATGTTTAAGATCATCAATAGGCTTTTGACACTGGCCGGTGAATATTCCCTGCGGATAAAGTTTGCTTTTTTTCTTAGTACTTTTGAAGCCTTTTTGGGTCAAGTTCCGATTTTAGCCGTGTTAGTTGTTTTGATTAAAATATCTGCCAATAATATTACAGTTCAAGATGTCCAACTGGTAGCTTTGGTTATTGTACTTAGTATTCTTATAAGAGCTTTGCTAAAAAGATGGATAGATGGCCTACAAAGCAGTACCGGTTATGAGATTTTTGCCAGAGAAAGATTAAAGCTGGGTGACCGTTTGAAAAGGCTGCCAATGGGATATTTTTCCGATGGAAACATAGGTAAAATTACAGCAGTGGTTACTTCTGATTTGGTTTTTATTGAAGAACATTCCATGTCGGTGCTGTCCAAGGTTGTTTCTTGTTATCTCGGGATTGTAGTCAGCGTAATTTTGCTGTTTACGTTTGATTATCGTATTGGCTTTATTTCGCTGTTTACTTTTATATTAGCCTCTTTGGCTTTGAAACAAGTTGAAAAAGTTATTGTAGTTCGTGCTGCCGACAGGCAGGAAAGTCAGTCCAGACTTATTAGCGCTGTTTTAGAATATGTAAAAGGTATTTCAGTGATTAAATCCTTTAATATGACGGCAGAAAGAACAGAGAGAATCTATCAAGAGTTTAAAAACCATCGTGATGTAAATATTAACTTTGAAGAAGAGTTTATTCCGCCAAGTATAAATTTTGACCGGGCTTTAGCACTTGGTACCACGCTTACTGTATTTGCCTCAGCCTATTTCTATTTTAATAAGACAATGGAATTATCAATGCTGCTGGTGATGATAATTTTTGCATTTCAAATATATCTGCCCTTTAAAACTATAAATGTACTTAGTGTCATGATTAATATTATGAAAAATGCTTTGGACCGTTTTGATTCCATTTGTAATATAGAAAATGTTGATAAAGATGGTAAAGATATTGTTTTAAATAAATTTGACATTGAATTTAACAATGTTTCGTTTGCTTATGAGCAAGAACCAATAATACACAATGTTAGTTTTGTTGTGCCGGAGAATAGTATGACTGCTCTAGTTGGTAAATCCGGCAGCGGCAAAACGACTATTGCTAATTTGATTGCCCGGTTTTGGGATGTTCAAGGCGGAGCCATTAAAATAGGCGGTGTTGATAGTAAAGAAATGACTTTCGATAGTTTGCTTAAGAATATTAGCATGGTTTTTCAAGATGTGTATTTGTTTAATGATACTATTTTGAATAATTTAAGATTAGCCAAGCCTGAGGCAACGCTTAGCGAAATTATGGAGGTTTGTAAAAAGGCTTGCTGTCATGATTTCATTATGGAATTACCTAATGGCTATGACACTATTGTTGGTGAAGGAGGCTCATCTTTATCTGGCGGCGAGAAGCAGCGTATATCTATTGCCAGAGCTATTTTAAAGGATGCGCCGATTATTCTTTTAGATGAAGCAACAGCTAGTTTAGACCCGGATAATGAAAAGCAGATTCAAGCTGCTATTAGTGAGCTTGTCAGAAATAAAACCTTAGTGGTTATTGCCCATCGTTTATCTACTATTAAGGAAGCTGATCAAATTTTAGTCTTGGACAAAGGGAGGATTGTTCAACAGGGTGTGCATGAAAGGCTTATTGAGGTGGATGGACAGTATAAAGATTTCTGGCAGCGAAGAATGCAGGCCGGCAGTTGGAAAATCAGTCAGGTATGAATTATGAAGCGTACAATGTGCGCACAACGGGGAGAGAGAAAAAATGAGAAAACCAAAAATCACCGGGAAAAAATTATTGCACTTATTACTAAGCAGTTCCTTATTTTTAGGTTGTGCCGGAGCCGCTGCTGCTGAGGAAGCTGTTGTTAACGGGGCTCAAGATGAGCAGGCAATAGAGGCTCAGGCAAGTATGCAAGAATTTAGTATGGAGGAATATGTGGTAACAGCCAGTAGAATGCCTACTAAAATCAGTGAGACGGCAGCGCATGTTACCGTAATCGATCAGGCGGTGATTGAACAAAAAAGTATAAAAAGTGTTGCTGAAGCACTTATTGATGCCGGTGTGGAAGTATATTATGAAGGCGGCAGTGTTGGTGATGCCGGCGGCATTATTTTAAATGGTGATAACAGAATTATTGTGTTAGTAAATGGCCGGAAAATTAATGTGGAGCAGAAATTGGAACAGAACAGTCTGGGCTACAATTTGGGGATGCTGCCCAGTGTGGATAGTATCGAAAAAATTGAAGTCGTCAGAGGCGCTGCTTCCACAATGTATGGAAGTGCTGCTGTTGGCGGTGTTATTAATATTATTACGCGCACAGGTGCGGAAACTAAGACAACCGCTTATTCGGAATTTGGCAGCTGGAATTCAAGAAAATATGGAATAACGACAGGCGGCAGTACCGGTAAAGACGGCAAAACCAGTTATATGATAACTGCCGGCCGCTGGACGCAAGACCACTATGAATACAAGGATCATCAAACCGGCGATGTTGTAAAAATGCCGAATAGTAAATTTGAAAGAAATAATGCGTCTGTTCGCATTGATCATGATTTGGGTAAAGAGAGAATGTTGACCTTTTATTATGACCATGTGGATGAAGAAGCCGGAAGTCCCATCGCAAAGCCTGGTACGATCGGGTATGATATGGACGGTAATCCGTATGAAATTCACGACTCTAAAGCATTTCGAGATATCAAGCAAAATAATGTAGCATTAGCTTATCGTTGGAAACAGGGAGAAACTATTACAAATAATTTCCAAATTTATCAAAATGATTATCGAATGGATTGGTATATGGGTAATTATAATTCAATGAGCAGATATAGGGATAAAGAATATGGTGTTGAATGGAACCAATCCAGACCGTTGGGCAAAAATAACAGGATCGTTGGGGGCTTTGACTGGAAAATGGCTAAGGTTGATGACCGTTCGGCTCCCTATGCTGAAAATAAATTGCGGATGCTGGGGCTCTATTTAGAAGATCATTGGAATTTTGCGCCAAAATGGACGTTAACCGGCGGCTTCCGTCATGATGACAGTAATAAATATGATGGTGAAAATACTGTCAGATTCAGTCTTAATAAAGAAATAAATGATAACAGTAATGCTTACTTTTCCTGGGGACAATTTTTCCGCGCTCCTAACGCAATTTCTTTTTTTAGGGGCTGGGACCCTATGTATCTTCCCAACCCCAACCTTAAACCGGAAACCGGCGATTCGTTTACCTTAGGGTATAATACCGTGTTGTCTGGGGGGACAAAAATACAGGCAAGCTTGTTTAAAACCGATGTAGACAATGCGTTTGAGTATCAGTATCCTATTGAACCGACTACTAATAAGCCAACCGCCTATATGGCTAATGTCGCCAAACAAAAGAAGCGTGGGTTAGATTTGCGGATTAACCATCCGCTTTCAGATACCTGGGATGTGGTATTAGGCTATTCTTATTTAAAAGTAAGACAAGATAGAGACGATGGCTGGGGAGAACAATATGATATTACCAACAGCAATCCCAATTATTATCAATTAGGTTTCAATTATCATCAGGATCGTTGGAATGTCAATATTATGGGCCGCGGTGCCACAGGACGTAATTCTACCAGAGGCATGTGGTCGGCAGATGCAGCCGGGAACCCGATAGTGGTACCGGAAAATGCTTTTTCCTCCAAACGGTATTGGGTGCTTGATATAGGTGCCAGCTATCAGGTTAACCAAGATATCAAAGCGTATGCCAAGGTCTACAATTTAACAAATCGTGCTTATGAGACTACCTATTTATGGAATACTGTTGGCAGTCAGCCAATGTCTTCCCGCCAGTTCGTATTTGGTGTGGAAACGCGTCTGTAATTTTATTGTTATGATTTTTGTTGCTTGCTATATACTCCGTGTTAAAGAATTGGCAGGCGCAGGCGGGTGGCGCGGTGACACCCGCCTGCAAAAATTTTAGCACGTCATATATGGTTATTGGGAAGAAGGAAGAAAAATGCAAGTAAAAGGTTTTCTGAAGTTAAAACAGAGAAAATGGTTTTACGGACTAATAGCTATCGTGGCAGTTAGCTTGGTTAGCGGCGGTTTCTTGGGGAAGGAGCAAGGCAAGTCAGTTGCTGCTAATGTTCCGTTGGTGCGGACACAAATTGTAGGCAGCGCGGACAAAACTGCCGCTTATACTTATGCCGGTGAAGTGCGTGGCCGTTACGAAAGCCAGTTGGCTTTTCAAGTGGGAGGTAAAGTCAGTAACCGTTTTGTGGATTTGGGCATGGCTGTACAAGCGGGAGACGTTTTAATGAGTATTGATCCTAAGGATGTTAAAGAAGTTATCAATAACAATGCTGCGCAGCTAGCGGCTGCTCAAACGCAGCAAAAACTTGCAGAAAGTAATTTAGCTCGTTATAAACAATTATATGCCCAGGATGCTATCAGCAGAGCGGAACTTGATTATTATCAAAATGCTTATGATGTGGCCAGCGCCGCAAGCCGTCAAGCAACTGCTCAATACGAACAAGGTTCCAACCAACTGGGTTATACCCGGTTGGTTGCTGAACAAGCTGGAGTTGTAGCTCACATTGGCGCAGAAACCGGGCAAGTCGTCAGTGCCGGTGAAACGGTGCTGACGCTTGTATATGACGGCGAACGGGAGATCGAGATTCATGTGCCGGAGAATCGTTTGCCAGAAGTAAAAGAAGCTCCTGAATGTGAAGTAATATTTTGGGCTCTTCCCGGGGTAAGTGTGGAAGGCCGGGTCAGGGAAATTGCTCCGATGGCTAATGCCCTTACCCGTACTTATAAAGTCCGAATTTCCTTAGTTAATCCGCCGCCTGCAGTAAGTTTGGGCATGACTGCTTCGGTTATGATGAAAAATGGTGAGCATTCTGTAGTAAATACTATTCCCCTGACAGCTTTGTATCAAACAGAGCATCAACCTTGTGTTTGGGTCGTTAAGGATAATGTGGTTACTTTACGGGTTGTTGAAGTCGGCCTGCAGGATAATGATTTGGTGCAAATACTGTCAGGTCTCCAAGCCGGAGAAGTTATCGTGACAGCGGGAGTTCATAAATTGCAGGAAAAACAACAAATTAAAGTTATTGGTAGTAATTGATATGGGAAAAATAAATTTAACAGAATGGGCTCTTAAACACAAGCAAGTAGTTTACTATTTTATTATTATCATTTTTATTGCCGGAATATCTTCTTATCAGGATTTAGGGCGGATGGAGGATCCTGACTTTACTTTACGTTTGATGGTAGTGTCTGCCAGCTGGCCTGGAGCTACTGCCCGTCAAATGGAAGAGCAAGTTACCGATAAATTGGAAAGAAGATTGCAGGATACGCCAGGGCTTGATTATATAATGAGTTATTCAACACCAGGGCAGTGCATTATTTATGTTGCCTTAAAAGAAGATGAGGTTAAAGGCAGTCAGGTCCGGCAAACGTGGTTTGAAGTGCGCAATATGGTTGAGGAAATTAAATATACCTTACCGGCAGGCGTAAATGGTCCTTTTTGTAATGATCGGTTTGATGATGTTTTTGGCTGCATTTACGCTTTGACAGGGCCTGATTACAGTTATGAAGAACTGAGAGAAGAGGCTGAGCGGATTCGGCGTTTGCTGGTTAACATTCCTAGTGTTAAAAAAATTGAGCTGCAAGGCGTTCAAACTGAAAAAATATATATTGAAATGGACAATGCCAAATTAGCACAGTTGGGCCTTGCTCCTTCCGATATGATGAACGCTGTGTATAACCATAATGTTATGAGTTCTTCAGGTATGATCGAAACTGAGACAAGTAATTTGCATTTACGAATCAGTGGTAGATTTGATAATCTTGAAGACTTAAAAAATATGCCGATTTATGCTAAGGGGCAAAGTTTTCGTTTAGCCGATATTGCTAAGATTAATCGCAATTACAGTGATCCGGCTGACCCTAAAATGTTTTTTAATGGTCAACCGGCAATTGGTTTGGCTTTGTCGATGGATACAGGCGGAAACATTATTAAACTTGGTGAGAACTTAGATAATGCTCTTTTAGCAATCAAACAGCAACTGCCTGTAGGTATGGAGCTGGCTATTGTCGCTAATCAACCGGAAGTTGTGCAGCAAGCAATTAATGATTTTGTCAGGTCTTTGGCGGAAGCTATCATCATTGTCTTGCTTGTTTGCTTTTTTAGTTTGGGGGTACGCTCCGGACTGGTAGTGGCTCTGGGTATTCCATTGGTTATTTGTGGTGTCTTTTTAGTTATGAAATTGCTCGGAATAGATCTTCATAAAATTTCTTTAGGAGCATTAATTATCTCTTTAGGTTTACTGGTTGATGATGCTATTATTGCCATTGAGATGATGAAAGTTAAGCTGCAAGAGGGAATGGCGCGTTTTGAAGCTGCTTGTTATGCTTATAGGGTTACTTCTTTCCCCATGCTTACCGGGACATTAATTACCTGCGCCGGTTTTATTCCTATGGGCTTCTCTGAGGGAACAGCTTCTGAATTTATCGGCAGTATTTTTTGGGTAATTACGATAGCTCTTTTGCTTTCCTGGGTTGTCTCGGTATTAGTAACACCGTTGTTGGGTTATAGTTTATTAAAAAGTTCTTCTGATGCGAGTTTAATAAAAAATGATATGTATAATACCCGCTTTTACAATAAGTTTAAAAGCATTTTAATTTGGTGTTTATCTCATCGCAAGCAAGTATTAATCAGTACTTTAGCTGCGTTTATTGGTTCGATATTTTTAATGGGTATTGTTAAACAAGAATTCTTTCCAGAATCTTCGCGACCGGAAATTGTTATCGATATGCGGTTACCACAAGGAGCTTCTGTGAAAGCTACTGAGCGAGAGGCTAAACGTTTTATTGAGAAGCTGACCAGGGAGGCTGAGCTGACAAACTATTCTTATTATGTCGGCAAAGGAGCACCAAGATTTATTTTAACAGGTGATGCGGAATTTCCTAATACTAATTTAGTTCAATTTGTTATTGTTGCTAAAGATATAGCTGTTCGGGATAAGCTGGCTAAAAAGGCCAGAGAATTATTAAGCACTGAATTTCCGGAAGTACGCGGTAATGTAAAATTTTTAAAAACAGGTCCGTCTTATCCTTATCCGGTTAATTTGCGAGTAACAGGAAAAGATCATGATCAGGTACGTAAAATAGCTGAACAAGTTGTAGGTGAAATGAATAATAATCCAATCATAACAGAGGTTACTCTTGATTGGAGCGAAAAAAGCCAGATTTTAAAACTTGAAATTGATCAAGATAAAGCAAGAATGTTAGGCGTTGATAATCAAACACTTGCTGCTAATCTTCAAGCGATGTTATCAGGTACTGCTATTGCCGAATTTAGGGAAAAAGACAGGACTATCGGTATTGTTTTTAGACTTGATCAGGAGAGTCGCAATAATCTGAGCTTGCTTAAGAATATAAATGTTCCGGCAGGTAATGGTTATGTGCCATTAGCGCAGGTTGCTAATATTAGCTATGCCGCTGAGGAAGGATTAATTTGGCGGCGTGATTTACAGCCAACAATTACTGTGCAAGCAAATACAATTGAAGGCATACTTAGTAATAATGCCACTCAGGCAGTTTATGACAGTTTGGCTGAGCTGCGGGCAGGGTTGCCTAATGGTTATAGTATCGATATTGGCGGCTCTTTGGAGATGAGTTTGAAAGCAAATGGCTGGGTAATGCAGCTTGTGCCTGTCATGATTTTAGCGATTATTACTTTGCTAATGTTACAGATACAAAATATTCCTAAAATGCTGCTGACTTTACTTACCGCACCAATGGGGCTGATTGGGGTTAGTATTATCTTGTTATTGACTGACAGACCAATGGGATTTGTCGTGCAGCTGGCTATTTTGGCTTTATCGGGAATAATCATGCGGAATTCTGTTATTCTCATTGATCAAATTGAAAAACATACAGAAGCTGGCGAACATCCTTGGGATGCTATTGTTAATGCCGCTGTTTCCCGTTTTAGGCCAATTATGCTTACGGCGGCAGCGACAATTTTGGCGATGATACCATTAGTTTCCAATGATTTCTGGGGTCCTATGGCAGTAGCTATAGCCGGTGGGCTTTTTGGGGCAACAATACTTACTTTGTTAATACTGCCTGTTATGTATGCTGCCTGGTATAAAGTTCCTTATCGAAATGATAACGCAGAATGACTTAGTGTCATTCTGCGTTATTATTAAGTATCCCGAATACCATAAAAGTTATCCTGTTTGTCATAGGAAAAAAGGGATAAATAGGATATTATTAGTGATAATGATAATTAATATCAATGGTAAAAATAATGTAATAGTGATGTCTATTAGTTACTTTCGAGAATAAGTCTTGGTTTGGCTATAAGGAGTGGACAAATTGTTACAAGAAAACCTTGAGAATCAAAATAAAGTATGCGATTTATTATCGTTGGCGCCATCGTTACCTATTAGAACTACTGCAGATCGCAGTTTTTTCCAAAAGGAACATACCATCAATGCCAAGGAATGGCAGACAATTAAAATATTTGCTTTACAGTATAAATGTTCAGCTTTGTCTATTTTACTTGCCGCTTTGGGCGAGGTGCTTAGCAGGTGGAGTTCGGGAAATCCTTTTAGTATTGTTTTAGGTAATAAAGGGTGTAATACTTCTTTTCCTATGGTATTTCGACCAGACAATTTTAATAATTGGTGTGAATGTTGTCAAAAAGTAGAATCACATTTAAGAAGTTTGGAGCAGGGAAACTTTACATTCGACGATATTGAAGATGGTAAAAAAGATGAGGCTATCATTTACTTCTCATATGATGCAAGTAATTTTAATTTTTATCCTGCGATTCATTATGGTAAAGGTGAAAATAGATATTTTTCTCATGAAAGAGTACAAAAAAAATGTCTACATTGTTCAGTTTTAGAAGGTGAATTTGGCCTCAAAGCTACTTGGAGTATTCCTGAAAATCTTTTCCCTGAAGATATGCCTGAGTCAATGTTTGCTGCCAATAGTTTATTGCTGAATTGGCTGCTTGAGGGGAAATGGGAGCAGAAAATTCCTGAACTACTTCCGGAAAAACAGAGGCTAGTCCGACAAATAGTTAATGATACATTTTTTTCTATAGAGAGCAAATTAATTCACCAGAATTTTTTTAAACAAGCTCAGGATAATCCTGAAAGAGAGGCTTTGTTTTGGCAAGAGGATGATAAATATAAAAGCATGACTTACGGGGAATTGGCACATAGGGTGCTTAGTTTGGTGACGGTAATTTTAGAAAAAGGCGTTAAGAAGGGAGACAATGTAGCAGTTAGTTTAGCCAGAGGCCCGAGGCAGATAATTGCTGTTTTAGCGGTGTTAGCGGCAGGTGCGGCTTATGTTCCTGTTAATTTGAGTCAGCCTATGGAACGAAGAGATAGAATATATCGCATAAGTAAAATCAGACACTTGATTACGGATAAAAATGGTTTGGCAATTTTTGCGTCCAAAGACAAATTAGAAGTTATTTTAGTTGAGGCTGGTGAGCAGCAAATTCCTGCTCCGGGTTTTGTAGAAGTTTCTCCTGCTGCTACCGCTTATATTATTTTTACTTCAGGTTCCACTGGTGAACCAAAAGGAGTAGAAATTACTCATCAAGCCGCTTATAACACAATTGAAGATATTAATATTCGTTATAGAGTGAATGAATTTGATCGAGTTTTGGCTGTATCAGCCTTGGAGTTTGATCTTTCTGTTTATGATATTTTTGGCATCCTTTCCTCAGGTGGCGCTTTAGTATTGCCGCAAGCAGGCGAGGAACGTGAGGCTGGAAGCTGGTTGAACCTTATTTGTGATATGAGGGTGACGATTTGGAATTCGGTACCGGCGTTATTTAATATGCTGCTTACTGTGGCTGATAAGCTTTCGTCACTCAGACTTGTTTTATTATCAGGAGATTGGATTGGCTTAGACTTATATGGAAAGTTAAAAATGAAATCGCCAAATTGTAAAATGATTGGTTTGGGCGGAGCGACAGAAGCTGCTATTTGGTCTAATTATTTTGAAATAGAAAAAGTTGAAGTTTCCTGGCTTTCCATACCTTATGGCAAACCTCTGAGTAATCAGCGGTTTCGGGTTGTGGATAAGCTTGGTCGCGATTGCCCTGATTTGGTTGCAGGTGAACTTTGGATTGGCGGCGCTGGTGTGGCCAAAGGTTATTATAACAACACTGAATTGACAGGCAGGAGCTTTATTAATGAAGGAAACCAACGTTGGTACAGAACCGGCGATTTGGGGCGGTATTGGCCTGACGGCAATATTGAGTTTCTTGGCAGAGTCGATCAACAGGTTAAATTTAGGGGTTACCGGATTGAGCTTGGAGAAATAGAGACAATTTTGCGGCAATATCCTGGGGTTGATCAAGCTGTGGCAATAATGTCCTCACAAAATGGCTTGCAACATCTTTATGCTGCAATTGCAGCTAAAGGAAATTTTCCGGCAATGCAAGTAGTCGAGTCAGCCAAAACACTTGAATTTGATTCTATTCGAATGGAAAGTTGGGAAAAACAAGCTAAACTTGCTGAAACTTTTATTATAAATTTGTTAGAGCTAAACAACTTACAATATAGTCCGGTAACAACAACTGCCTTAAAAAACAAGCTAGCTCTTATAGATAGCTATGGGCCGTTAATCCAGATGTGGTTAGCTTGGCTTGAGGCAAGAGAAATTATTGTGTTTTCTGAGTCTGTTTTAGAAGCTGGGGTAAGATTTCAAGAGGCGCTTGCGTTTGCCGAACAGTTTGCTAAAAGTGTACATGAGGTCAGCACAGTAACTATAGCGATGGGGTTAACAGGTGTAGGTATCAAGTTGTTTCAAAAAATAAGTATATACAGAGCTATTCTTTGTGGAGAGATTTCACCGGTAGTTCTTTTAGATGATGATATTTTGTCGCCGGAGAGTCTAACTTCTATAGACCCGGGAACTGGTGACGGAATAAGATTGATAGCGGCGAGAATAAGGCAGCTTGCAAAACAGACCGGGCAACCGTTGCAGGCAGCCCTTTTGGACGGAAGAAGTGGTATTATTGCTGTTAAACTGCTGGATTTATTAGAACCAAAGGAAATAGAATTGACTTTATTTGAGTCAGCTTCGTCTATGCTTGATTCGGCTAAAGATAGATTATTGAATAAGAAACATGTTATTAAGTATTGTAATTTGTTAGGAAATATTGTGCCTGAGGGGTTTAGATATTCTTATGATCTTGTTTTAGCCATAAATTCATTGCATCGTTATCCTGAGCCGAAACAGGGAATCCAGATAGCTAATAGTATGCTTAACAACAACGGTAAGCTATTTATTTTAGAGCATTGTGAATTGACGCCAATAGCTAAAATAACAGCAGCTGTTTTAGAAAAGGGATTTTCCAATTTGAACTTGGAACGACGCCGGAATTGCAATCCAATGTTGACAGCTAGAGAGTGGCAAATAGCTCTACAGAGCGTTGGTTTTGAACAGATGAATTCTGTGCCGGTTAAAGGTTCTTTTACTGAATTTATTGAGGCCAGTTGTTCGGAAAACATGGTAAAGCTTAAAGCAGGTGAGATTTTAGAGTTTGCAGCTAATTATTTGCCAAGTCATATGCTGCCGGAAAAAATTGAAATATTACCGTGGATTCCTTTGAATAACAATAACAAAGTGGATCGTAAAGCAATTGCAAAGATATTCGAGCTTCAAAATACTGCAAATGTGGAAACAGAAGTTCTGGAGGGCCTGGAATATGAGATCGCGCAAATATGGAAAAGTCTTTTGCACATAGAGGCTGTTGGCAGTAAACAAGGGTTTTTTGAATTAGGGGGAGATAGCTTGCTGGCTACTCGCTTTATTGTAGCAGTAAAAGAAAAATATGGGATAGATGTTTCGCTTAGAAAGTTAATTGATTCCCCAACCTTATGTGAAATAGCAGCTTGTATTGAAGAAACCATGATAGATATAAACCAACCCATGGAGGAAGGAGAAATATGATCGGTATTATTGGTGGTTACGGCGATGTTGGTTTGGAGGCAGCGAGAGCTTTTGTGAAATTGGGGAAAAGTAATCTGAAAATAGGTGGCAGAAACCCTCAAACAGTAAGTGATGAAATTAAAAGTGAATTTTCTAATGCTGCATGGGTAGCTGTTGATATTAATGATGTCCAAAGTTTAGCGTCTTTTTGTCAAAATTGTAAGTTGATAGTAAATTGTGCCGGTCCGTCAAGCAAGTTTTCTGTTCGGGTGGCTCAACTATGTTTGGAAAAGGGTTGTCATTGTGTTGATTCAGGTACAGATGACAAATTAGCAGCATTACAACAAGAATCAAATAGAACAGCTGTTATTCATGCAGCGGGGGCGATACCAGGACTATCTGGCTTATTGCCACGTTGGCTGGGAACTTCTTTTGATAAAGTCGATTCTCTAATTTCTTACACTGGTATGTTGGCTGATTTTACGCCTTCGGCGGCTGAGGATTATCTCGCTGGGGTAATGGAAGCTAATAAGCCTTTAGCAGCTTGGCAAGATGGGGAATGTAGTATCGGGGTGCTGAGAAAACAAAAGGCTGAGCTGCCCTTTTTTCCTCGTGAAGTCACTGTATATCCGTATTTTGATAAAGAGACCGAATTTGTGGCGAAATCCTTGGGATTACATGATGGTAAATGGTATTTAGTCAATGAGGGTAGTCGAGTCGCAGCTTTATTGGAAGAAATCAGTATTCAATTTTTAACAGAGCCTAAGACTGCGGTTGAACGTATTTGTCAGGCTTCCAAACTGGATGCTGCTGGCCGGGAAAAGTATCTAAAATTTATTATACAGCTTGATGGTTTAATTAATGGAAGCAAAACAACGCGCACTTTAGTTTTACAGGCTCAGAACCCTTCAGCCGTTATTGGTTCGGCTACAGCAGCGGCAGGTATGAGTGTATTGGCAGGAATTGTACCGGCAGGCGTGAGGCCTTTCTCGGAAATTGCTAACCTGAATATAGTGGTCGATACATTGCAGAAATTAGGCTGTCAGAGTATGTTCAAGATATTTGAGCTTTCAATAGAACAATTATTGCAACCCATAGAAGGTGAACTATGAAAAAAATAAAGACAATCGTATGCGGTTCTTCTTTTGGCCAGTTTTATATGGAAGCTTTACAGCTTTTACCTGAAGAATTTGAACTTGTGGGTTTGCTTGCTAACGGCAGCACAAGATCTAAAAAGTGTGCCCAATATCATGGTATTGCACTATATACAGATAGTAGTGAGGTTCCGGCAGAGGTTGAACTGGCTTGTGTAGTATTACGGTCAGGTGTATTGGGCGGTAAAGGTACTGAAGTATCTTTGGCATTGCTGGAGCGAGGGATTCATGTTATTCATGAACAACCTATTCATCATAAAGATATGGCCTTGTGTTTAAAAAAGGCCAATGAAAAAAAACTGGTATTTTCTACAGGCAATTTATATGTACATTTACCTGCAGTAAAAAGATTTATTGCTTGTGCTAAGGCTTTAGCAGAAAGACAAAAGCTGCTTTATGTTGATGCGGCGTTTGCTTCTCAAGTATCTTATCCGATGATCCATATTCTTCAGGAAGTGTTGCCCTCAATACGTCCTTGGCAGACCAAAGAGGCAAGTAATGTAGACGGGCCTTTTCAAGTTTTAACAGGAACGCTTGGTAAAATCCCAGCTATTTTTCGGGTGAATAACGAAGTTAATCCGAATGATCCGGATAATTATCTGCGTTTACTTCACAATGTTGTTATCGGCTCAGAGGCAGGCAACTTATGTTTAAGTGATACGCATGGAGATGTTATTTGGCGTCCGAGATTACATGTACCTAATAATTTAAGTATGATGAGCGATATTGTCACAACTGAGGTAGAATATCTGCTGGCAAACAGTAATGAAGTTTTATGGTCTTCGCCGCCGGCTAGCTACAGGAAAATTCTCTCACAATATTGGCCTAATGCAATTAAGCAGGATTTACTGAATATGAAACAGATGATAAATGGTCAATCAAATGTAATGATGAAGGTCCAACAAGAATTGTTATGTTCCAGACAATGGCAAGAAATAAGTTCGTCTTTTGGCTATCCGTTTTTACGTCCAGGTGCTATTCACCAACCATTAGCTGCCAGTGTTTTTAAGGAAGTTGTTGCAAAAATTCCTGATGAGCTTTTTATTGAGAAAAAACGTTTAGAAGATGAAGGTAAAACTGATTTGTTAACATGTACTGAATTTGCCGACCGAGAACTTGGGGCAATCGATGCCAATAAAGTAAAACTGTTTGCAGCTAGAATAAAGGAAGCTGTTTTTTCTGTGATCATTCATACTTTGCAAAACCAAGGTGCTTTGCTTGATAAAGAAAAGGGACAAAGCAGAGCAGACATTCTGGCAAAATTAGATTTGCTCTCCAGACATGAATATTTGGTTACACGCTGGTTAGAGCTTTTAGTGGAAAATAATTACTTAACAAATAAAGATAAGCTTTATTATGGTTGTGACCCGGTTACTGAAGAAACAGTGAAGGATGCCTGGAAAACAGTCAGAGATGTTTGGGATAACAAGCTGGGTTCACCATTGACGATGGATTATATTGTTCAAAATGCCAAAAATTTAGCCCAGTTAATGAACGGGAACATAGACCCTACTTGGCTTATGTTTCCTGAAGGTAAAATGGATTATGCAAATTCCTGTTACCGTGATGTACTTGCCCGTTATTTAAATAAGACAATGGCAGAAGCAGTCATTCGCATTAGTAATATTCAAAAGCTGGAAAAGCCAGATAAGAAGAGACTGAGAATTGTAGAAATCGGAGCAGGTACAGGAGCTACCACAGATGAGGTATTGCCAAGATTGAAAGAAAAAATACGTGATTTAGAACTTAGTTATTTGTTTACCGATGTTTCCAATTATTTTGTGGTTGATGCACGTAATAAATATCAAGAGTATCCGTGGGTGAAGTATCAAATAGTTGATATTGATACTGATTTTCAGAAGCAAAATTTAGGACCCAATAGTGCAGAGATTATTATTGCTGCAGGAGTTATAGACAATTCTTATGATTTGCAGAAAACACTTACTGGTTTAATGAAGGTTTTAGTACCTGGCGGCTGGTTAATTATGACAGAACCAATAGTTGATTTTCCTCAAATGTTAATATCTCAAGGGTTTATGAGACCGGTAGATGACAGGGAAATTACGGAGACAATATTCAGACCAATAAAAGCATGGCAAGAAATATTCAAAAGAATAGGCGCAGCAGAAGTAATAATACTGCCTGAGGAGGGGCATCTCCTTGATCCTATGGGGCAAAAGTTATTTATAGTAAGAACTTCTTTAGCTGAATAAATAGCTAAAATAAAAATTAGATAAAAAATATGTATGGTGGGGAGAAAGAATGTTTAAATGCAGCCAACTTGTTTGTCGGGTAGAGGATATTAAGCAAGTAGTTAAGGATTATGAAGCGTTAGGTTTTACTGTTCAATGGGGCTCTAACCCCAAAAATTCTCAAAATGCTTTCCTGTGGTTTGAAACAGGACCACATATTGAATTTTTTAGGATACCAAAACCATTAAAATGCATGAAATATCCATTTTCCTGGTTTCTTGGCAAAGCAGCGGGAAAACGTTGGGAGTATTGGTTTGATTGTCCTCATGGTTGGTGTGATATAGCTTTAGAAACATATCGGGAAAACCATGAAGCACCTCCTGACGCAGAGTTCAACTATCAGGAGCTGGTAAAAGTAAAAAATACTTTTGATAAACTTGGCCTTAATGCCTCTAAAGTTGTTAAGGGCGGCAGAACTAAACCAAATGGAGAAAAAGTTAAGTATAGCTTTTTTGCACCAGAAACAGTTGGTCTTCCTTTCTTTCTCTCTCATTATGATCCACCACAAAGGCCTAAGAAAATTAATCATGCTAATGGTGTTACCGGTGTTGCCTGGATTAGGGTAGGCGTTACAGAAGATTTAATAGATATGTACAGGCAGCTTACTTTGGATGATACCTGGATAAGACTGGAGGCAGCTCCGAGAAATGGCATTTTGGAAGTAGGTTTACGTGGTGATATCAACAAAGAGTTTGATAAAAAATTATTGCATGGGGCTGTGTTTTCTACAACTGCAGATATGTAAGAAAGTTGGAGGACTGAAAATATGCAAAATGGCTTGGCTGATATAAATGGTTTGGTAACGCGCTTAAGAAGTGAAGGCATTACTTTATGGGAGGAGGCAGGTAGACTACGCTATAGAGCCCCTCAAGGAATGTTGGCCGCAAGTGACTTAGAGATATTAAAGCAACATAGAGAAAAAATTTTAGAGTTCTTAAAGGCAGAACAAGAAACGCAGGTAGTTAAACTTAGCCCTGAAGCAAGATATGAACCGTTTCCTCTAACCGATGTCCAAGCCGCTTATTTACTTGGACGCAATGATGTTTTTGATTATGGTGGTACTGCTTGTCATATTTATTTTGAATTAAATTATCCCGAACTTGACATACAGCGTGTTACAGAAATTTGGAATCAATTGATAGCCCGGCACGATATGTTAAGGGCGACGATGAAAGAGGACGGCTATCAACAGGTACAGGAAAAAACACCGTGGTTTGAGGTGGAATATCAAGTTATCAGTACTTTGGAAGCCAAAGCAGCTAAAGAAAAATTGGAAGCTTTGCGGGAAGACATGGGCCATCGGGTTTATCCGGCTAACTCCTGGCCAATGTTTGATGTTAAAGTAACTAAAACGGCTCAAGACACTATTTTTCATTTCTCAATAGAATTTTTGATTGCCGATTGGGCTAGTATCTGGCAGCTTATTTCAGAGTTTGAAACTTTATATTACCAACCGCAAAAGAAGCTGCCTGAATTTGAACTTAGTTTTCGGGATTATTTGTTAGCGGAGAGAAAGCTGCGTGAAACTGATAAATATAAACAAGATAGAGAGTATTGGTTGAACCGTATTGATACTTTGCCACAGGCACCCGACTTGTCGCGTACTATAGCTCAAGCCACTTCTGAAAAAGTGCGTTTTAGTCGTCGCTTTTTACAGTTGGCGCCTGCGGTGTGGCAGCAGTTTAAAGAGAAGGCGCAGAAACATGGATTGACACCAACAATTGCTGTTATGACTGCGTATGCCGCAACTATAGAAAAATGGAGCCATAATAAAGAATTTTGTTTGAATCTTACTGTTTTAAACCGATTACCGCTTCATTCAGAGGTTAATGGTATTATCGGTGACTTTACCTCCGTAAATTTATTAGCTGTAGATTGTACTACGGGAAAATCATTTGCAGATCAGGCTAAATCTTTAAATGCTCAACTTTTTGATGATTTAGACCATCGTTTATTTTCCGGTGTTGAAGTAATGAGAGAGCTATCACGCCGGCGTGGCAGAGAAGCCGCTTTAATGCCTATTGTATTTACTAGTGCGATTGGTCTTTTGCAGGCGACTGAGCAAGAGGAGATGAAGGGTAATTTTACAGGGACTGGTATTAGTCAAACACCACAGGTGTTTATTGATTGTCAGGCTATGGATGGCCGTCATGGACTGCAAGTGAATTGGGATGTTCGCGCAGGTGTTTTTCCGGAAAATATGATTGATGATATGTTTGATGCTTTTGCAATACTTTTAAATCAACTGGCGCAAACCGAGCAAGCCTGGAAGCTTAATAATGCTGTGACTTTACCGGAATGGCAAATAAAAGAGCGTCAAGCTGCTAATGCCACTAACGGGACAATACCAAATTATTTCCTGCATAGCAAGATAATTGAAAAAGCAAACAAAACTCCGGACAAAGTTGCGGTTATTGACGGACAAGGTCAATTTACCTATGAAGACATTATGCTGAGAGCTTCGGCAGTAGCTGAAGCATTGAAGAAGGCTGATTGCAAAGAGCAAGACAGGGTTGCGATTATTATGGATAAATCAGCTTATCAGGTTATCTCGGTCTTAGGTATTTTATCAGTGGGGGCTGTTTATGTTCCAATTGATGTTACGCAGCCGCTGCTTCGGCAGAGAGCTATTTTGGAGAAGGCGGAAATAATTCATGTTTTGGCTTGTGGCAGCAACCTGCTCAGCTGGCCGGCAAATACGAAAATTATTCAAGTAGATACCCTAAATCCGCTTCAGGAAAATACTATTACCGAAAGCGGAGATCCTGATAAACCGGCTTATATTATTCATACATCAGGTTCGACAGGGCAGCCAAAAGGGGTTGTTATTACTCACCGGGCCGCTGTTAATACGATAGAAGATATTAATAACCGTTTCCAGGTTTCTGCAGCAGATAAAGTATTAGGGTTGGCGCAATTGAGTTTTGATTTATCTGTTTATGATATTTTTGGAATTTTATCCAGGGGCGGTACTTTAGTTTATCCGGCTGTTGATAAACAGACAGAGCCCGGACATTTGCTAGAATTGTTTAATGAACACAAAGTTACTATTTGGAATTCTGTGCCGGCAATGATGCAGATGTTGCTTGTTTCTTTACATGAGAGTCAGGCAGCCAAGTTGGCCAGTCTCAGAGTGGCTCTGTTATCTGGTGATTGGATTCCTCTAACTTTACCTGACATGATGGTAAAACTTATTCCTAATGTACAGGTAGTTAGTTTAGGTGGAGCTACTGAAGCTTCGATTTGGTCAATTTATCATTTATATAAGCAATTACTGCCTGAATGGAATAGCATCCCTTATGGTAAACCTCTGACTAATCAAGGCTGGCGTGTTTTAGATCAAAAGATGAATGATTGTCCTGTGTGGGTAACTGGTGAGTTATATATTACCGGCATTGGTTTAGCTCAAGGTTATTTTGGTGATCCGGTAAGTACGGCAGAACGTTTCTTTACACACCCTGTTGATGGAGAGCCGCTTTATCGTACTGGGGATATGGGCAGATATGTTCCCGGTGGAGAAATTGAATTTTTAGGCCGTCAAGATAATCAGGTCAAAATTAGGGGTTACAGGGTTGAGCTTGGTGAAATTGAAGCCGTTCTGCTAAAATATCCAGCGGTTACGCAAGCTGTGGTGATAGTGGAGACAGTCGGTGACAGTAAGACACTTGTTGGTTTTGTTGAAACCAATACGGTCAATGCAGAAGTAAATATTACTGAAATGATAGATTTCCTGGCAGAACGTTTACCTAATTATATGGTTCCGGCTCAATTTCATATTATAGAGTCATTGCCGCTTACCGGTAATGGGAAGATTGACCGTAAGGCTTTACTTAATTGGAGCAAAGGTACAGATGCGTCTCCGGCAGAGGCGGGTGAGAGGTTGGCGGCAAGTCCATTAGTAGCGCAGATAACAAAAGCTTGGACGGAATCTTTAGGTATTTCTGCAATGAGTCCCAATAAAAGTTTTTATGATTATGGGGCGGATTCTCTTATTATGGCGCAAGTAGCAGGTAAATTACGTGACTTATTTGCTAAGGAACCATTTAAATATGATATTCCCTTTGATACTTTACTTAGACAAATGCTGAATTATTCCACTTTAGCTGCTTTGGTTGAATTTGTAGAAACCAAGGAAAAAAGTTTGCGTAACAGTAAAAATGGTACTCCTGCTGTAGCGCAGCAAGCAAGTCCGGACAGTTATGGTGTATTTACTTCTTATGGCGGTGGCGAAGAAGGTCCTCTCAGAGTTGTTTTTCATGCCGGCATGGGAACAATGAATTGTTTCCGTTTCTTGCTGAAACATTTGGATACGCAACAAGCAGGCCCTGTTATTGGTATAACCATAGCAGATACGGAAAGGTATTGTGCTTTAGCTGATTTAGAAATTGCTGAGCAATTAGCAGATGATTATGCAGAAAGAATAATTGCAACCGGGCATACAGATGTTCAATTGATTGGTTATTGTATAGGTGGTTTGGTAGCGCTTGAAGTTTCCAGAAGACTGTTGGAAAGAGGCGTAAATGTAGTTGATCTTGTGCTTATTAGCAGTCACCCCATTATTCATGATATCAAAGATGATTTGCTGATAGAGGCGCTTTTTGTCCCCAATATTGGTGTTTCGCTTAGTGATACTAGTTTATGTGAGTTAAGTCCTGCGGAGCTTGGCCGTGGTTTCTTACATATTTTCGAAACCCATACTCAGGGTGTGCCTGCAGATGCTTCGGTAACAATTAGTGGTGACGAGATTTTGGATAAAGTAGGTGCATTATTTAGAAAGCTTGCCGCTATGCCGCGAAGTGATCGTTTTGTTGCCTATGCGGAGGCAATTGCTAAGAAGCAGGGTAATAATATGCCTGCTGAAATGGCTGAAGGGATGTTTAAAGTATTTCACAAAAGTTTAAAATCGGCTTTATTTAAACCCGAACCATATATGGGTGATATTCGTTTCTTATTAGCTGAAGAACCATTTCTCTTTAGCGGATATGACGAAGATACGCTTAATTTCTGGCAAGACATTTGTCTGGGTGAGTTTGCAGTACAAAGAATTAATGGTAATCATATTACTTGTATTGAAACAGAACCAAATGCGACTCATCTTGCTGAGTTGGTACTTGAAGGTATTAATACATATGCAAGGAGTAATGATGATGTTTCAGGAAAAGACGCCTTGGCTATCGGTTTTGCCAGCGGTCAGTGATCAAATTCGCATTTTTTGTTTTCCTTTTGCTGGCGGCGGAGCTTCTAGTTATCGGGATTGGCAGAAGCTTTTTCCAAAGAATGTGGGGGTATATCCAATTCAATTACCAGGCAGGGAAAACCGTATTTCCGATAAACCCTTCACCGATATGGTTGATTTGGTAGCTGAAATTTCTAATGTTTTAAGACCATACTTAACAAAGCCCTTTATCTTTTTTGGTCATAGTTTAGGTGCAAGAATAGCTTTTGAAGTTGTGCGTACTTTACGCAGAAAATGGCAATTAGTGCCATGTCATTTAATTGTTTCAGGCAGTCGCGCTCCTCATATTCCGGAGCCAAAACCATTGCATCATTTAACTGATGAGGCTTTTGTTAATGAATTAAGGCGTTTTTCGGGTACGCCAGAGGCAATTTTACAAAATAAAGAGTTGATGGAATTGTTTATTCCTATATTACGGGCTGATTTTATGGTTGATGAAACCTATGTTCATTTGCCGGAAGAACCGATTGCTTGTCCAATTTCGGCATTTGGGGGAACAGCTGATCCTGAAGCTGATCCAAGAGAATTAGAAGCTTGGCGACAGCATACCAGTAACAAATTTAACCTTGAAATGATTGCAGGAGATCACTTTTTTCTTCAATCAAATAAGGACGTGTTGCTGAGTTTTGTAAAAGATATTGTTTTAAAATATTCAAATGCCAGGATGATTGGTTAAGTAAAACGCAAAATACAATTTTTATTTGGGGAGGGAGACTTATGGGAATAGCCAGTGGCCGGGAAGAGTGGTTTGCTCAGGCGGAAAAAAGATTTGAAGAGTTAGGGGTTTGGGAAAAAGTTACCTATGGAGAACGTTTAAGGGAGTGGGCTGCCACTTATAAAGATAGAATCGCTTTGATAGAAGATAATGTTAGATTGACTTATCAAGAACTTGATCAAAAAGCAGATGAATTAGCTTTTGGTTTTTATCATATGGGTATCAAAAAAGGTGATAACGTGGCAGTTCAACTGCCCAATACCATTTCATTTTTTGTCACTTGTTTTGCTCTTTTTAGAATTGGTGCTGTACCTGTGTTAATTCTGCCGGCGCAGCGAGAATCTGATGTAAGTGGAATCTTGGAAGTGGCAAAACCTGTTGCCTATATAATTCCGACCACTTATTTAGGATTTAATTATGAAGAATTGGCTGCCAGGTTAGTGCAAAAACATAGTTGTATCAAACATGTTATTACAGATGGGGCAAGTGAAGCTTATATAAATCTTAATGATATTAACGGATGTTTTACTGAATTAACAGGCCCAGCTTACCGGGATATTGCTGTTTTAATTTTATCTGGTGGTACTACTGGTGTTCCGAAATTAATACCCAGAACTCACACTGATTATATTTATAATGCTAAAGCTTCAGCTAAACGTTCCGGGATGAGTGAAAAAACAGTTTATTTAGCTGTTTTGCCTGTAGCCCATAATTTTGCTCTTTGCAGTCCCGGTGTTTTTGGTACTTTTTCAGTTGGCGGCAAAGTAGTCTTGAGTAAAACTACCAGTTGTGATGAAGTCTTTCCGTTGATAGAACAAGAAAAGGTAACAATTACTTCTTTGGTTCCCGCATTACTGAAAGTATGGGAAGAAGTACTGGAATGGGATGATTTTAGTGATCTAAGCAGTTTGGAAGTATTACAAGTAGGTGGGACATCTTGTAATGTTGATGTTTTAAAAAAAGTTTCTGCAAAAATTGGTTGTAAAATACAGCAAGTTTTAGGAATTGCAGAAGGGCTGCTTTGTTATACAGGACTTGATGATCCGGATGAAATTATTTATTCATGTCAAGGCAAATCTGTTGCCGAAGCGGAGGATATCAAAATTGTTGATGAAAATGGTAATGAGGTACCTCAAGGGGAGTTTGGGGAACTTATCTTCAGAGGCCCATTGACTATTCGCGGTTATTATCGGTTGCCTGAACAAAATACAATAGCTTTTAACTCTGAAGGTTATTATTGTTCTGGCGATAGAGTGAGAATAACTGCTGAAGGCAATCTTCACATTGATGGACGCATCAAAGAGCAGATTAATCGCGCAGGGGAGAAAATCATGCCTGCTGAGATAGAATACTATTTATGCAAGCACCCGGAAGTTAAAGATGCTGCCTTAGTGCCGCTGCCGGATGAAACTCTTGGTCATCGGAGTTGTGCTTATTTGATTACAGATAACAAAAAGATTAGTTTGCAAGAGATTCATGCTTTTCTTAAAGAGCGAGGTTTGGCTCGCTATAAGATGCCGGATCAATTAGAATTTATAGATTCTTGGCCGCTAAGCAGTGTTGGTAAATTAGATAAAAATAAGCTGATTAAAATGGCTATAGGTGAGTAGCGATAAGTGGTATAGAGGAGAACTTTATGAAAAAAACGCCATCAGATAATTCCTCCTTAACTTATGAGGATTTAAAAATAGAAATTCAGTCTATGTTATCTGATCAAATAGATTTTGCTGAGGATCAAAACCTAATTGAATTAGGACTAGATTCATTGAAGATTATGCGTATTGTTAATAAGCTGCGCAAACAAGGTCAAAAGGTCACTTTTGCTAAATTTATGGCAGTGCCTACTTTGGCAGAATGGTTGTCTTTGCTAAATCTGGACGTTAACCAAGAGGCAGTGCCAGCCGGTGAGTTTGTTGAAGCTGATAGTATGCTGCAAGGCCCCTTTGAGTTAACTGATGTTCAGTATGCTTATTGGGTAGGACGTAAAGACGGCGAAGCACTAGGCGGGATAAGTTGCCATGCTTATTTGGAGTTAGATGGTGAACATATTGATCCTGAGCGTTTGCAAACGGCCTGGGACAGAGTATTGAATCATCACTCCATGCTTAGAGCAAGATTTTTGGAAGATGGCAGACAAGAAATACAGGATAAACCATTTAATTCGCAAGTAACGGTTCATGACTTTAGTCTATATTTTCAAGAAGATTGCTCGTTAGCGTTATCTGGAATCAGGGATAGACTATCTCATCGGCGTCTGGCTATAGAAAAAGGTCAAGTAGCTGGTTTAGAACTTTGTTTATTGCCTGAAGGCAAAACCAGACTGTACTTTGATATTGACTTGCTTGTTGCTGATGTACAAAGTTTACATATAGTTTTAAGAGATTTAGCCAATGCTTATGCTGGTGATAATGCATTGCCTGCTCCTGCTAATTGGAGTTTTGCCAGTTATTTGCGCAAGCAGGAGCAGCTTCGTTCTGCAGAAAAAGAAAAAGCAAAAAGGTATTGGCAAAGTCAGTTGTCTGAGTTACCTGGGGCGCCGGAGCTTCCTTTAAAAGTGAAACCAGAAACAGTTCAAGGGGCTGTTTTTACAAGAAGAACGCAAGTTGTCAGTAAAAATGCTTGGGAAACTTTGCAAAAACGTTGTGCAGTAAATAAAGTAACCCCTGCTATGATGTTTTTAACTGCATATGCGCAAATTTTAGAACGCTGGAGTTCGAATTCTAAATTCTTTATCAACATTCCTCTGTTTGATCGACAAACAGGAGAAGCCGGTTTGGAAGATGTAGTTGCTGATTTTACAAATTTGCTGTTGTTACCGGTAGATTGTGAAAAAGAACAAACTTTCTTAGACCATGTTCAGGCTGTACAGCAGAGATTTCATCAGGATGCTGCACACACGGCTTATTCCGGCGTTCAAGTTCAGCGTGATCTTGTGCGGTTTTACCAAGAAAGACGTAATTTTGCACCAGTGGTTTTTGCTTATAATTTAAGTGCGCCATTGGTTCAAGATGAATGTAAAAGTGTTCTCGGTACTTTGGCTTATATGATTTCCCAAACACCTCAGGTTTGGTTGGATTTCCAACTGTATGAATTTGATGGTGGGCTGTTACTGGCCTGGGATGCAGTAGATGAATTATTTCCTGAAGGAATGATTGCGGAAATGTTTGCTGCTTTGGGTCAGTTGGTAGAGTGGTTAGCGAAAACTGACAATGACTGGGAAGCAGTGCCACAGCTAGCTTTAGCAGAAAGAGCTGTACCAATCGCTGATGCAGCCGCCAATTGTCTGCATTCATCGTTTTTTGCTTTAGCAAAACAACAGCCTGATGAAATTGCCACTATTGAAAGTGATTCGGGAATATGTTTTTCCTATGCGGAAATTGCTGAAAAGGCGTTAAAAGTTACAGCATTATTACAACAAACCGGTCTGCAGAAGGGTGAAACTGTTGCGGTTGTTTTACCAAGAGGTGTAGAACAAATTATTACCGTGATGGGTATTTTAGCCGCTGGAGCATGTTATATGCCGTGCAGTATCGCTCAACCTGCCGCAAGACGTAATTACATGTTGAAGAAGGCTAATGTTTCTCACGTAATCACTCATGCTGATGGTGTAAAAGAAAACTGGCCTGAAGCAGTGACTGTTCACCGGATTACTGATGCCGATGCAGTTGCTCCTGCAACAAACATAGCCGAGGTATCTGCTACCGATATTGCTTATGTTATTTTTACTTCCGGATCTACGGGAGAGCCCAAAGGTGTTGAAATAAGTCATCAGGCAGCTTGGAATACAATTATTGATATTAACACACGTTTTAATGTTAGTGATAAGGATTGTATGTTGGCTGTTTCAGGCTTGGATTTTGACTTATCTGTTTATGATGTCTTTGGCTTACTCAGTGCAGGCGGTTCTTTGGTGCTGTTAAATGAAACAACCAGACGGGAAGCTGCTTGCTGGTTAGAGGCGATTCATAGATATGGAGTTACCTTATGGAACTCAGTTCCCGTTTTATTGGATATGCTTTTGATTGCTGCTAAATCGGCAGTTGAGGATAAACAAAAGCTTAGCCTTCGTCTTGTTCTTATTTCAGGGGATTGGATAGGTTTAGATTTGCCTGAGCGGTTACAAAACCAAACAGAAAATTGCCAGTTTATTGCTTTGGGTGGGGCAACTGAGGCTTCTATTTGGTCTAATTTCTATGAAGTTAAGTTGCCATTACCTGCCAATTGGTCTTCTATTCCTTATGGTCAGCCATTGACAAATCAGAGTTACCGGGTTGTTGATGATAACGGGCGGGATTGTCCTGCCTGGGTACCAGGGGAATTATGGATCGGTGGTGCCGGTGTAGGGCAGGGTTACCGGGGTGACCCTGCGATTACAAAAGACCGCTTTGTTAGCCACCAAGGTTCAACTTGGTACAGAACCGGTGATATGGGACGTTTTTGGTTTGACGGTACAATCGAATTTTTGGGACGTAAAGATTTCCAAGTAAAAGTAAGAGGTCATCGAATTGAGTTAGGTGAAATTGAAGCTGCTTTAACTCATCACCCAGCTGTTAGTGATGCACTAGTAATTGCCTATGGTGACGCCAGAGGCAGCAAGCAATTAGTTGGTTACGTGGTTTTAGATCAAACAGTAGTACCTGCATCTCTTCAAGAATATGCAATGAATCAGGAAGAGGCCGCTGCTTTGTGGGATAAGTTAGTTAAGCGAGGTACAACAGAAAGTTTAGCGCAAAATTCAGCGATAAAAATGGCCGACTTCTTGAATATTCCCCAATATATTGATTTATTGAGCGTTTATTATATTTGTTATACTTTGAAGGAATTAGGGGCATTCCAAAAACCGCATGAGAGTTATACTGTTGATTCATTTTTAGAGCATTATCAACTTTCGAAAAATTATCATGCACTAATTAAAACCTGGTTTGATCTGTTAGTAGCAGAGAAAATGTTAATAAAAAGCGAAAAAGAAGTATTTAGCAATAACGAAAAACTAGAATTTAATAAAAGTTTTCCTATTGCAAATATTGGTTATAGCCAAGGTATTTATGGTTATTTAGAAAGATTGCAAAATTATCTGGTTCCTTTATTACGCGGACAAATGAATCCATTAGATGTTTTCTTTAATGAAGATTTACAATTAGCTCCCAATAATTTATTGGAGACTTTACCTGGTTTTAGAGAAAGAAATCTTGTTGCTCAAGCGCTTATTAAAATAATTTTGAGCAGCCAAGGTACAGCAAAACCAGTTAAGGTCTTAGAAGTTGGTGCCAGATCCAGTAATTTTACAGCAGCTTTATTAGCTTCAATAGATAGCGAACAGATGATATATACAATTACTGATTCTTCGCCTTTCTTTTTGCATGAAGCTAAAGCTAGATTACATGGATATGAAGTTCACTATGAATTGCTTGATATGAATAAAAGTTTATTAGCGCAATGTTTTATCAATCATGATTATGATTTGATTATTTGTTCAGATTCTCTGCATCAAGTTAAAAATGTTAATTTGGGGCTTGATAATATTAGTGCATTGTTGGCTCCAAATGGTATTTTATTGCTCCAAGAAGTTACGAGAGATAGTAGGATAAGACATATAACTACTGCTTTTCTGGAAGATGGTTTTAGCCATTTTGAAGATGAGAGAAAAGAGATGTCAGCACCGCTGTTTACTGCTGAAAAATGGCAGCAGTTATTAGCGTTAAAGGGTTTTGAACAAATAGCAGCTTTCCCTGGCGGTGAGGCACAGCATGTTATTATTGCTCAGGGCTTCCCAAAAATGAAACAAATTAAAGTAGAAGATGTAAAAGAGTTTTTAGGTCAGAAACTGCCTGAATATATGGTGCCAAACACCTTAATGGTTTTAGATTCATTGCCTCTCACTGCAAACGGTAAGATAGATCGAAAGGCTCTGCCTGTACCTAATCAAATACCGCAAGGAAAATCTGAAAAAGTTTTGGCTGAACCGCAAACTTCAATGGAACAATCCGTGGCCGCTATCTGGCAACAGGTAATTGGTGTTGAAAAGATTGGGTTAGATGACAATTATTTTGAGTTAGGCGGCGATTCACTGCTTGCAACTAGAATTAGTGGAGTGGTGCGCAGTCAGTTGAAGCTGGAATTGGCTTTGGGAGATATCTTTGCAAATCCGACTGTTGGTCAATTGGCTAAACATGTTCAGCATTTAGTAGATAAGCAAGAGGACTATGCTGTATCTGGTCAATTACCTCAGATCGTTCCCGAGCCTAAGAATTTATATGAAGTATTTCCCTTGACAGATATACAGCAAGCATACTTATTTGGTCGCAGTGGCTTATATGCTTTGGGGAATGTTTCGACTCATTGTTATTTTGAGGTGGAAGCAGATGGCCTGGATATTAGCAGAGTCAATAGGGCTTGGCAGCGCTTGATTGACCAGCATAGTATGATGCGGGTAGTTATGTTGCCAGATGGTGAGCATCAACAGATTTTAAAAGCAGTGCCTCCTTATCAAATTAGAGTATTAGATATAAGAAATGAACCACCGTCAAAAGTGGAGAAGGCTTTAGCGCAAGTTAGAGATGAGATGTCTCATCAAATTATTGCTACAGATACCTGGCCTTTATTTGAGGTAAGAGCTTCTCGTTTTGATGATAATAAAGTGCGTTTGCATGTTAGTTTTGACAATGTTATTTTTGATGGCTGGAGCATGTTTTATCTCATGCGGGAATGGGCAAGGCTTTATCGGGAGCCGGCAGCGCCCTTGCCTACTTTGGAGTGCTCATTTAGAGATTATGTGTTAGCTTTAGCTGAACTGAAAAAAACAGATTTGTATGTAAAAGACCAAGAATATTGGCAAGAACGTTTAGTTGGGTTGCCGGCAGCTCCGCAACTTCCGCTTGCGCAAAATCCTGAGTCAATTAAAAAGCAGCGTTTTTGTCGTTTGGATGGTAGATTGGATAGTAAAGAATGGCAACAAATTAAGCAGCAAGCGGCTGCTGCTGGCTTAACACCTTCCAGCATTTTATTGACAGCTTATGCCGAAGTTTTAGCTACCTGGAGCAAACAAGCTCAATTTACTATAAATTTAACTCAATTTAATAGATTGCCTCTTCATCCGCAAGTAAATGATATTGTTGGTGATTTCACATCTTTGACCTTGCTGGCAGTGGACCAGCGGCAAGGTAAAACATTTTTAGAAAGAGGCCGCTATTTACAAGAACAGTTATGGCGTGATTTGGATCATCCTTATTTAGGCGGAGTAGAAGTACAACGTCAGTTAGCTAAAATAAATGGCACTCAGCATAATGTAATGCCGGTAGTATTTACAAGTGCTTTAGGGGTTGAGCGATGGGATACCTCGGGTAATGAGGAAAAATGGTTAGGTAAACTTGTTTACAATATTACTCAGACTCCTCAAATTTGGCTTGATCATCAAGTAGTTGAAGAAAAAGATGGTTTATTGTTAATTTGGGATGCGGTAGAAGGATTATTCCCCCAAGGCATGTTAGAAGATATGTTTGCAGCCTATCATGGTCTTTTGCAACGTTTAGCTAATGCTCCGGAAGTTTGGCGCCAGAAAGTATATAGCTTGATTGCTGTTCCTGGACTCTCCGAAATACAGGAAGCTAATAGTACAGAAGTGCCTGTTACTGAAGAAACTCTGTATAGTTTATTTAATAAAAATGTTACCAAAACACCGAATCATCCTGCAGTGATTGCTTCAGATCGTACCTTAACTTATGAACAATTAGCTTGGCAGGTTGATAGAGTAGCTGCTTTGCTTACGGAGAGAAGGGTACAACCAAATACTTTGGTCGCAGTGTGTATGGATAAAGGCTGGGAACAGGTTGCGGCTGTACTTGGAATTGTAAAAGCAGGTGCTGCTTATTTGCCTATTGATCCGGATAATCCTGCTAAAAGACGCGAACAGCTGCTTATTGATGGAAAAGTCGATATAATTCTTACTCAGTCTTGGCTAGTGGAAAAATTAGATTGGGGATCAGAATGTGTAGCTATTGATCATATGGTATTTGAATATGTAGCTGCAGCAAAAGATCAAAGCAGACCAGATGACTTGGCTTATGTGATATATACATCTGGTTCAACAGGAAAGCCTAAAGGAGTAATGCTGACGCATCGCAGTGTAGTTAATACTATTTTAGATGTTAATAGACGTTTTAATGTTGGGGCCAATGATAAGGTATTAGCACTTTCCAACCTGAATTTTGATTTATCTGTCTATGATATTTTTGGAATTTTGGCAGCAGGCGGTTCAATTGTGATGCCAGATGCAGCTAAAAATAGGGAGCCGTCTTACTGGTCAGATTTGTTGAAAAAAGAAGAAATTACTATTTGGAACACTGTACCTGCTCTAATGCAAATGTTATTGGAAGAAGTAGCAGATCAAATGATGCCTCAGTCCTTACGCCTGGTTTTATTAAGTGGTGACTGGATTCCGCTTAATTTGCCAAGAGATAGTAAGGCATGCTTTAGGAACGCAGAGGTAATCAGTTTGGGTGGGGCAACAGAGGCTGCTATTTGGTCTATCTGCTATCCAATTAATGAAGTAAAAGCTGATTGGAAGAGCATTCCTTACGGTAAGCCTATGGATAATCAACGCTTTTATGTTTTAAATGAGTGGTTGGGAGATTGTCCTGTTTTAGTAACTGGTCAGTTATATATTGGTGGTATCGGTATTGCCAAAGGGTATTGGCAGGACCAGGAAAAGACGCAAACCAGTTTTATTGTTAACCCTAATACCGGTGAGCTTCTTTATAAAACCGGCGACCTTGGCAGATATTTGCCTGATGGTAATATTGAATTTCTGGGTAGAGAAGATTTTCAGGTGAAAATAAGAGGGCATCGTATCGAATTAGGTGAAATTGAAGCTGCTCTTTTAGAAGCTCCCTATGTACAAAATGCAGTAGTTATTGTGGAAAAAGAAGTGGGGTCACTGGCTGCGGGGGTTGTATTAAAAGCAGATAAACCAGAAAGCATTAATAAAGTTAATGCGTTTTTGACCCAAAGGCTGCCTGGTTATATGGTTCCAAACAAAATAGTGGTTTTAGAAAAAATGCCTTTGAGTGTGAATGGTAAAGTTGATAGAGAAAAGGTCGGAGAAAAAATTGAACAATACAAAAGCGAACAAGCATCTTTGGCTGAACCGCCGCAAGCGGGTTTAGAGAGCCAGTTGGCGGCTGTCTGGTCAGAGGTACTTGGGGTCAAAAGGTTATCACGTAATGCTGATTTCTTTTTATCAGGTGGAGATAGTATCAAAGCAGTGAGAATTTTAGGTCAGCTTCATAAGAAAAGGATTGCTCCCCGAGAAATTCCTTTACAAACTTTGTTTACTAAGACTACTATTGCTGCTTTGGCTGGGGAGATTAGGAAATTAAGAGGTCAAAAGGATTGGATTGATGATCAAAGATTAGAGGAGGGGGTATTGTGATAGTTGACGACATTGTACAAAAATATGAAGCTTTGGGAGTACAACTTTGGGTAGATGTTGATCAATTACGATTTCGGGCTCCTGCCGGCACCTTAACTCAAGAACATATAAAAGAATTACGTTCTTGCAAACAATCTCTGATTGAACATTTAAAAAAACAAGAGCCTGTTATTATCCATGATGGTGTTAATCGTTATGAACCGTTTCCGCTAACTGATATACAAGCGGCTTATTTAGTAGGGCGAAACAATGATTACGAATTAGGAGGAGTGGGTTGTCATGCTTATGTAGAATTAACTATGCCTGTTATGGACCATAAGAGATTAGAAGACGCTTGGCATAAGGTGATTAGTCGGCATGATATGTTAAGAGCAATTGTTTCTACTAAAGGATATCAGCAGGTTTTGCAAGCTGTAGTATTGCCGCTTTTGAACTTTCAAGATCTCAGAGGTATGGATGAGGGGGCTATGCAAGCGGCAATAGAACAAGTCCGCCGTCTTTTGGCTGATAAGCAATATTTACCTGATAAATGGCCTTTATATGAAATGTTCTTGACAACAACTAACAATAAGAGTATTTTGCATATTTCTCTTGATATGTTGATTGCCGATTTTGTCAGTATCAGTGTAATTTTAAAAGAACTGGATCATTATTATTATCATCCTGAGCAGCCTTTGGCAGAACCGGAAGTAACTTATCGCGATATTATTCTTTTTGAAAAATCTGATGAAAATCGTAAGTTTAAAAAGGTCCAAAAAGATCGAGACAGACAATATTGGCTGAAGCGAATAGATCAATTGCCTGAGGCTCCCCGGCTTCCTGTGTTCAAAGAATTACATGGTGGTGCTGAAGTGACTTTTGAGCGCCATTACTTTGTATTAGAAAAACCACTGTGGTCTACCTTGAGTCAACAGGCTAAATACAACAAAATAACTCCTTCGGGTGCAGTATTGGCTGCTTTTAGTGAAGTTATTGGTTTGTGGTCAGATGAGTCTAATTTTTGTATTAATATTACTGTACTAAATCGCCCGGAGGCTGATCGTGAACTTAATATTGTCGGCGATTTTACTGCTGTTAATGTTTTAGAGGTAAACACAGAAGGCAAAAGTACTTTTGTAGAAAGAGCTGCAAGTTTACAGCACCAGTTGTGGAGTGATCTTCAACATAATTTGTTTTCTGGTGTGGAAGTGCTTAGAGAAATGAATCGCCGGCGCAATAAAAATGTGATAATTCCGGTAGTTTATACAAGTACTATTGGAGCAGATGATGATGACACTATTCATGGCGAATATATGACTAATGCTAAGTTAACATATGGAATCACGCAAACACCTCAAGTATGGGTTGATTGTCAGGTTGCTGAACATAATGGTGCTTTACATCTTAATTGGGATGTGAGATCTGGCATATTTCCTAATGGAATGATTAATGAAGTTTTTGCAGTGTTGAAAAAGCTGCTTACAAAAATGGCAGAAGCTGAAAGCTGCTGGTTTGAGCACAAGCCAGTTCATTTATCAAAGAAGTCGTTTCTGCCACCTCAGTTTTTACTGGAAAGTATCCAAAAAGTATCTTGGCAATCTCCTGATACCGTTGCTTTGTTTAACAGAGAGCAACAGGTTTCTTATCAAGAACTTTCAAGCTATATAGCTTTGGTACAACAAGCTCTTCTGAAAAAAGGTTGTCAACAAGGGGATGTTGTGGCAGTTTGTTTAGAAAAAGGGGTTTGGCAAGCGGCAGCAATGCTTGGGATATTGCTAGCCGGTTATACTTACTTACCGGTTGAAGAGCCTCTTTCTCTTAGCAATATAGAAGATTCTGTGCTTAAAAAGAGGAAAATACGTCATTTTCTAACAGAACATAGACGTATGGCTCAATATCCATTACCACAAGACAGTATTTTGGTTGATTATCTGAAGCCTACTTTGCGAAATAGGTCAGGTTAATTTTAAAATTTCTGAGAGAAAGGTAAACATATAAATGGGAGAAGTGTTAAAGGTCGTTGTTTGTGGAACTACTTTTGGCAGGGTTTTTATGCAAGGTATTAAGTCTATGCCAGATAAATTTCAATTAGTTGGTATTGTAGCCAGAGGTAGTGCTCAAGCAGCAAAATGTGCAGCAGAGTATGATATTCCTTTAATTAATAATATTGATGATATAGACAAAGATAAAGTAGATATAGCTTGTGTCATTATTAGATCAGCAATTGCAGGCGGTGCAGGAACTGATATAGCCAATAAATTGTTGGTTAAAGGCATCAATGTTATTCAAGAATTTCCGGTTCATCAAAGCGAATTAGGTGAGTGTTTACGCACTGCCCGTTATTCAAATTGTTATTATGAAGTCGATGGCTTTTATGCTGATGTAGAGTCGCCGCGTAATTTTATTAAGGCTGCTAATCAGATATTGGCTAAAAGTGAACCAATATATATTGATGCTGCTTGCAGTTTGCAAATGCTTTATCCAATGATAGATATCTTAGGTAAAGCTTTGGGCAGCTTTAGACCATGGTCATTTCAATTATTAAGTCCTCCTCAGGAAGGTCAGTTTTGTAATTTTGGTGGACAAATCAGAGGGATTCCCCTTTTTTTAAGAGTTCAAAATCAGATTAATCCTAATGATCCAGATAATCATATGCATGTAATGCATAGAATTACTATCGGTACAAATAGTGGTAATTTACAGTTGACAGATACTCATGGACTTGTTTTATGGAATCCCAAGATGCATGTTGAACGCACTTCTGACGGTGTTATGGCTCTAAGTGGCTCTGGGTCTTTTTTTAATTTGAAAGTCAGCGAGTTAGTTTCACCAGATAAAAATGCAACTTATCAGCAGCTTTTCTCAGAAGTTTGGACAGATGGTGTTGGTAATTTATTGTGTAGGTTTAGAGATAAAATTCTAGCTAAGAAAAAAGATCAGGCTTACGCTCAGTATCAATTAACTGCATGTCAGGTTTGGCAGGATATTGCGAAACTTTTAGGACCTGCCCAAAATATTACTGGACAAAATCCTAAGCCTTTAGGTTTAACCGATTTCATAACATGATAATTTTTTAAAAAGAGAGGTAAAAATGAATATACAATCAAGCAGTAAAATGCAGGTAAAAGATTTTATTACTTTAGGTGTTCTTAATGCAGTGTTTACAGTGCTTTTTATATTGCTTACTGTAGTTGTTGGCATATTTCCTGTAACTGGTATTTTTGCTCCGGCAATAGCAGCAATACCATTAGGGGTTGTTTTTATGCTTTTAATGATAAAGGTTGCTAAAAAGGGGACACTTCTTGTTAGTGGTGTTTTACAGGCAGTTATATTATTTCTTTTAAGTGGCTCTTGGACATTTGTTGTAGCTATTATTTTAGCAACACTTTTGGGAGAATTAATTGTTTGGGGATCATATAAAGATTTACACAGAGTTACCATAAGTTATGCTGTTTTAATCTGCGGTTATGCGCTTGGATCTTTTGCTCCCATTGTCTTTTTTACAGAATCCTGGCGCACGGACTCTGTTGCCAGTGGTTATAATGCCAGCTATGTTAATGCTTTTACAGAAATATTAAATGGTCCAATATTATTGGGAGTATTAGTTGCATCAGCACTGGGAGCATTGCTGGGAGCTATTTTGGGCAAAAAGATGTTGAAAAAACATTTTGTGAAAGCTGGCGTTATTTCTTGATTTTATAGAAGAAAAAGAAACTGATGAGGTGAACAAGGTGCATCTAGAAATGTCATCAAAAGCAAGTTCTGTTGGTTTTGCTAATACGGATAAATTGATTAGGATCGATAAAAAAAATAGTCTTAGAGATATAGATCCCAGAATGAAAATTATTATTACATTGGCTTTTAGCACAATGCTTTTTTGTACAGCAAAGGAGTTAACTATTTTAATTTCTTTGTTAGTGGTTTTTGTTATATTTTTATTTTCTGGCTTGGTTAAAAAAAGTATTAAATTTATTTTGGCTTATATTATTATTGTGGTATTTAATTATGTTATTAATTTAATTAGTATAGAATCTCTAACAATTTTGTTAAGTGCTATTACTTACACTATGTTAAAGTTTATTCCACTGGTTATGCTTAGTTATTGGCTTTTTTCTACAGTAAAAGTCAATGAGTTAATAGTAGCTTTGGAGCAAATAAAAATTCCTAAATCAATTATTTTATCATTGGCTGTCTTATTTAGATTTTTACCTACTGTAACAGAAGAGTTAGGTTATATCCGGGATACTATGAAAATGCGCAACATTGATTTGTCTTTTAAAAGGGCTATACTGCAGCCTGTTAAGACAACAGAATACATTATGATTCCTCTCCTGCTCAGAAGTGTCAAAATATCTGATGAATTGGCAACAGCAGCTCTGACTAGAGGGATTGATGGAGAAAATAAGAGAACTTCTTTGAGAAAAGTATATATTTCATTTCCGGAAATAGTATTTGTTGTTCTTTTTATCTTATTTACGGCTTTTTTGTATCAGTTTGATCGACAAATTGTTGATTTTCTATTCTTTCTTTAAATTTAGAAATAAAGCAAGGTAACCTGTGAGCATGTGAACCAAGAGTATTAAAAAATAAGATTATTCGGGGAGGAAGATAACAATGAAAGTAAATAAGGAATGGGGTGCCCAGGTTGAAATACAATATGGACAACCCGACAACCCGACTGCCTACATAGAAAAAACAATCAATTTTGCGGGAGATGCTCATTTGGCAGCAAGCCAAATTGCGGAGTCTGGTTTGTTTATAAACTATCTCCTGTATGAAAACAAGGGAGAGTTGTCTTTAGGGATGGGAATTCATGCTGTTTTATCCGTTGATTCTGCATATACGACACTAAAAACCGGAGATAAAACACTGCAATTCAAAAATGGCAGACTAAGTGAAACCATTGACACGGCCCTTCAGTCAGTTAGGCTAAAAAACTGGCGTGCCTATGGAAGAGCCAATTTCGGATTGGCCCGTTATAATCACAAAATGCCGCTTCTCACGGAAGATGAATGCCTTTTGCAATTATTTATTCCTGAAGTCGAATTGCGCTTTACGAAAGGCTCAATCCAGTTAAGAGCCTTAAAAGAGGACAAGCTGGCAGAGCTTAGCAGACTAGTGAGAACGTTAGCGGGAACAGAAAGCAGCAGCCTGGCAAAAAGAACAGACGGGAGCAAGCTGGAAGTATCGGGAATAAATACCACTAACTCTGAGAATTATCTGCGTATTGTAGCGGATGCCGTGCAGGAAATTGGGGAGTGCAAGTATCAAAAAGTAATTTTGTCCAGAAAAATCCCGCTTGACCGGGAACTTGATTTGGTTGCCAGTTATATCGCGGGAAGAAAAGTCAACTCGCCCGCAAGATCATTTCTGCTAAGTATGGATGGTTTGACGGCAGCAGGGTTCAGTCCGGAAACGGTTGTTGAAGTGGACAGCCAAGGCTGGGTAAGCACCCAGCCGCTTGCGGGGACACGCGCAAAGGGCTGCAGCGAGGCAGAGGAAAAAACGCTCAGAGAAGAACTGCTGCATGACCCGAAAGAGATTGCCGAGCATGCGGTTTCCGTAAAATTGGCCTTTGAAGAACTGGGAAGTGTTTGTGACACTGAGACTATTGCCGTGAGTGATTTTATGTCGGTTGCAAATAGAGGGACTGTCCAGCATATTGCTTCCCGATTAAAAGGGAAACTTAAATCTGGTTACAATTCATGGCATGCCTTCAACGCCCTTTTCCCTGCGGTAACAGCTTCCGGCATTCCCAAAAAAGAGGCTATTGAAGCCATTGGCAGACTGGAGTCCCATCCCAGAAATCTCTATAGCGGCTGCGTAATGACCTTTGACAGTGATGGCACAATGGACGCCGCCCTTGTTTTGCGGACTGTTTTTCAGAAAGATAAGAGCGCGTGGCTCCATGTGGGCGCCGGTATCGTTGCTATGTCCACACCTTCCAGAGAACTGGAAGAGACGTGTGAAAAGTTAGGCAGTTTCTCCAGACAACTGGTGTCGCCGGCCGTAGAGCAGTATACGGCGATGGCCGTAGGGGCAATACACAGGAGAGAGTGATGGTTCGGCAAAGGAGGGTTGGTCATTGTGGCTAAAAATTTGATGGAAGTTGGCCTGCAATATCCCTTGTTCCAGGAAGAAGCAGCACCGGTTAACAGTGTGAACGACCAAAAGAAGTCTGTTGTCGGCGGCATAGCAGTCGATGGTTTTCCTGAAGTCAAAAAATCAAATAGCTGCAAGCTGGTTAGCCGGGAATTCAGACAAGAAGACACCGTAGTTGATGTGCAGGGAGTCAAGATCGGTGGGAAGCATTTGGGCATCATGGCTGGTCCCTGTGCAGTTGAAAGCCAGGAGCAATTGTTGGAAGCCGCCAAGGCGGTTAAAAGAGTCGGTGCACAGTTCTTGCGGGGCGGTGCTTACAAACCGCGTAGCTCACCCTACTCTTTTCAAGGTTTGGAAGAAAGAGGATTACAAATGCTGGCTAAGGCCAGAGAGCAAACCGGCCTCAAGGTTGTGACGGAAGTTATGGATGCTGCTGCGGTTGGCATGATCAGTCAATATGCTGATGTACTGCAAATCGGCACAAGAAATATGCAAAATTCCAATTTGCTCAGAGCCGTCGGTAAAACCGATAAACCTGTGCTGCTTAAACGCGGCATGGCGGCTACCATCAGTGAATGGCTGGATGCGGCGGAATACATTATGTGCGAAGGCAACCATAATGTTATTCTTTGTGAACGCGGCATCCGAACTTTTGAGACATATACCCGTAATACGCTGGATTTGGGGGCTGTCGTTGCCGTAAAAAGATTAAGTCATTTACCGGTTATTGTCGACCCCAGTCATGGCACAGGACGCTGGAAAATGGTCAGACCTATGGCCTGCGCGGCAGTTGCGGCCGGTGCCGACGGGTTGATTATTGAAGTACATCCGAATCCGGATGTAGCCTTGTGCGATGGCAAACAATCCCTGACACCGGAAAACTTTTCTCTGCTCATGACAGAGGTCGGGTCTATTGCCGCAATCAGCGGCAAATCGATCCTGTATAGAGAAAAATAAAGCTAGCGGTAGAGTGACATATTTATGAATAGTAAAAACGCTATTGATCTGCGGGTCAGTAGCGTTTTTGGATTTATATATGGAAGGCCTTGCCAGTACTATTGTTGTCATGAATTGAAATAGAGGAGAAATAAACAACTTATGAAAACATCCGGAAAAAGATTGAAAAAAATACACAGATATACATGGAAGCCACTGAAAAACTCCGATGTTCGATAATGGGATTGGCTCGGTCGTGATTTAAGCTCACCGGTTTTCTGTGGAACATACATATACTGTTATCATCGATAGGAGCGGTTCGTTGTCCATGAAAGAAAAGCTCCTAATTTTATCCTTGTAAGGTGAAATGAAAAGCCGGGTTTGCCCGGACAAACTTGGCGGCAGCAGAATTTTCCGCCGCCGCCAAAAGATATCGTTATTTCAGTTGTATTGAAATCCGGGTTTCACAGTACCCGGGATTTTCGGTGGCCGCCGTATCATCCAGGAGACTTTCCACATAGGTGTGCCCGACAAAGATAAGCTTATGCTTATCGGCATAGTCCACAAATTTTTGAAAAGCCTGGTTTATCTGCGGCCAATAGCCCTTATAATAGCCCACAAGGTAATGACCTGCCGGCTTATAGTCCTGTTTCATCGATGGGGGTGTTTTTTCGTCAACAGGGTAAAAGCAGTTGGTAAAATGATTAAAATTTCCCTGCTGCAGCTTTTCGGCGTCCATCATAAAACCGTAGGGATAGCCGCTGTAGCTTTGAGTATGATAGCATTCCTGCATAAAGTTCAACATGGTTTTTATTCCCTTTTCAAGCGGCATCTCGGAAAGGGATTTGCTGACCAGCAGCGCCTGCGCATTTGCTTCAACAATTTCAATTTTATCAAAATCAATCTGCAGGCTGGTTTTCATGTTGCCGATTTTATTCTGTACAACTCTTTGCAGCCACATTAATTCGGCGATTTCCAGCTCAAGCATGTTGCTTTGGTTGTGGAGCAATTTCAGTAGGTTTTGTGAAGTGTAGCTTGCCAATTGCGTTTTGATTTCTTCCAATGGCACACGAAGCTTACGTAAAATCTGGATGGTTTCAAAGACGTCGGTTTGCTGAAAGGTATAATAGCGGTAGCCGTTCGCTTTTACCACAGCCGGCTTAAATAAATCAATGCTGTCATAGTACATCAGGGTGCGTTTGTTAATGCCGTACATAGCGGCAAACTGCCCTGTAGTAAACTGTTTTTGCAAAAAATCATTCATTTCACTTAAGTCGGCCATAATTCGATTTCTCCTCTTGACTATACAGTTACTGTATAGATTATTATAATTTAGTACCTGGAAATAGTCAAATTAAGGAAACGCTGCCTTGAATTAATTTTTGATTGAAACAGTTATGCTTTAGACCATTTTAGCAGGAGCGAAAAGGGGTTTTACATAATATGAATATTATCATTCACGGTGTTCCGGTAGCGGCTGATCCGGCCCTGCCACGGGAAAAAATTAATGCGCTTGCACTTGACGTTATTCAGTCCTGGAACTGGGAATGCAGGGAGCTCGGAAGGATTGAGTTGGTTAGAGATGCACAATCAATTCATGTATGCGTTTACGAAAAACCATCAATTCGAAGAATTCCCAATAAATAACCGGGGACGGAGACTTGATTTAATTTTTAGCCGATTCAATTTAAGTTAAGCAAACATGCTTGAGATAAATTGGCGGAGCAGCAAGCAATATTGCAATATTTTTGGAGGAGGCTGTAAGCATTGTTTTTTGCAAAAATAATGAAGAACTATTATGCGGGACTGAGTGTTATGGCGATTATCCTGCTCATTGCAGGGTGTGGCGGTAAGCAGACGGCGGTACCGCAAAAGGGAGCAGTGCCGGTTAAGGCTGTTAAGGTTATCCAGCAGGACATAACGCGGGCGAATGAATATGCAGGCCAGATACAAGGAAAAAATGAGGTGCGGGTACAGGCCCGTGTATCAGGCAATATTGTGGAAAAGATGGTTTCCGGCGGCGATATCGTAAAACGGGGGCAGCCGTTATTCCGTATTGATCCTATTCAATATGAAAGTACGCTTCTTTCCGCTGAAGCACAGTTGGCGCAAGCCGTGGCTAACTGGGAAAATTCGCGGACCGATACGGAACGCTATCAAAGCCTGCTGAATGCCAGCGCGATTCCAGAGCAGCGGCTGACCACGCAGAAAGCGACCGAACGTCAGAATGAGGCGCTGGTGGCTTCCTATCACGCATTAGTCAGAAAGGCGCAGGATGATTTAAACAGTACATTGGTTGTTTCGCCGGTGGACGGACGTCTTGATGTAAATGATGTCAGTGTTGGAACCTATGCTCAGGCAGGGAATACCACACTAGTGTCGGTGGGTGCTCTTGATTCGGTATTTGTGCAATTTAACATTAGTGAGAATGAATACCTTGACCTGCGTCAGGCTTCACAACAAAATCTTGCCGGCTGGGGCGAGGATGTGATGATTACCTTAAGCAACGGAAGCGTATATCCGCTCAGAGGCAAAGTTACACAGGTCGATAGAGGACTGGCCAATAATAGCGGCACTCTGACGGTAAAAGCGTCTATTGCCAATCCGGACGGAATTCTGATCCCCGGAATGTTTACCAGAGTTAAAATTGACGGCGCGCTGATTAAGGATGCGGTTTTGGTCCCACAGCGGGCTGTACAGCAGGTTTTGGATAAATCGCTGGTTATGGTGGTCAATGCGGAAAACCAGGCCGAGGTACGGTCTGTGATTCTCGGAGAAAAAGTAGGCAGCTTTTGGCTGATTAAAGAAGGCTTAACCAACAACGACGTAGTGATTGTAGAAGGACTGACGAAAGCACAGGAAGGAGCAGCGCTTGCTGTGACTGTTGTTGCTCCGGAAGAATTGGGGTTGTCGTTTAACTGACAGGAGGCTGATTCATTGTGGCTAAATTTTTCATAGACCATCCGGTTTTTGCCATTGTTCTCTCCATTATGATTGTATTAGCGGGGACAATTGCCGGATTTCAGCTTCCCATCGCCCAGTATCCGCAGATCCAGCCGCCGACGGTATCTGTATCGGCGGCCTATATCGGAGCGAATGCTGAAGTTGTCAATCAAACGGTAGCCCAGGTAATCGAGGAACAAGTGAATGGTGTACAGGGCATGAACTATATGAGTTCAAATGCCGATGATTCAGGCGCTTATAGTCTGGAGGTCGTCTTTGATTTGGGGGTGGACGGTGATATTGCCGCCGTTAAGGTGCAAAACAGTGTGGCGCAGGCCAATGCGACTTTACCGTCTGAGGTAACCGCATATGGTATCACAACCAAGAAAGCTTCCTCGGATATGGCGATGCTACTCAGCTTTTATTCGCCCAAGGGCACCTATGACAGTATGTTTTTAACCAATTATGTAAAAGTGTATCTGCTGGATATGCTTAAACGGGTGAACGGTGTGGGAGATGTTACCGTTTTTGGGACGGAATTCTCCCGGAGGATATGGATTAATCCCGACCGTCTGGCGGAATTGGGATTAACGGTGACTGACGTGGCTGCGGCTATTAAAGAGCAGAATGTGCAGGCGCCGGCCGGAACGATTGGCGGCATGCCGGTGCCGGACAGGCAGGAGTTTCAGTATACCGGCAAGGTGCAGGGCCGGTTGTCCAGTATTGCCGATTTTGAGAATATCATTGTAAAGGCGCAGCCTAATGGTTCCTTTATTTATCTTAAAGATATTGCCCGGGTTGAAAATGGCGGCAAGGAAATGAATTACAGCAGTAAGCAGGACGGGAAAAATGCGGTTGCCATCGGCATTCAGCTGACCAATGACGCCAATGCAATGAATACCATTGCGGGCGTGAAAAAAGCGGTGGCTGCTGCTGCTGAATCTTTTCCGCCCGATATGCACTATACCAATGTTTTCGATAATACGGACTATATTTCAGCGTCGATAACGGAAGTAATCAAAACGTTTACCGAAGCGCTGGTCCTGGTCATGATCATTGTATTTATTTTTCTGCAAAGCTGGCGGGCGACGCTGATTCCACTGCTGGCGGTTCCGGTATCGCTGATCGGGACCTTCGGCGCTTTTATTATGCTTGGCTTTTCCATTAATACGCTGACGCTGTTTGCCATGGTGCTGGCGATCGGCCTGGTGGTCGACGATGCGATTGTTGTTATTGAAGCAGTTGAGCACCATATCCGCCACAGCAAAATGACGCCGGTGGAAGCCACGAGAAAAGCGATGGAGGAGGTATCGGGGCCGGTCATTGCCATTGCCTTTGTGCTTGCGGCTGTATTTATTCCGGTTGCCTTTATCGGCGGTATGGTCGGCGTTCTTTACCGTCAGTTCGCCCTGACGATTGCCGTGTCAATGGCGCTGTCGGCCGTTGTCGCCTTATCCCTGACTCCGGCTTTGTGTGCTATGCTGTTGAAGCCCCATGAAGAACAGACGCAAGGCGGTTTGCTGAACAAATTTTTTACCCGGTTTAACGACTGGTTTGACCGGACGACAAACGCTTACAGTGAAACGGTGAAATTGTTAATCAAAAAGGCAAAGTATTGTTGTATTTTTTTGATGGTAATCCTGGTGGGAACGGCGTATCTGTATAAGATCGTGCCGACAACCTTTATCCCGGATGAAGACCAGGGCTATTTTGCGATTTCCGTCAACTTGCCGGAAGGTGCAAGCTTGAACCGGACGCAGGAAGTCATTGACCGGCTGTTGGCGGAAACCGGCCAACAGCCGGGAATCAATCTGATGATGGGAATTGGCGGTTTTGATATTCTGTCTAATGCGGCTAAGTCCAACGCTGCTACAATCTTTGCAAGTCTTGATCCGTGGGATAAACGGAAAGATCCGGCCACGCAGATTGATGCCCTGATTGGTGACGTTATGCAAAAATCAGGGCAGTATCCTGAAGCTTCTGTTATGGCTTTTAACATACCTGCATTGCCGGGGCTGGGTATGGTCGGCGGATTTACCATGGTGCTTCAGGATCTGACCGGACACAGCAAAGAAGAATTGGATGATATTACGAAAAAGTTTGTGCAGGCTGCCAATCAGCAGCCGGAAGTGACTGCGGTATACTCCACCTACAAAAGCGATTCTCCCGGATACGAATTTGAAATTGACCGGAAAAAAGTAAAAAATCTGGGGATTGCCTTAGACGATGTTTTTACGGCTTTACAGGTAAACTTTGGCGGTTATCAGGTAAACGACTTCAACATGTTTGGACGGACCTACAAAGTTGTTATGCAGGCTGACCGGGTATTTCGCGGTGATGCGGATATGACCCGATTTATCTATGTACGTTCCTCAAACGGATCAATGGTTCCGCTGGATACACTGCTAAAACCCAAGTTAACGACAGGAACATCAAATATATCGCGCTTCAACGGTGCCCGCAGCATTCAAATTAACGGCTCGGTGGCGGAAGGCTACAGCTCCGGGCAGGCCATTGCGGCCATGGAAAGACTGGCTAAGGAAATACTGCCGTCCGGCTACAACGTTGAGTGGTCGGGACAAAGCCGGGAAGAAAAGAAGGCCGGCAGCACAACCATGCAGATTCTGGCGCTGGCGTTGATCTTTGTCTTTTTGTGCCTGGCGGCGCTGTATGAGAGCTGGAGTGTTCCGTATGCCGTCATGCTTTCGGTGCCAACCGGTATTTTTGGAGCGTTATTATCCCAGTATGTGATGAATCTGCAAAACAGTGTTTATATGCAGATCGGGGTAATCATGCTGATCGGTTTAGCCGCTAAAAATGCAATTCTCATTGTTGAGTTTGCCAAAGTCAGGGTGGATAAAGGAATGGATCCGGTCGCCGCTGCTGTTGAAGCTGCCGCTTTACGTCTCCGGCCGATACTAATGACTTCATTTGCCTTTATTATCGGCTGCCTGCCACTGGCTGTTGCCAGCGGAGCCGGAGCGGGGGCCAGACAGGCGATGGGAACTGCGGTAGTCGGCGGCATGACGGTTGCCACCGCTCTCGGTATTTTCCTTATTCCCGTATTGTTTGTGGTTGTGGAATGGATTGTGGCGAAACTGGGCTGGAAGAAAGGAAAGATTCACTCAGCACAATAAAATCCAAAACGCCGATCAGATTCTGGTTCTTGCCCAAGGGAAAATTGCCGAACAGGGCACTCATCAAGAATTGCTGCAGCAGCGTGGCAAGTATTACGCCATGTGGCAGGCTCAGCTTGAAGCATCAGTGTGAAATAGCTGAGTAAACCTCCGAAGCTCGAAAATGAGCTTCGGAGGTTTGTGTTATACGGAGCGGAGTAGGATATTGGCAGTACTACTTAATTTTCTCAGTAAATTGTCGATATAATAAGTAGTAAGAAGTACGGATGGAGTGGGAAATATGGCTATCGATCAAGCCGGCTTAAACAGTTTGCTGGCTACCTTTATGCCAAAAAATAATATGGCGGCTTTACGGGAGCAGCGTGCGAATCTTCTCCAGAAACTGCAGCAGAGCGATACCGGTAACAAAGACGGTGACCGGCAGCAGCCGGGAAATATAAAACAACAGCTCCGAGAATTGGTTGCCGTCGATCAAGAGATTGCCCAGAAACTGTATGATGAAATATCTAAAAAGCTGGAGGAGAAAAGACTGGAGCGGGAGGCTGCTATTGCTAAAAAGGAGCGGGCCAGGGAACGGGCGCTGGCCAAGCATGAGCGTCTGTTAGTAAATAGAAGCCTGAGTAAGCTCTTGTCTGCTGCCGGTAAGGCCGGTCATCCGGGACAAGCTTGTATCGGTGCCTTTAGTGGCGGCAGCCAGGAGGATAAAACCTATATTTCTGAGGTTGACCGTGACCTCCGGGAATCGGTGCAATACGGGATTGCTGCGGCGGAAGTGGCTGTGCGCCGGAAAAATGCGGAAGCCAAAGCACAAATTGAGGAAAACGCCGAAAGGAAACAGGCAGTTCACAAGAAAAAGAGTAAGCGTGTCAATATAATGGTTTGAAGAAGTGCTGCTGCTGCTCTTCTTCTCCTGGTTTTGATAAAGTAGCTCTCCTCCTTTTATTAACAAATCATTAAGTTTTTCCTCATTAATTAGCTAATAAAAGGGAAAATGACCTTTTTCGACGAATATAGTACTGGTGTTAGTTAATTTTACCTACGGAGTGTTATTAGATTATGTGGGCAAACTTCACAGCTAAAATAAAAGCATTCATAGGACAACTAAAAACGATAAAGCCGCCGGCAGTTGCAAAACCTGATTTCTCCGGAGCTTATGCAAGCGCTAAGACAACACTGGATGAGGTGGCTAAGCGAATTGAGCCTAAGCACCTTGTGTATTTTGCCTTAATTCTTTTGCCTGCTATTGTTGGGTTAGGGGCCTATTATGGCATTGTAGACAGCCAGGTCAAGCTGGAAGCTGCCCAATTGCCAGAAAACCGCCTTGCCCGTATGAGCATAAGTTTTACTGCCGATAATTTTGTCAAGTATGCCGGCAGAGGCAATAAAGAGGTTACGGCTTTGTTTATTGAGGCCGGTATGTCTCCCGACGCTTACCGGAAAAATGACGGATTTACACCATTGCACGCAGCGGCGGCTTATGGCCAGACCGCGGTGGTGCGGCAATTGCTGGATAAAGGCGCGGATATAAATGTGCGTGACAAGGATGGCCAGACCGCGCTGATGAAAGCAGTTTGGAACAGTCATGCCAAAGTGGTAACTGCTCTGCTGCAAAATGGCGCTAATGTCACTGTCAATGACAGTAACGGCGATAATGTTGTCAATATGGCCAGGGCCAGGAATGACCGCCGCGTGCTTACTGCGCTGGTAGCTGCCGGTATTACTGAACTCAAAGACGCCTTAGAGAAGGTGGACTCGGTTCCCAAAGCAAATGAAAAAATGCCTGGTGACAATGAAACCAAGCAGCAGGTCGTCAGAACAATTCCGAAACATACTCAACCTCCTGCTTTTAACAGGCCGTCTGCCACCGTCAGCCAGCCGGCAGGTCAATTCACATTAGCTACCGGTTATGCCGGAGCCATTGGTGTGGGGACATCGGTTGACCATCTCTACCAGCAGTTTGGCAAGCAGGCCGTCAGCGCGGGAGAAGAGTTTTTTGCCGGACGGGCTTATCCGGTATTAAGGGCCTATGACGGGCAGGAAAAAGTACCGGCACTAACCGTTTATTTTGCTCTTAACAAACAAACCGAGGATAAAGTTATCACAGCCATTCGTGTTTTTGATGATCGTTACAAGACCACTCAGGGTATCGGGGTAGGAACCACCTTGGGAGAATTGCGGCAAACCGGCACCCTCGGCTCGATCCAGTATACCGATACATTGTACGCCATTGCGCGGGATAGCAAGATTCGCTATGAACTTGATTTCAGTACCGACAATATGCCCGTTGCCTGGCTAAACGGCGGCGACACTAATACGCTGCCTGACAATATGAAAATCAAGAGCATTTTTATATTTTAACGATAATTACTTGTTGACAATAGACGAACTGCTATGCTATTCTCGTTTTATACTACTATATAGATTATATATACCTCAGCTGATTAGACAGACTAAAGGCTTGGGAATTGCCCTAATACGGGTGATTCTTTGGCCTTTTATTTTTTTTCCTGAAATGCCCGCACCGTTTCTAAGCCTGAGACTAACCTTCCGATGGGGCGAAGCTCCCACCTGAAGCTAACCGTCTGCTTTATCACACCTTATAGGAGGCAACCATGAACTTTGAAGCCATTAATGAGCACCGGAAAACCTTTCCGTCTAAAGAGCAAGTGATTAAACAAACACCTGATCCCGGTGTCAGACAGATGCTTACCCACCTGGATGAAGCCGGAATCGCTACTGCCTTTGACCGCTTTGATGCGCAAAAACCACATTGTGCTTTCGGGTTGGCTGGAACCTGCTGCCGGATTTGTAATATGGGGCCATGTAAGATTACTGAGAAAAGCCCCAAAGGCGTCTGTGGCGCCGACGCCCATGTCATCGTTGCCCGTAATATTCTGCGCTGGGTGGCCGCCGGGGTAGCTTCTCATGGTTCACGGGGGCGGGAAGTACTGCTGACTCTTAAAAAGGCGGCCTGTGGTGAATTGTCCTTACCGCTCTTAGGACAGGAAAAAATTGTGACTACCGCTAAAGCCTTTGGCATTTATCAGGAAGATAAAACGGTGGCGCAATTGGCTGAGCAGCTTGCCGACCTGCTGCTGGAAGATATGTCCCGTGCCGTGCCGGCCGCACACCGGACAATTGCTGCCATGGCACCTCCCGAACGGGTGGCAACCTGGTCGGAGCTTGATATTATCCCCCTGGGTTCCTATCATGAAGTCTTTGAAGCCCTGCACCGTACCGGCACAGGGACCGACGGCGACTGGGAAAATCTCATGAAACAGCTCTTGCGCTGCGGCTTGGCATTCTCCTGGAACAGTGTACTGGGATCGTCGATTGCTGCCGACTGTCTGTATGGGCCGCCCAAACGCAGTTATATCGAAACTAATTTTGCTGCTATTAAAGCCGAATATGTCAATATTGCGCTGCATGGACATTCACCGGTTATGCCTTCGGCGTTAGTACAGGCCAGCAGGGAGCCGGAACTTATCGAGTTAGCCAAGGCGCAAGGAGCTGCAGGCATTCGTTTGTATGGTATTTGCTGTTCAGGCTTGTCTTCGTTATATCGCTATGGCGAGGTTCATCCCTTAAGCAACGCGCTGGGAGCTGAGTTGATTATGGGAACAGGGGCACTGGATGCCTGGGTAGCCGATTTGCAGGATATTTTCCCAGGCATTATGGATGTGGCCGCCTGCTTCCACACCAAGGTGATCACTACCAGTGATTCCTGCCGTCTGCCTGGTGCCATCCATATTGCTTTTGATCACCATCATGCCAATATGGAGCAGATACTGGACAAAGCCAAAGACATTGTCAAACTGGCAATAACCAATTATCCTGCACGGCAGCAAGGCAATGTATATATCCCGGAGGTTAGCCTGGAGGCCGAGGTTGGTTTCTCGGTGGAGAATATTACCCAGGCTTTTGGCAGCCTGGATGAACTGGCAGCCTTAATTAAAGCCGGCAAAATAAAGGGCATTGTTAACCTTGTCGGCTGCAATAACCCCAAGGTTGTTTATGAACAAGCCGTTGTCCAGGTAGCCGATACCTTGCTTGCCAATGATATTCTTGTTCTTACTAACGGTTGTGCCTCTTTCCCGCTCTTAAAACTTGGCTATTGTACGCAAAAAGCGCTAACGAAGGCAGGTCCCGGCCTTAAGGAAGTGCTGGAAGCCAGAAAGCTGCCGCCGGTGTGGCATACGGGAGAATGTCTGGATAATGCACGGGCATCCGGACTATTCCGGGCATTGGCCGATAAATGCGGTCAGCCTTTGACACAGATGCCGTTTGCCTTTGCCAGTCCTGAATGGTCAAATGAAAAAGGTGTCGGCGCGGCGCTGAGCTTTAGGCTGATGGGTCTTAATTCCTATCACTGTATTCCGGCACCTGTACTGGGTTCTGATAAAGTGGCCGGCTTCTTTGCTCATGGAACGCAGGAACTGCTGGGCTCTGTCATGGTGGTTGTACCTGAGCCGACGGCCTTAGGCAAGAGGATTGCCGCAGATTTTGAGCAAAGAAGAAAGCATGCAGGTTGGAACAGCAAGTAATAGAGAGACTCGGCTTATCACGTTAGGGAGTTATCGAATCAAAATAGAGCAGGAGGTAGAGTATGAATCGAAGAGAGTTTATTAAGAAAAGTGTATTTGTGACAGTGGGCCTTGTCGGCGGATTAACCCTGGCCGGATGTGGCAGCACCACCGAAACAGGCAGAGCCTCCAATCAAGGCAAGAATAAACCGACAATAAAAATTGGCTATTTGCCCATCACCGACCATCTCACCATGATTGCCCATGGCCAGACGGAGTTCCGGCAATTTACGCTTGAACCTGTTAAATTTTCCGGTTGGGCAGAATTAGCCGAGGCGCTTAAGGGCAATGCCATTCAAGGAGCGTTTGCGCTGACGCCGATCGGTATGAGCTTAAAACAAAAAGGCGTGCCGGTTAAGGCTGTATTTTTAGGGCATCGCAACGGCTCGGTGCTGACGGCTAAAAATATTCCGGAGCTTAACAAAATTGAAGATTTGCGCGGCAAGACTATTGCGATTCCCAGCCGGTTTTCCACCCATAATGTACTTATCCACAAAGTGCTGACCGAAAAAGGCATTAATCCTAATTCTGAAGTAAAGTTTATAGATATGTCGCCGCCGGAGATGGTTAATGCACTCTCAACAGGCAAAATAGATGCGTTCATTGTAGCTGAACCATTTGGCGGGCAGGCTGAGATGCAAAAGGTAGGCAAAGTACTGGTGTTAAGCAAAGATATCTGGCATGATCATATCTGCTGCGTGCTTAATATGCAGGAAGAAGTAGTGCAAAAGCAGCCCGAGGCTGTTGAGGAACTGGTGGGAGGCTTGGCCAAAGCGGCTGCCTTTATTGACAACAATCCGCAAGAAGCAGCGAAATTGTCACTTAAATATCTGGGACAAAAGCAGGAAGTCGTGGAACATGTACTGACAAATCCTAAAGGCAGGATCACTTTTAATAATCTTGTGCCTGATATCAGGGATTTTGCCGCAACACAGGAATATCTCCTCCAATTTGGGATTACTAAAGATAAGATTGACCTGGCTCAATATATTGATGACCGGTTTGCCAAAAAAGCCTTTGGGGTGTAAGCCGGTTATGCAGAAAAAACAGTTAACAACTAAGATTATTTTACCCTGGCTGGCGATTATCGCCTTTCTGGGAGTGTGGCAGGCGGCAGCCGGGTTTTATACTCCCGAGCAGCTGCCGGGACCGTCTGCGGTGCTTGCTGGTTTAAGCGAATTGGCGGCAACCGGTTTATTGTGGGAGCACATTGAAGTAAGCCTTGTCCGTTTTGCCATCTCCTACAGCCTGGCGCTCATTGCCGCTGTTCCCTTAGGGCTGATCCTGGGATGGCATACCTATTCGCTGGCGGCAGTGGGACCGCTGCTCCAGATATTGCGGCCCATTTCGCCGATTGCCTGGTTTCCGCTGGCGGTGCTGTGGTTTGGTGTGGGGAACGCTCCGGCGATATTTATCATTTTCCTGTCGGCCTTTTTCCCTATATTATTATCCACAATTAGTGCTGTTAGAAAAATCGATCCCGTTTACTTGAAAGTTGCGCAAAACTTTGGTGTAGGCAAAGGCATGCTGTTTGCCAAAATCGTTATTCCGGCCGCCTTTCCGTACATTATGATTGGCCTTAATCTTGCGATAGGCATAGCCTGGATTCATTTGGTGGCCGGCGAAATGCTGGGAGCGCAATCCGGTCTTGGCTATTTAATTATAGATTCCCGCAACTTCTTGCGGACAGACTGGATTATGGGCGGCATGCTGGTTGTCGGCCTGCTGGGGCTTGCCGTAAACACGGTGATGGGCTGGGCGGAAAAAGGAATTAACCGTAAATGGGGAATGGGTTAAACTATGAGGTGGTAATTTGGCAAAAATAGAAATAAACAATATATACAAAAGTTTTCCGGGAGTTAAGGGCAAACAGCTTGATGTTCTTGTGGATATCAATCTACAGATTGAGTCTGGCGAGTTTCTGTGCCTGCTCGGCCCAAGCGGCTGCGGCAAGACAACACTGATGAATTTGATGGCCGGATTTGAACAGCCGACAGGCGGAACACTAACCATTGACGGATTGCCTGCCACCTGCCCAAATCCCAAACATATCACCATATTTCAGGACTATGGCCTGTTTCCCTGGCGGAATGTATTGGGTAATGTTATCTTTGGTCTTGAGGCCAAGGGGATAAAGGGCGCAGCCGCCCGGGAAAGGGCGGAGGCGTACTTGGAACTGGTGGGCTTGACCGAATTTGCCGGAAGTTTTCCCAGACAGCTTTCGGGCGGGATGAAGCAGCGCGTAGCTATTGCCAGAGCGTTGGCAGTCGAACCTGACATTCTGTTTATGGATGAGCCTTTTGCTGCCTTAGATGCGTTTACCCGCTATCGGCTGCAAGATGAAGTACTAAGAATTTGGCAGGAAAAGCAGCCGACGATAATATTTGTTACCCATGATATTGACGAGGCGGTGTATTTGGCGCAGCGAGTTGCTATTATGTCACCTAACCCCGGACGGATCAAACAGATGATTGATATACAGTTGCCAAGACCCTGTGATCGGGGGGATGCCGGTCTGATCACTTACCGGCAGAAAGTTTTTCAGGAATTCGAACTGGTCCAGGACATCAATCAGGATTATGTTATTTAAGACATCAAGATGCAGGAGGAGCTAGCATGCAAATCACTGAGAAATTAGAAAAGCTGACACAATTATTGAAGGAAATGGGAGCGGTAGCAGTGGCTTTCTCCGGAGGGGTTGACAGCAGTTTTTTGGCGGCAGCGGCCCAGCGGGCGTTAGGTGATCAGGCTGTCGCTGTTACTGCCTATTCAGAAACGCTGCCTGAGTCGGAACGGCAGGAGGCCATTGCCATTGCGAAAAAAATTGGTATCAGGCATGTCCTTTTACACATCAGCGAACTTGCCAGCGAAGAGTTTGTCGCCAATACGCCGGATCGCTGCTATTTCTGCAAAAAAGAACGCTTTGACGCGCTAAGACAATGGGCAGATGCTGAGCAGATAGCTTGGGTACTGGAAGGCTCGAATGCGGATGATAAGTCGGATTACCGTCCGGGTATGAGGGCTATTGACGAGTTGACAGGAGTTCGCAGCCCCTTGCTGGAAGCCGGACTGACTAAGGCGGAAATACGCACCCTATCTAAGGAGTGGGGTGTGCCTACCTGGAACAAACCCAGCGCAGCCTGTCTGTCTTCGCGGGTAGCTTACGGCTTGCCGGTTACAGCCGGGAGGCTGAAGCAAATTGAGCTTGCCGAGGGGTTTGTTAAGCAATTTTGCCAGGGTCAGATCAGGGTTAGACACCATGATAATCTGGCCCGTATTGAGGTAGCTCAGGCAGATATCCCGGTATTGGCTCAAGCAGATACAGCAGCTCTGATTACTAAAGAGCTCCGGAAATTAGGGTTTACTTATGTTACACTGGATTTGGCCGGATATCGTACCGGTAGTATGAATGCTGTTTTAGATATTAATGGCAACCTGTAAAAGCCAGGGGCAAACAAGTAACAAGCACGGGATTTCCTGCAGCGGAAATTCCGTGCTTGTTGCATAATTATTCCTGTTGGCAACTGTTTTAGGTAAAGGTTTTGTTCCCGAAAGCCTGCTTGCTGATTCCAGGAATGAATTTATTTTACATGGTTTGCAGGAATATAAAAACTTTTATGGAAATAAGAGGTAATAAATAAAGAAAGGGGTGTCACTACGAATAATCAAACGCAGCCGTTATTAGTTGCTTTTACGTGTGAAACATGCGGAAGAATACTGGCTTGGGCATTACCTGAAGCGACAGTTCGCTGTAAGCACTGCGGGAAGTGGATTGTAAACTCTAATGTAAAAGCGGTAGATAAGGAAATTCCAGCATACCATACGGTATAGAATAAATTTGACAAAACAATAGAAAATATATATAATAGTTTTTGTGACAAAAAACATGAACTAAAGTTTTTGGGGCGTCGCCAAGTTGGTAAGGCACGGGACTCTGACTCCCGCATTCCTAGGTTCGAGTCCTAGCGCCCCAGCCATAACATGACTCACTAGCTCAACTGGCAGAGCAACTGACTCTTAATCAGTAGGTTGTAGGTTCGATTCCTACGTGGGTCACCAGAAGAAATCAAGGCTTCCGAGGATTCGGAAGTCTTTTGTTTATAGTAACTGCGCCAAACCACAGGGAAAATGTAAGCAGACGTGTTTAGCCTGTTTTGGTTTTATTGGCGCAGGTATGGCAATGGGTATAGTCAACGAAGTTTTTGGGCTGGATTATTAATATTCAAAGCATCATCTCCTGTTTGTTCACAAACAGGAGATGATGCTTTTTAATTACCGTGAATTTGGATTTGAGCAAAATCTTTACATTTTTTTTACATGAATGAGCTATTTCTTAACGACATCTTTACAGCATTTAAGGGTAAAATAGTAGCGTTATTCAGACTGGTTGCTTTGTAGATCCTATTTAGAAATCTTAACAACGGAGTGATCCTATAGTGAATTATACCTGGATGAAAGTCCTGGTAGTCGGGGTGTTTCTTGTAGTCGGGGCAAGTTGTATATATACTAGCGATTGGTTTCAAAAAAAATATGCCTATCCTTTTCTCTATAATGAACTCGTATGTCAATATGCCGCAAAACATGAGCTGGACCCGTGGCTGGTAACCGGAGTCATCAAGGCAGAAAGTAAGTTTGTGTTAGAAGCCAAGTCGCCTGTAGGGGCAGTAGGCTTAATGCAGTTAATGCCTGAAACCGCACAGTGGATTGCCGTGCAGAGCGAAGATCCTGGTTTTCAGCTGCAGGATTTAGCATCGCCGGAAGTTAATATTCGGTTCGGTACGTGGTATCTAGCATCACTAAAGCATGAATTTCATGGGAATGAAGTACTGATGTTAGCTGCTTATAATGCTGGTAGAGGTAACGTAAAAGAATGGATGGAACAACATGGGTGGACTATGGAATTTCGTGATATAGAGCAAATTCCGTTTCCGGAAACCAGAGAGTTTATCCGTGAAGTGCTTTGGAATAAGAAGAGATATCAGGAATTATACAATCGATAAGACCCACGTCTCAGCTTAGTCACGGCAACTTATTCGTAAAATACAGGAAGCATAGCAGGCGGTAATCACTGGTCCGCCAGGAGTTGGATTGGATGATAATGGCGTTGGTGCTGCGCGCTTTTGCTAATGGCTGCAGCTGCCATGATGATTATCCTTAAAAAAATAAAGAGGCATTATTTAGATATGGCGGAACAGTTGCATTTGCCGCTGGAAGAGTTGCTACGTTTTCCTTTCACTTGCAGAAATAGATGGGTTAGAGTACCGTGTCCGCTGAAGGCACGGTACTTCTTATAAAATATGGTTTTATGATTCGTAGTACAGATAAATGCTTGCTAAAATGATTTGTTGGAGACGTGTAGGTGAAATGGTATTCAAGCAGGAAACAATAGTTGTAGGCGTAATAAAAACTTGACATTACTTTTTAAAATCGGATGCTGTTTCTTACTAGTGTGGACCCATTGCCTCAATACTTAGAATAAGATAAACGTTTGCTTAATAAGGAGTTGATATAGCGCATGAAAAAAGAGGAGGAACGCCGGCCTGACCCTGAAGAGTTGCTGCAACGAATTCATAAAGAGCATCAGGGGAAGTTAACGATTTTTTTGGGAGCGGCCGCCGGGGTTGGTAAAACATATACCATGCTGGAAGCCGCGCATGACCGGTTGGCAGAAGGTGTGCGGGTGGCAATTGGCTGGGTGGAAACGCATGGCCGGGCAGAGACGGAGAAATTAGTGATAGGCTTACCACGCATTGCTCCTACCATATTAGAATACCGGGGCAAGAAGCTGACGGAAATGGGGATTGACGCGATTCTGGAGCAAAAGCCGGAACTGGTATTGGTGGATGAACTAGCACATACCAACGTGAAGGGCTCCCGGCACGTCCGGCGCTTTCAGGATGTAGAGGAGTTATTAAATGCCGGAATCGATGTTTATACAACGCTGAATATTCAACATATCGAAAGTCTCAACGATGTGGTTGCCCAGATTACTGGTATCATTGTCCGGGAAACAGTCCCGGACTCGTTTGTGGAGCAGGCCGACAATATCCAGTTGATTGATATACCGCCGGAAGATCTGATTAAACGTTTAAAGGACGGCAAGGTCTATATTTCCGGTCAGGCGCAGCAGGCGTTAAAAAGTTTTTTCCGTCCGGGAAATATTAATGCCTTGCGGGAGCTTGCCCTGCGTTTTACCGCCTCCCGGGTCGATCAGGATATGGCAGAATACATGCGGAAAAATCATATTGACGGGCCATGGCCGGCAGCCGGCCGGGTAATGGTTTGTGTCAGTGCCAGCCCTTTTTCGGCCCAGCTTATCCGGGCTGCTCAGCGTTTGGCAAAAGGATTACGGGCGGATTTTCTGGCTGTCTATGTCGACACCCCATCCCGCCGCTTTCCCATGGGGGAAAAGGAACGGGACCGGGTGTGGCGCAATTTGAACCTGGCAGAGGAATTGGGTGGCAAAATTGTTACGGTGGCTGGCAACGACATTGTTGAGGAAATGATGAACGTTGCCCGTAACGAAAATGTAACGGCTGTTGTGATCGGCAAACCGCGCCATAGCCGTCTGCGGGAATTTTGGCATGGGTCACTGGTGGACAAGCTGCTCCGAAAGAGTGAGGGCATTAACGTGTATGTCATTCAAAGTAAAGCAGAGGCGGAAACGCATTCTGCTATCAGCACCGCCCGGAATGACGTGCCGGCAATCGCCTGGTTGCCGATTGCCGGAGGGCTGGTGATGACATCAGTGGTTACGGCTATTAGCTGGGTGGGCAGAGAACAATTAGAGCAGGTCAATATTGCCCTGTTGTATTTATTGCCGATTTTATTTACCGCTGTCCGCTGGGGCCGTTGGCCGTCCTATATTACAGCGCTGGCCAGTGTCCTGGCGTTTGACTTTTTATTTACTCCGCCTCTGTTAACATTTAATGTGAGTGATATTCGCTATTTATGGAGTTTTACTATTTTCCTGGTCATTTCCTTTGTAGTTGGCGGTCGGACGGAAATGCTAAAAAAAGAAGTGCGTCTGACAAGGCAGCGGGAAACCAGTGTCCGTACCTTATATGATTTTAGCAGCCAGATTGCGGCGATTATTGATGTAAACCAGATTGCCTGGACCTTTGTCAGACACACAGGTGTAGCGCTTGGACGAAATACGGTACTGCTCTTGCCGGAAGAACAGGGAAGTTTGAAGGTAGAAGCACAATATGAGGCTAATATACCGGAGGGCAGAGGAAGCCAAGCGGAATTGCCTGCCGCAGAACATGCAGTGGCGAATTGGGTTTGGGTTAATGGGCAGGTAGCAGGACGATCTACGGAGACGCTGCCTGGTGCTGAATTTTTATTCGTGCCGCTGACCGTTGACCGACGGACGGTAGGGGTATTTGGTATCGAATTGGGGCAGCAGAAAATGACGCAGGAAGAGCGGCAGCTAATTTATGCCTGGGCAGGCTTGGCAGCCATTGCCGTGGAACGGGGTAAGCTAACGGAGGCTGCCCGGCAGGCGGCATTATTAAAAGAGTCTGATCAGTTGCGCACGGCATTATTTAATTCAGTCTCTCACGAACTAAGGACGCCGCTGGCTGAAATTAGCGCGGCTATTGCCACTTTACTGGATAGCTCGACGCAATATAGCGCTGAAATCCGCCAGGAACTGCTGGAAACGGTGAAAAGTAGTGCTACCCGCATGGAGCGCGTAGTGGCAAATTTACTGAACACTGCTCGGCTGGAAAGCGGGATGCTGCAATTAAAGATAGACTGGTGTGATGTAGAAGATATTGTGGGCACAGCAATTCGCCGCATGGGTGAAACAACGCACAATCATATCCTCAGGACCCGGATCGCTCCTGATTTGCCGCTGCTTCGGGCCGATTGCGTCTTACTGGAGCATGTTGTAGTGAATTTACTGGATAACGCCATTAAATACTCGCCTCCTGGCACAGAACTCACCATTGCCGCTGAGCAAAGCGGGTCGGAAATTTTTGTTTCCGTAGAAGATAATGGCTGTGGCATTTCCCTGCAGGATTTAGCTAAAATATTTGATAAATTTTACCGGGCATCGCAGCAGGCCGTACAGGTTGCCGGCACAGGCTTGGGTTTATCCATTTGCAAAAGTATCATAGAAGCTCATCAGGGGCGAATTTGGGCTAAGAATAACCCGGGTGGAGGAGCAATTTTTGTTTTTGCTGTACCTGTACCTGCTAATGGTAGTCGGAGTGTGATTAAGGAGAGTGAGTGGGATGACAGAAAAGGGACTCCGAATTTTGGTGGTTGATGATGAGCCGCAAATGCGAAAATTACTCCATGTTTCTCTGCTTGCGCATGGTTATCAATTATGCGAGACGGCAAATGGGCTGGAAGGCATTCAGCAGGCGGCGGCCTTTAAACCTGATCTGGTCATTGTGGACCTGGGATTGCCGGATATGGACGGCAAACAGGTTATTCAGCAGATTCGCGAGTGGTCAGCGGTACCCATGATTATTTTGACAGCCCGTGAGCAGGAAGAGGAAAAGATTGCTGCGCTGGACGCCGGTGCAGATGACTATATTACCAAGCCATTCGGGATAGGTGAGCTTATGGCACGTATACGGGTCTGCCTGCGCCGGGTAGGAAGCAGTGACAACGAACCGATCCGGCGCTGCGGTGGTTTGGCTGTCGATCTGCTGCAACGACGGGTCACTGTGGATGAACGGGAGATCAAACTGACGCCAACGGAGTATGAATTGATCAAATTCATGATGCTCCATGCTGGGCGGGTGTTGACGCACAAGCAATTGTTAAAGGCGGGGTGGGGCAATGCTTGCGGGGAGGATACCCACTATATTCGCATCTACATTGGCCAGCTGCGACGCAAGATTGAGCAGGACCCGGCTCAGCCCCGTTATATTGTCACCGAATCGGGCGTTGGCTATCGGCTGATGGGGCGTTAGACGCCTGTCATTTAAAAAGAAACAGACTGCTTATGACAAGCGGTCTGTTTCTTTTTTGCCGTAAAGGGCAGAGGGAGCGAAATCTTTACATATTTTTTATGCCTTAAGCTAATCTTTTATCAGCATCTTTATCTCCACCGGAGGTACAATAAATTTGAAGTTCAAAGGCGGTAGGAGGGAAACTATGGCTGACTTATGGTTGGCAGGAATTGGGGCTGTCTTGTTACTGGTGTACTTACTTTACGCTTTATGGAAACCGGAGGATTTTTAACATGATGACAGATATGATAATGTTTGGGCTGTTTCTCATTGTGGTACTGCTGCTGGCTTGGCCTTTGAGCAAGTATATGGCTAAAGTGTTTACGATAGAAAAGACATTCCTTGATCCAGTGCTTCAGCCGTTGGAGCGGCTGCTCTACCGATTGGCAGGGATCAAGCCGGAACAGGAGATGAATTGGCGACAGTATGCCGGAGCACTACTGCTATTTAACGTGTTAGGTGCAACTGTCGTTTTTCTCATTCAAATTCTGCAAGGTGCACTCATTTGGAATCCAGCCGATCTCAGCGGCGTCTCTCCCTGGCATTTGGCGTTCAATACAGCGGTCAGCTTTATGACCAATACGAACTGGCAGTCCTACGGCGGGGAATCGACCATGAGCTATTTCACCCAAATGACGGCGCTAACTGTGCAGAACTTTGTTTCAGCAGCCGTGGGATTGGCAGTAGCAATGGCCTTGATCCGGGGATTAACCCGTAAGTCGGTTTCGACTATCGGCAATTTCTGGGTCGATCTGGTGCGGGGCACACTACGCGTGTTGTTACCTTTAGCGATTGTGTTTACCTTACTGTTGGTGCAGCAAGGGGCGATACAGAATTTATCCGTTTACCTGACAGTACAAACGCTGGAGGGCGCGGAACAAATTCTGGCAATGGGGCCGGTGGCTTCTCAGGAAGCCATTAAAATGTTAGGAACTAACGGCGGTGGTTTCTTTAACGCCAACTCGGCCCATCCCTTTGAAAACCCTACACCGTTGACTAGCTTTCTGCAAGCGGTCAGTATTTTTCTCATTCCCACAGCGCTGGTGCTGGCTTTCGGACGGATGGCCCGGGACCGGCGGCAGGGATACGCTGTATTGGCGACAATGGCGTTGTTGTTTGTTCTGATGCTGACAGGGACTTACCTCAGTGAGTTGCATGGAAATCCGAACTTGGCCGGCTGGGGTGTGGACAGTCCCACAGCTATGGAAGGCAAGGAAGTACGGTTTGGTATCGCCGGTTCGGCCTTGTTCGCTACGGTTACGACAGCGGCTTCCTGCGGTGCGGTGAATGCTATGCATGACAGCTTTACACCGCTGGGCGGCCTCTTTCCTTTATTGCAGATGCAGATGGGAGAAGTCATTATCGGCGGGGTTGGCGCCGGGTTTTACGGGATGATGCTGCTTGTTATTTTGACGGTATTTATTGTAGGGCTGATGGTTGGCAGAACGCCGGAATATCTCGGGAAAAAAATTGAAGCCCGGGAGACCAAAATGGCAACACTGGGGATATTATTCCCCTCGGTTACAATCCTGACCAGCAGTGCTATTGCTGCAGTCACAGGACCCGGCACATCCTCTGTTTTTAATCCCGGGCCGCATGGCCTGAGTGAGGTCATGTATGCGTTCGCTTCTGCCGTAGGTAATAACGGCAGTGCCTTTGGCGGTTTAAGTGCGAACACCCCCTTTTATAATGTAATGCTGGCAGTGGGAATGCTGATTGGCCGTTTTGGTGTCATTCTACCTATTTTGGCGATTGCCGGCGGCATGGCGGAAAAGAAGGTTTCCCCTCCCGGTTCCGGCACATTCTCGACAACCGGCTGGCTGTTTGTGATGCTCTTAGCTGGTATTGTCCTGATCATTGGTGGATTAACCTTTTTACCAATGCTGACGTTGGGACCGATCGTCGAACAGCTGCTGATGCTGCAAGGGACTATGTTTTAAAAGGAGCGAATGGGAATGAATACTACTCGAGGCAGTTTTAATAAAGAAATCTTAGGAACTGCAGTGCGCGATGCCTTTCGCAAGTTAAGCCCGCGCACACAAATGCGGAATCCGGTCATGCTGATCGTGTATATCGGGGCGATTATCACCACCTGGTTTACTGTACGCGATTTTATGCAGGGAGACAGTCAGTCGACCTTCTTTACCTTGCAAATCACACTGTGGTTATGGTTTACGGTTTTGTTTGCTAACTTTGCCGAAGCGGTTGCCGAAGGACGGGGAAAGGCGCAGGCTAATGCCTTGCGCAGCAGCCGCAGCCGGACGAAGGCCAAGAAAGTCAACGGCAGCGAGACGATCTTGGTAGATGCTGTCGAGCTGCGTAAGGGGGATTTTGTGCTTGTGGAAGCCGGGGATTTCATTCCCGGCGACGGAGAAATCATCGAAGGGATGGCATCGGTCGATGAAAGTGCTGTAACTGGAGAATCAGCGCCGGTCATCCGCGAATCAGGCGGCGATAAATCTTCGGTCACTGGCGGAACCCGGGTGTTGTCTGACTGGATTAAAATCCAGATTATGGCCAATCCCGGCGAAACTTTTCTTGATAGGATGATTTCCCTGGTAGAAGGGGCGAAACGGCAAAAAACACCTAACGAGATTGCCCTGACGATTTTGCTGATTGGCTTGACCATTATCTTTCTGTTTGCCGTAGCTACGCTGGCACCCTTTGGCATATATTCCGAGATTAATATACCGGTGGCAGTTTTAATTGCCTTGCTGGTCTGCTTGATTCCCACAACCATTGGTGGGTTGCTTTCGGCCATTGGCATTGCTGGTATGGACCGGCTGCTAAAACGGAATGTGCTGGCCATGTCCGGTCGGGCTGTAGAGGCTGCAGGTGATGTGGATGCACTGCTGCTGGATAAAACCGGCACCATTACGCTTGGTAACCGGATGGCGACTGAGTTTATCCCGGCTCCCGGCATTAGTCCGGAACAACTGGCCGATGCGGCGCAACTGGCCTCGTTGGCTGATGAGACACCGGAAGGCCGGAGCATCGTTATCTTGGCTAAAGAGAAGTACAATCTGCGGGAACGGAACTTAACGGCGATGGAAGCCGAGTTTGTTCCCTTCACGGCGCAGACCCGGATGAGCGGCGTGAACGTAACTGGCCGGGAAATCCGCAAAGGTGCGGTGGATGCCATCAAAAAATATACGCAAGGGCAGGAGGGAGCATTCCCTGATGCGATTGAAAAAGCTTGTGAGACAATTGCCAAGAGCGGTGGGACACCTCTTGTCGTGGCGGAAGGCGCACACGTGCTTGGTGCCATTCACCTGAAAGATATCGTGAAAGGCGGTATTAAGGAACGATTTCGCGATCTCAGGCAGATGGGGATCAAAACCATCATGATTACCGGTGATAATCCGCTGACAGCTGCGGCGATTGCTGCCGAGGCCGGAGTGGATGATTTCCTGGCTGAAGCAACGCCGGAAGATAAATTACGGTTAATACGCCAGTATCAAGAACAGGGGATGTTGGTTGCCATGACCGGTGACGGCACCAACGATGCACCGGCATTGGCCCAGGCTGATGTGGGAGTAGCCATGAACAGCGGCACGCAGGCCGCCAAAGAAGCTGGCAATATGGTTGATCTTGATAGTAATCCCACCAAGCTGATTGAAGTGGTGGAAATCGGCAAGCAGCTTTTAATTACCCGTGGCTCCCTGACCACATTCAGTGTGGCCAATGATATCGCCAAATATTTTGCGATCATTCCGGCTATGTTTACAGGAGCGTTTCCGGTGCTAAACGTCTTCAATGTCATGGCCCTGTCTACTCCGGAAAGTGCAATTCTAAGTGCCGTTACCTTTAACGCCTTAGTTATCATCGCCTTGATCCCACTGGCTTTGCGGGGAGTACAATACCGGCCGGTAGGAGCCGAAATCCTGCTCAGACGTAACCTGCTGATTTATGGTGTAGGAGGAATCTTGGCTCCCTTTATTGGGATTAAGCTGATCGACTTGATTATTGTAGCACTTGGACTGGTTTAGCAATGACGGCAAGGTAAAGAGAATGGTTCCAGAATGAAAGGAAAGGGTGGTGAACAAAAATGTTTCGACAAATTATCAGTGCGGCAGTCCTCTTTGTCGCGCTAACCATGATAACCGGTTTTGTTTATCCTCTGGTGATGACGGGCTTGTCACAGGTAGTTTTTCCTGATCAAGCTAACGGGTCGATGATCGTTCGTGACGGAGTACCGATCGGTTCCAGATTAATTGGTCAAATTTTTACCAGTCCCGGCTATTTCCATAGCCGGCCATCGGCGGCCGGCAAGGATGGCTATGACGGGGCCAGTTCCTCCGGTTCCAACCTGGGGCCAACCAATCAGAAACTGGCGGATACGGTGAAGGATAATGTGCAAAAAGTACGGGAAGAAAACGACTTGCCTGCAGGGACTGCGGTACCTTCTGACTTAGTGCTGGCCTCGGGGAGCGGCCTTGATCCCCACATCACACCTGCTGCTGCTTATGCTCAGGCGCAGCGGGTTGCCAGGGAGCGTGGGCTAAGTCCTGATGTGGTGCGACAACTGGTGAAGCAGCATGTGGAAGGAAGGCAATGGGGCATTTTGGGCGAACCCCGTGTCAATGTGCTGGAATTGAATTTGGCACTTGATGCCTGGAAAGTATCCCATTCTCGTTAAAATTAATCGAAATGATAGAGAATAAATGGAGTGTAGTGTTTACGTGGATAAAGGAAAAAACATTCTCTTCTTATTAACACCGAAAGCCATGGTTGCATTTCTTTACGATCACTGTTCCTTGCGGCAAGGACTGGAAAAAATGAGGTTTCATGGCTATACGGCCATACCTGTTATATCAAAGGATGGAACTTATATCGGAACCGTCAGTGAAGGCGATTTCTTATGGCATCTAGTGGATAGTGGTGTGTATACCATGAAATTACAGGAAGAGTATTCGATTTTGAATATAATTCGAAGCAGCTGGAATCCTGCGATTAAGATTGATACTACCATGGATGAATTACTTCTGCGCGTTATGGATCAAAATTTTGTTCCGGTAGTTGATGACCGGGAAAAATTTATGGGGATTATAACGCGTAAAGATGTAATTAAGTATTATCACAATGCACTGGGACCCAATACGCCTTGATTTTCAGTAACAGTTCAATCATCTCTCCTCATCCGCTTCCGTTCAGCCATCGCTGCGCTTAAAGTCGTATCCTGCCGGAAGGCATTTTAAGCTGGGCATGGGGAGGCAGACCGGGGCACTCCTTGCCAATCTTACAGCAGGTTGCCTTCAATTAATCGTAGTTGTACTACCAACCGTACAACTACAAAGCGAAAAAAAGTTCTATCAAGCATTCATGGTGTTTTGAAAACGAAAAATGGCGCTCAAAATTGATTCTTAATCAGTAGGTTGCAGGTTCGATTCCTACGTGGGTCACCAAAGAGATCAAGGCTTCCGAGGATTCGGAAGCCTTTTATATATTTATTGTCTCCAACCGTATTTAGCGGCGATCCATGCCCGATAAACAGCAAGCAATTCTTAATATCTAATTCACAAAAAATTTCTTATAATTTTACCGTAAAGCAATTCATCCATTAAAAAAGCATCATGCCCAAATTTAGAGTTCACAATTACTTTGTTTGTTTTTACGAACTTGCTAAGCCGCAATTCTGTTTCTTTAATGACCCAGATAGGAAATAGAATATCTTCCAGGCAACCAACCAAAAGTATTCGAGGCTTAGACAAGCATTTAGCAAGAGGTGAGTTCCGAAGAGTTAAATCATAACTACGCATAGCCTGCAAGAAACTTAGATAACTATTACAATTAAACCGCTCAACAAACATAGCGGACTCTTCTTCTAAAAAGTCGTTAAGTCGCCAGTCCGGATTTTCTAGTTGCTGTTCAGTAAAAAATTCTTCTCCTACATAAGATAGGTTGGCCAAGCGTCGTGCCAGATTAAATCCTTTGTCAGGTACTGACCGGATTAGTTCTTGTTGAATATCGGTAAGCCCTTGCCCCATAAATGATAATTTAGCTCCGGCATTAAGGCATACAGCCCGCTGAATATTCTCCGGATACAAGGCAATCCACTCCAGGACGGCCATACCGCCAAGCGATCCGCCAATGACAGCGTACCATTTATCAATTCCCAACTCCTCTTGCAGCTTTTGCTGACAAAACACGATGTCGGCAATGGAAGGCGGGGGAGTGACCGGTCCGGTACTGCCAAAGCAGCTGCCGAAATTATTAGCGCAAACAATATAATATTTATTTGTATCCAGAGGCTTGTCCGGGCCAACTGCCCATTCCCACCATCCCGGTACATCATTAATATTATGTGAGGCAACATGGGAATCTGACGAAAAGCCATGGATTATTAATATGGCATTATCGTTAGTATGGTTTAATTTTCCGTACGTTTCATAGGCTAATGTTATTTCCGTAATATGATTAGAATAATCTGCGGGTACTTTATTTGTTGTAAAAAACTTAACGTGATCAGTCATAATCATTCCACCTTCTTAGGAATAAATCAACAGACAGTCATCAACAAAATGAATATAAGTCACATATTTAAAAAGGAAAAAGCTTTTTATTAGATATTTCTACTCAGTTCATTTAAGGTCATTGCTGTTTCGGCAACACCGCGCATTGCCCCGTTTATCTCCTGAGTAGCTTGCTTTTGAATAGCCAGTAGAGAATTAGTTGTATTTACCTTTTCATTCACATCCTTTACACCTTCCCGCACACTTAGCAATGCGGCATTGATTTTCTTGACTGTTTCGGCACTTTTATTGGCCAGTTTTCTTACTTCCTCAGAAACCACCGAAAATCCTCTCCCGCTTTCGCCGGCGCGAGCGGATTCAATAGCAGCGTTTAAAGCAAGCAAATTGGATTGTGACGCGATATTCCGAATAATTTCATTCATCTGATCTATTTCCTCTATTTTTGTCAGTAAGGTTGTAAATGATTGCATAAATAAAGCTGTGGCGCGTTCAATCTCATTTGAATGATCATGAATTTGATGTGTGGAGGCAGAAATTTCCTCAGAACTTGCTGAAAGGTTTTCGGCGACTTCATTAAGTACCATTTGCTTTTCACGATTATGACCTACACCCGCACAACCAATTACTTTTCCTTCTTTCATTATTGGCACGGTTATTGTTCGCAATGGGAAACCGACAACTTCCTTCGGTACTAATGCTTCTATGATTTTTCCGGATTCAATGCACTTTTTGCCACTTGAACCGTCTGGCAGCATATCGCCTACATTTAAGCGGTAACCCTTCGCTCTAAATGATTCGGGAACCACCAGGCTCATTACCCGGCAGTCTTCTCCTGCCTGAAATAGCAAGACTTCTTCGCCCCATAGTGCAGATATAATATCTTGCAGGATTAATAATGCTTTTCCTTGTTCCTCGGTCAGACTAATACTCATGATCCATCCTCATTTCCATATGGCCTTTTTAGAAAAATAGACAAAAAGCTGCTTCCTGCTTTTTGTCTATTTCTTATATTCCTGATTAGATTCATGTTCTGGTTTGCTTATTAAATTTTTTTATTTTCCAGGTAAGTATGTGCTAACTGAGCTAACGCCGCTGCACCATATTTTAATGCTTCCTCGTCAATATCAAAACGGGGATTATGCCATTGATGAACAATACCCTTTGCTGTATTGCCTACCCCCAGCCACAAGAACACACCCGGCACTTTTTCCTGGAATATTGCAAAGTCTTCTCCACCCATGCCCGGTGTCGGCACAATCACTCCATCGCCAAACACCTGCTCCAGGACTTCCCGGCACCATTTGGTCAGTTCCGGCGGGTTGAATACGGCGGGTAAATCTTTGCGGTACACAAAGTCTGCTTCTGTATCCATAGCTTGAGCAATACCGTTGATTACCTTACACATCTTGTCGGGCATTTCGGCGCGCAGAGCAGGGTCAAAAGTCCGGACAGTGCCGGTGAGTTCTACCTTTTCCGGAATGACATTGTTAGCATGGCCGCCTTGGATCGTACCAAAAGAGATAACAGCAGAAGACAAAGGGTCGACCTGACGACTGACAATTGTCTGCAATCCCTGGATTACGGCCGCTGCCGCCATAATCGGATCTCTTGTTTTATGGGGAATTGCCCCATGTCCACCGATACCTTTTATCGTCAAAAAGGTGGTATCCACAGCGGCCATCAGCGGGCCTTCCTTGCAGCCCACCTGGCCTGCAGGAATAGAGGGAGTGTTATGTAAGCCAAAGATTACATCAACGGCAGGGTTACTCAACACACCCTGTTCTATCATGGCTTTAGCTCCGGCATTGATTTCTTCTGCCGGCTGGAAAATAAACTTAACAGTTCCTGCCAGGCTCTCTCTAAGCTCGGCCAAAATCAAGGCTGCACCCAGTAAGCTCGCTGTGTGTGAATCATGACCGCAGGCGTGCATTACTCCCGGATGCAGTGAGCGGTAAGAGCATTCATTTTCTTCCTCTACCGGTAAAGCGTCAATATCCGCCCGCAGTGCAACTACCGGGCCGGGTTTAGTCCCTTTGAGCAAGCCGACAACACCTGTGTCACCTCCCCAGGGCACAATTTCAATGCCCGCTTGCACAAGGAGCTTAGTTATAAATTCGGTTGTACGGTACTCTTTAAAACTAATCTCAGGGTAACGGTGCAATTCCCGTCTGATATCAATAATACGTTGTGATAACTCGGTTGCCCGGTCAATAATAGTCTTCATGTTTACACCTCAACTTTTTGGAAAGTCTTTACTATTATGAGGATTTATTGTGAAAGGTCGTTGTTAAATTAAACCTTCAACCCGGAGCATAAATTGAGCGATAATAGTAGCGCACACAAATGTACCGGTGTAAACAAGTAATGCGACAACAATAATCCGCCAGGACATTTTCTTAAATATGTCTAAATCCTTGCCCACGGCAAGACCGGCATAGGCCAGTATCGGGGTTGCCAATGCCAAAAACTCCATCTTATTGGTATACTCAAGGATTGTTTTAGCAAAAGGTGAAATTGGTGATGTAGACAGCACAGCCAGGACTGAAATCCAAAATACCATCGGCATCTTAAATGGCAAGTACCGGGCCAGAGCCATACCCAGCAGGGTAATTGCTATTAAAAATAAGTACCCGACCATAGCAACTCCCAATGGATGCTTGTAGCCGACGGTATTACCAACTACCGTTATAATACCGGTAACAATGAACATCAGAATCGTTTCCGACCATTTCATTTCATTGTCACCTCCCGATTCTTTTTCGGTCCCAGAATGGGTGTCAGTATTTTATAGAGATAATTGGTTGTTGGCAAAGATACAAATAAACAGAAATATATCCCAATAACCGTTGTCAATAGATTGCTTGCTCCGGCATACATTAAGATCTCATTACCATACTCAGGGAATACGGCCTTAATGGCACCGGACGCTGCGGCCAACATACTGCCTGAGCCAACACCTGCACCCATTGCCAGCGCGTAGGGGTGGAAAAATTTTGTAGCCGCAAGATAGCCGGCTAAAAGACCTAACCAAACGGCTCCAAAAACCGTGCCGCATATATACACAGCCATAACGCCGCGTCCTTCGGGCGAGTCCAAACCGTACTTTTCACTGATAATGGCTATGTTCGGCTCCCGGTCAATAGAAAAGGTAGCGCCTACGGCTTCCCGTCCCAAGCCTAACATAATAGCTACCGGTAACCCAAATATTACTGTTCCGAAAAAATGACCTAATTCCTGCATGGATAAAGCTAAGCCGGATTGAGCTACTTTCGCTACCTGCGGACCAATGATTACCCCAAGCTTAGTTACTAAAAGTAGAGCAATCACTCCTAAGACTTTTGAGGCGGCGTTCATCTCGTCCAGTTTGATCAGCTTAAGACGCGGCCAACTGATAATTCCGCCAAAAACCATAGCATACAGCAGCGGCAGGAATAATAAGACTCCCGGACCTACCGATATTTTTACCATACCGATAAATTCACTAAATGCAACAATAAAAAAAGCGAAAACGTGAATTCTCCAATTTTTAATCAACAACTCTTTTGCCTCCTTTACCATCATAAATAACAAGTGCTTATTAAGATTTTTACCCCTCCTTTTTAGTTAGAAGCATCACCTGGTTTACTTATAGATCAGGTTTTGCTTTACTATTTAAGCAAGTACCATGCCAAAGTGTATCAGTTACAGAATAATATAACTATTATCAGCAAAGAAAATACCATCGATTTGAATGGCATTTCGATCATGACCTATAAATAGTAGCTCCTGTGAGGTAAATTTACCTTAAATTAATTAATTATTAAGAAAAGAAAAAAATGTCATATTAACATACTATTTATTATATTTGATAAACACTTATACCGTTTAACATTTTTTAACGGCTATTTTCAATGGTCTCTGCTTTTATCAAAAATAAAAATAAATTATTACTTTTGATTGTCTTTAAAGTGTTCTTTGGGGACATCATGATAGTAGGTAGCGCAGAAGATCCGGCAGGGGGTTATTTATTAAAATCAGAAAGGATGCTTCTCATAGGTTAACCTATGAGAAGCATCCCTCTGGTTGAAGGTCAATAGTGAATCCTATGCCAATATGTCTGCGACCGACGTATACGGAAGTCGATGCGCTTCGGCAACACCAGGGAAAGTTACCTTGCCGTCGAATACATTTAATCCTTTTGCCAAGCCGCTATCGTCGATCAAAGCCTGTTTCCAGCCTTTGCCGGCGACTTGCAAAGCATATTCAAGGGTAACATTAGTTAGTGCCAAGGTAGAGGTGTGAGCTACAGCACCAGGCATATTAGCAACTGAATAATGGACAACATTATGTTTGACGTAGGTAGGCTCACTATGGGTAGTAACACGGTCGATGGTTTCTACAGAGCCGCCCTGATCAATAGCAACATCGACGATTACAGAGCCGGCGCCCATCGTCTTAACCATGTCCTCAGTAACCAGTTTAGGAGCTTTTGCGCCGGGAAGAAGAACAGCACCAATCAAAAGATCTGCTTTTTTTACCCAGGAGGCAATATTGTAACTGTTGGACATAATTGTAGTCACACGGCCGCCGAAAATATCATCAAGATAGGCCAGGCGCTCAAGAGATTTGTCCAGAATCGCAACGCGCGCGCCCATACCTACAGCCATTTTTGCTGCGTTGGTACCAACTACGCCACCACCGATGATAACCACCTGGGCTGATTCAACACCAGGCACACCACCAAGCAGAATACCTTTACCGCCGTGAGGTTTTTCCAGGCAACGGGCGCCTACCTGTACTGCCATACGACCAGCTACTTCGCTCATGGGAGTGAGAAGGGGGAGCGTGCGATTACGTTCAATGGTTTCGTAAGCAATGCCAATTACTTTTTTATCAAGCAGAGCCCTTGTCAATTCCGGTTCGGGAGCCAGATGGAGATAGGTAAAGAGAATTTGTCCCTCATGGAACAGATCATATTCCGGCGCCAGCGGTTCTTTAACTTTCATGATCATTTCCGCTTGGTCAAACAGGGCTTTTTTGTCGGCGATGATTTGCGCTCCTGCTTGTTCGTAGCTTCCATCGGCAAAACCGCTGCCGGCTCCGGCATTTTGTTCTATCAGTACTGCATGTCCGGCTTTGCGCAGGGCTTCTGTACCTGCCGGGGTTAAGGCCACGCGGTTTTCATTGTTTTTGATTTCTTTAGCTACACCAATAATCATATATTTTCCTCCTTCATTTTAACAATGACATTTAAAGCAATCCTTCAGCGCGTTCTTTTAAATAGCTAGTTATTTTGTGAATTTTTTACTCATTATCACGGTACAATCTGGGTACGCGCCTGCCAACGGTAGAAACAACTTCATAGCTATTTGTACCTAGTTTAGCGGCCACTTCATCGGCTGTTAGTATCGTATTGGTAAACAAAACAGCGGTATCTCCCGTCTCTACACCGGGAATGTCGCTGACATCGGCCATACACTGATCCATACAAATTCTCCCTACGAGTGGCGCCCGTTGTTCTCGTATGAGAATATCTGTCTTCCCGGAAAGTAACCTAGACCACCCATCGGCATAGCCAATAGGCAAAGTAGCTATTTTTCCCGGCTGTGGCGTTATATAAGTCCGGCTATAACTGATGCTGGTTCCAGCAGAGACTTCTTTCACATGAGCTACTTTACATTTTAGTGCCATTGCCGGTCTTACATTAATGGGATGTGTTACTTCAACCGATGGCCATAAGCCGTAGAGAATAATGCCCGGACGTACCATATCCAGATGAGCTTCCGGCATTTCCAATGTTGCCGCACTGTTAGCCATATGGCGGATCGGTATATGAAGTCCTTGCATTTCGATGGCTGCTAAAGCATACCGGAATTGTACTATCTGTTCCCGGGAATAGGTTTTATCTGAACTGTCGGCAGTAGCAAAATGCGAGAAAACACCCTCTATTTCAATTCCTGGCAAGGCCTTTACCGCCGAGGTAAAGAGAGCTGCGTCACCGGGCCGGATACCTATACGCCCCATGCCGGTGTCGATCTTTACATGAACTTTTGCGATTTTTCCTGCCGCTGCTGCTGCTGACGATAAGGCCTGGGCTATCTTCAGAGAATAAACGGTTTGCGTAATGTCATGCTCAACCACTAACGCAGCCTGATTGGAGGGTGTAAAGCCCAGAATGAGAATCGGCCCGGTGATGCCGGCGGTTCTCAATTCCAAAGCTTCGTTTAGAATAGCTACAGCCAGATAGTCTGCGCCGGCGGCCAAAGTTGCTTTGGCTACGGCCACGGCACCGTGGCCGTAGCCATCTGCTTTCACCACCGCGCAGAACTTAACAGTCGGTCTCAACAGCCTTTTAATTTCTAATACATTGTGTTTAATAGCCGTTATATCTACCTCAGCCCATACCGGACGCATTGGTTTTCCGTCTAAATTCATTTTTATCCTCCAGATCTCTTGCGCGGCACTGCAGCATAATTACGTAATTATTAGTTATAAAGTTTCCTAACAGGACTTTCTGTTTACGTATCTGCCATAGGTATTCACTCCTTGCTATGTTTTTTTATCTATAGACTCGAGCTATATACTGTATACGCAGATGCAAGTTTGATGCCAACTATTTCTGTATATTACTATGCTGAAATCTACGGTACAATCCTGGACGGTTTTGTAATTTCTCTATGTAAGCATAGAAGGGTATATTATTAATTTTAATAAATTTTTCTTCGACAATAATGTATATATTCTTATACTTCTTCAGAAGTATAAGAATATAAAACATATTTTATTACATACAAGATATTCATTATTGAATTTAATAATAAATATCTTGTTCAGCAACATAGAAAAGAACTGCCGCTCATAGGTTTCAACAACAAATTTGAGACAGTTCTCTAAGAATATTCATTCATGTTGCTTTTTATAATTTGATAACAGTATCCTGGAAGCGGTTTTCCTGGCATTCCACGCCGCTGTTAATTTTAATATCTAAACCATTTTCTTTTTCTATTTCCATTAATTTACGGTATAATGACGGCACACTGATTCCCAGTTCCTGAGCTGCCTTTTTCTTTCCGTTGGTACCCCAACCATAGCTATTTAATGCATTTCTTATTTCGGAGATCTCGTATTCTCTTAATCTCTCGCGCAATGTACTCTTGGGATGCGTTGGTCTTAAAAGCCGTTTGGGCAAACTAGCTGGTTTAATGTACACACCATTTTCGATATTTACGGCATATTCAATTGCGTTTTCCAGCTCTCTTACATTTCCCGGCCAGGAGTAATTGCTTAGTATTTCAAGGGTATCAGGCAAAAACCCGGCAATTTCTTTATTGAGTTTTTGATTATAATTCAAAAGGAAATACTTGCTTAATGTAACTATGTCCTTTTTTCTTTCTCTGAGGGGCGGGATAAATAGCGGGATTACGTTTAAACGATAAAACAAGTCTCTTCGAAATTCATTTGCCCGGACTCTGGTTTCCAGATCCTGATTGGTAGCGGCAATTATTCTGACGTTTAACGGAATGGAGGTTGTTCCGCCAAGTCTTTCTACGCTTCTTTCCTGTAATACTCGCAACAGTTTTACTTGCAGGTGGATCGGCATATCACCAATTTCATCAAGGAAAATTGTGCCGCCTTCGGCTAGTTCAAATTTCCCGGGTTTTCCTCCTTTCTTGGCACCTGTAAATGCTCCCTGTTCATAGCCAAACAGCTCGCTTTCCAGAAGCATTTCCGGAATAGCGGCACAATTGACGGCTACAAAGGAACCTTTGCCTCTCGAACTGGCAGAATGAATTGCCCGGGCAAAAACTTCTTTTCCTGTGCCGCTTTCACCCTGGATGAGGACGCTGGAATCATTTTTGGCCACTGTCAACGCCTGTTGTTTCACTTCAGCAATCTCGTCACTGTCGCCTATGATCGCTTCAAAAGTGGCATTACCTTGCATTCCTGCCAGTGTATTCACCACCGTCCGTATATCGCGGATATCGCTCAGGCTAAACACAGCCCCGGTAATGGTTTTTCCATTGTTAATGGGTTTTAGGGAGATTAAGCAGTGAATGGGTACCGCTCCCGGGAAAATATACTCTTGATGCTGGATCGTATTACCTTCCCGGATAAATGTCACTATGTTTTTACCTGTTACTATTTTTTCAATATGCTTGCCGACTAAATCGTTCTTGTCCATTTTTAATAAGTGACACGCCACTCCGTTGACGTGGGTGATGATACCATGACAGTCAAAAGTGATAATCCCGTCATTTATAGAATTCAGTGTGGTTTCAATCAAGCCGTTGACTTCTTTCATCCATTCAATAAATTCCTTCTCACGGATTTTACTGACCAGCATTTGTGCCATTTCGTGAATAAACTCCAGCAGGGTTTCAATTTTTCCCAACAAACGGTAACGCTGTTCTTCGTCCAAAGCCACCATGCTAATAACGCCGATGATTTTTTCGTCCATTTCTATAGCGCAGAGGACTTCAGCCGTTTCCGGACATTTCTCTTCCAGGCGGCAGCCAGTACAATAAATGAAATGCCCCGGGCTCTTACATATAATTACCTTTTCTCTCATAACTGCGTCGATGAAGGGCTTGTGGGGTTTGTAAATTTCAAAATCTCTGACTTTGGCGTCTATATAGCCCTTGCTGGACACAACCAGTGTAGAATCCGAATCAATGATCGCCACTTCCACACCAATCGCCGCTGCTATGGCGGTAGTCGTTTGTTGAACAGAGTCCCGAATGTTTGCGAGTTTGGACAACGGTAACCCCTCCTTTTTATCATACGCCAATTAGATAACACACTCTGAATATTTATACTATTAAGATAATTCTAACAACTCGAATGTTTAATATATTATCACTTTTGATCTTTTATCAAAAGTGATAATTCTGTGTTGCCTTTATGTAATGGGGATCAGATAATCATATTTTTGATTTTATTTAATATTAATATAAATTATTGTTATATCAAAATCAATAGAGTGATTATTATGTTTAATAAAAATTTTGATAGGCTTTACAGAAAAAAATAGCTACTTGCATTGCTAAACCCCGTTTTTTAATTAAAAACGGGGTTTAGCAATGCAATATTATCTTTTGGCATAAAAATTGCAAATATGTTGCGGTGTATGAATAATAATTTCTAAGAGGAGTGTTACTATGTTAAAAGCTACCCGTGTTTCTGATCCGGAAGTATATTCCATTATTGCTGATGAATTGAGCCGCCAGGAACACAATATCGAAATGATTGCTTCGGAAAGTACAGCGCCCCTAGAAGTGCTTGAATTAAGTGGTTGTATTTTTACTAATAAGACTACGGAAGGTTATCCGGGAGCGCGCTTTCAAGCCGGCTCACAAGTAGCTGATCGTATTGAAAATTTAGGAATCGAGCGCGCAAAAAAAATTTTTGGTGCTGAACATGCAAATCTTCAAGTCTATTCTGGTTCCACCGCTAACTATAGTGTATATTCTGCCATCCTGAATCCAGGTGATACTGTTTTAAGCATGAGGCTTGATCAGGGAGGGCATCTAACTCACGGCAGCCCTGTAAATTTCCTGTCAAAGGTTTATAATTATATATTTTACGGAGTGGATCCAAAAACGGAACAGATTGATTATGATGGGGTCGAAAGTATTGCTGCAGAAAATAAACCTAAACTGATTATTGCGGGTGGAAGCTCTTATCCGCGGTTAATTGATTATGAGCGGATGAGTAAAATAGCAAAAAAGGCAGGCGCTTATTTCATGGTAGATATGGCGCACATTGCCGGTCTGGTAGCAGCAGGTGTCATTCCCAGCCCAGTTCCTTACGCCGACTTTGTTACCTCATCTACAACGAAAACTTTTTGTGGTCCAAGAAGTGGTATTGTATTATGCAAAGCAGAACATGCCAAAAAATTAGATAAAGGCGTTTTTCCTGGTGCGGTGGGATCTATTCATCTCAACACGGTTGCTGCAAAGACATTTTCTTTGAGATATGTTGCTACACCCGAGTTTCGTAAAATTATGGAGCAGGTTGTTATTAATGCAAAAAAATTGGCAGAAGAATTAATATCATATGGATTTCGCATCGTGAGTGGCGGCACGGATAATCATATTGTCCTTGTGGATCTCCGGCCTAAAGGGGCCACAGGAAAGATATTTCAGAATGCGCTTGAGAAAGTTGGCATAACTGTCAATAAAAATATGATTCCCTTCGACCCGGAGAGTCCGTTTGTTACCAGTGGCGTACGTATAGGTCTGACCTCAATTTCGCAGCGCGGTTTGAAGGAACCTGAAGTCATTGAGATTGCAGCTATTATGAATCAGGTAGCTAAAGCTCCAGAAAACCTTGCGAATCTTGAAGCCTGCAAAATAAAGGCGGAGGAATTGATTGCAAAGTTTCCTCTTTATCCGGTGGGATCCTTTGAAGACTAATTGGTCTTTCCAAAACGACTTTAATGCAATGAGTTTATTGTGAAAGCTAGGGAGATGATATAGATAATCATCTCCCTAGCTTTTTTCAATATCTGGGTTTATTAAAAATAATAATAAAGTATTAATTTTGATAATCACTTTGAAAGCATTATGGATGATAACTTCGAAATGTGTATAACAAAAAGTGAGGGGGGAGATACCTGCTTAATTGCAATTATTCAAATAGATAACTGGTCATTGATAAACTTCCCAAAGTACAGGACTCGTTGTAAATGGAGATTCTGCCCGTGGCTTCCGACGCACCCAACACATAAAGCAACGGGTAAAAGTGATCGGGGTAATAAAACGCCAGTTCGGCTGATTTACCGGCAGATGTATAATTAATTACGTCCTGATATTCTCTGGCAAGTATTTTATCCCTGATATATCCATCGAATTCGACTGCCCAGGAGTACCCGCCGTCCATTTTCCAGTCCACTTTAGAAAGATTATGCACAACATTGCCGCTGGCGAAGAGTAATACCCCTTTTTCTCTCAGATTCCGTAAGTTCCGGCCAATCTGAAAATGAACTTCCGCACTTGCATTGCCGTCTATGCTTAGCTGATAAACGGGAATATCCGCCTCCGGATACATTTTACAAAGTACTGACCAAGTACCATGGTCAATTCCCCAGCTATTGTCAAACTCAACTTTACCTTGGATTAATTGTTTCGTAATCTTAGCCAGTTCCGGTGCACCCGGAACATTATACGAAACTTTATACAATTCGTCAGGAAAGCCGTACATATCATATACGGTTCTTGGCTTTTCCGCGTCATTAACTTTACTGCCTTGCGTATACCAATGGGCGGAGACTGACAAAATTGCTGATGGTCTCGGTATTTTACCGGCGATTTCCTGCCAGCCTTTTGTATATTTATTGTCTTCAATCGCATTTAGCGGCGATCCATGCCCGACAAACAGCAAGGGAAACTTGGTTATATTTGTCATAATATACCTCCTTTCCAGAAAATGGTTTTATTTGCCAAGTAATTGTTTGCTCTTCCGGTACTTCAGATTCAGCTCAGAGCTAATATTTTTTTTAATGATTTCGTGCAGCCCATAAGTAATCATGTCAATAAAACTATGAACGAAACAAGAAATAATTAGGTAGCTGGATAGTCTTTAATAATATTATCATCATCCTGCAATTATTGATATTTTCATTATATTCTCTATAAATTATCTTGTCTATTGCGACTTGGCAATAAAGCACCTGGAGCTTTCTCTACCTGGTGATTTTAACTCTGCTTTGCATTCGCGCGGCGGAGATTGCTGCTGGCAATTCCTCCTAATATGATGGCAACTCCCAGCCACTGCGGCCAACTTACCTGCTCTGCCAGCACGAGCGAGGACATCATAACGGCCACAGGCAGTTCAGAGGCCGTCAGGATGGTACCGAGTCCTGAGCCAACATGGGGCATGCCAATGGAGAACAACAGCGGCGGCAGAACAACCCCAAACACGCCAAGTAACAATCCATAAGGAATCAAGTCTGTTAACACCGTAACATCAAACAAAAATGTTGGGGGAAATACGATAAAGACAGTTATGGCAGCCCCTGTTGCAAGCAGCGCGCTTTTTAACATCGGGGGAGTTTCCTTTTCAACAGAGCCGCTCAGGAAAATAAACGCGGCAAAGGTTAATGCGGCCAACATGCCCCACAGGGTGCCCTGCCAGGAGAGAGCCGTGCGTTCCTGAAACAGAATATTGGCAGCTAAAACAGAACCAATCAGCAGGATTGCAATGGAAATGAGCTTTATGGGTGCTGGCCGTTTTTTCTGCAACACCCACTCAAACAATGTACCGATCCACACAAATTGAAACAAAAAAATAATAGCCAGCGAAGCATCCAGGGTTTGCAGAGACTGGAAATAAAATATGCCTGTTAAGCCGGAGGGAATTCCTGATAACAGCAGCTTTACCGTTTGCTTGCCTGTTAACTTTTGCTTTTTCGTAAATAAAAAAACCAGCCACGCCAGCACTGTTCCGAAAAAATACTGTCCCCCGGTTACTGTATTCACGGTGAATCCTGTAGCATAGGCCAGCTTAACAAAGGTCGATAATATCCCATAACAGCAGCCTCCCAGGAAAACAATGAGAGCATAATGCCATAATTTCATAACAAAGCCTCCTTTTTTGTATGCAAAAAAGCCACACAAATAGCCAATAAGGCATTTGTGTGGCGAAAATAGAGAAGTTCTCTAGAAAAATCCACATACTGAATCAGTTTTAGTATTCCGTTTCAGGATTAGTATAAAGTCTGTTTTGCCAGTTGTCAATAACTAGCTAGTACCTAAGCTTTATAATCGACGCGATGGCCGATTCCGGCTTCATTGGCAGGCTGCTGCTGGTTAGATTCCGGCTTGGAGTTGTTTTTCAGGGACTTTTTTGTTTTTACCTGCCGTTTTTGCCTGCTTTGATGCTGCATTTCCAAGTCAAAATAATCGGGCAGGGCTTTCCGGATAGGTAACACCCGTCTTATCGGCTGGATAGGTTCGACTCTTTCCACAGTACCACCTCGCCTTCAAAAAAATTCCCTCTATTCTTTATGCTTTCACATAGACGGCTCACTGGTCTTATTGGTTTTCTGAGTTTTGTCATAGTTTTGTCACAGCTCCGTATTACTCTTAAGTTAGTGATCAGGGAAGATATTTCCTGCACAGCTGGATTAATTTTCCCACAAACTAGCGAGGAGGCGGAAGAATGACCGAAGATGAAATCTGCGATCGAATCAGGAAAATTTGTGATGCGTTACGATTACCCCAGGAAGGGATTGCGGGGGAGGAGCTTATGCAAGAACTGGAGCTGCTTTGCGGCCTGATGCTGAAAAGGCATAACAGTATTGTTCGCACCGCTCCCTGGCTTTCTGACAGGCCAACTCACAGACTTTGAAAAAAGTTCTTGACTATACAGGCTGCACCAGCTATAATGATGAAAAAATTAAATATGAACGGCTCACCAGAAAACTGGAGGCTAACTACTAACAAGTAGTTAGCCATTTTTATTTTCCGCGGTTATATGTCCAGACTACTGGGCTGAAATAATAATTTATAAGGGGAGATTGTCATGTTTCAATTAGGTGCAAAACCAAGGCCAAAATCTGTGAAAATCTATCTTCTCATTGCTGCTTTGTCGCTTATGGTAGCCAGCCTGGCAGGCTGCGGCAAGCAAGAGGCCGCAGCCGATAAAGGGAAGCCGGCTGCTCAGCCGGTTACGCTGCTCAACGTTTCTTATGACCCAACCCGCGAATTATACAAGGATTTTAATGAATCCTTCGCCAGCCAATGGAAAGCCAAAACCGGCCAAACTGTTACCATTCAGCAGTCTCATGGTGGTTCGGGCGCTCAGGCGCGTGCGGTGCGTGAAGGTATTGAAGCCGATGTTGTGACGTTAGCTTTAGCTCCAGACATCGATGCGGTAGCGCAAACCGGAATTATTTCAGCCGATTGGCAGAAACGCCTGGCACAGAACTCTACTCCTTACACATCCACCATTGTCTTTTTGGTGCGCAAGGGGAATCCCAAGAATATCAAAGACTGGGATGATTTAGTTAAACCAGGGATAGCCGTTATTACTCCCAACCCGAAAACCTCTGGCGGAGCCCGCTGGAACCATCTGGCAGCCTGGGGATACTCATTGAAGCAAAATAATAATGATGAAACTAAGGCCAAAGAATTTTTAACCAAACTATATCAGAATGTACCGGTGCTTGATACCGGGGCCCGGGGCTCAACCACCACTTTTGTGGAACGCGGCATAGGTGATGTCCTGCTGGCCTGGGAAAATGAAGCCTTACTGGCAGAAAAGGAATTAGGTAAAGACAAATTCGAAATTATAGCCCCTTCCTTAAGTATTCTGGCTGAACCGCCTGTCGCAGTGGTCGATAAAGTAGTCGATAAAAAGGGAACCCGGCAGATAGCTGAGGCGTATCTCCAATATCTCTATACCGACCAGGGGCAGGAGCTTGCTGCCAAGCATTACTACCGGCCGCGGGCAGAGGCTGTTGCTGCTAAATATGCTAACCAGTTCCCTAAGCTCAGCCTGTTTACGATAGCTGACCTTGGTGGCTGGACAGAGGCTCATAACAAGCACTTTAAAGATGGCGGCATTTTTGATCAAATTTATGAACCAAAAGCCAAACAATAACGAAGTGGGGAATAATCATGAGTCTTAAATCCCTTACAATAACGAAACATAGCATACTGCCGGGTTTTGGACTCACTATGGGCTTTACCATGTTATATATTGGGCTCCTAGTATTGATTCCGCTATCTACCATTATTCTTACGGCAGCTGGAATAGGGTGGGCAGAGTTTTGGGAAATAGTCACAGCTCCGAGACTGGTGGCATCCTATAAACTCAGCTTTGGCGCATCCCTGATTGCCGCCTCCATAAACGCCATATTTGGCTTATTGGTAGCCTGGGTATTGGTACGCTATTCGTTTCCCGGCAAACGAATTATCGATGGACTTGTTGACCTGCCATTTGCTCTTCCTACCGCTGTTGCCGGTATTACATTAACCACGCTGTATGCTCCAAACGGCTGGATTGGCAGCCATTTGGCCTTACTTGGCATCAAAGGCGCCTACTCGCCTCTGGGGGTTGTCATAGCCCTTACCTTTATTGGATTACCGTTTGTGGTGCGCATGGTTCAACCTGTCCTGCAAACATTAGACAAAGAAGTAGAAGAAGCGGCGGCCAGCTTGGGGGCTGGTCGCCTGCAAACTTTTACCAGGATTATCTTGCCGGAGATATTCCCAGCCCTCTTGACCGGGTTTGCGCTGGCGTTTGCCCGGGCTTTGGGGGAATATGGGTCAGTTGTGTTTATCTCAGGCAATATGCCGATGAAAACCGAGATTACGCCGCTGCTGATTATGACTAAGCTTGAGCAATATGACTACAGCGGTGCCAGTGCCATAGCGGCGGTTATGCTGTTTGTTTCATTTATCCTGCTGTTCGTAATTAACCTTTTGCAGTGGTGGCAGGGGAGGCGGCATGGTTGATTATCGAAGGAGGCGCGATACCTAATGGCCAGTAATATAGCACTGCGGTCAAAAACTATACGGCAAACTCCCGGATCAACAACCGAACTGCCATTGGTTCGCTGGCTGCTTATTGCACTTGCCCTCGCATTTCTGGGGTTAATGCTGATTGTTCCTGTCATTGCCGTATTTGTAAAAGCATTTGAACAAGGCTTGGCATTGTATGTTAAAGCCATTACAGAACCGGATGCGTTGGCTGCTATTAAGCTTACGCTGCTGACAGTAAGCATTGCTGTACCGCTTAATACACTGTTTGGGCTGACGGCGGCCTGGGCAATAGCCAAATTTGAGTTCAGAGGCAGAAACTTTCTGATCACACTGATTGACCTGCCGTTTGCTGTTTCGCCGGTTATTGCCGGACTGATTTTTGTATTCTTGTTTGGCAAACCGGGTATCTTCGGCCCGTGGCTGGCTGCCCACGATATCAAGATTATTTTTGCTGTGCCGGGGATTGTTTTGGCCACAGTTTTTGTTACTTTCCCTTTTATTGCCCGCGAACTAATACCACTGATGCAGGCTCAGGGAACAGCCGAGGAAGAGGCGGCATTAACTTTAGGCGCGAACGGCTGGAAAACTTTTTGGCATGTTACCTTACCCAATATCAAATGGGGGCTGATTTACGGCGTTATTCTTACAAGTGCCAGGGCAGTGGGTGAATTCGGTGCGGTATCGGTTGTTTCAGGACATATTCGCGGCCTTACCAACACCATGCCGCTGCATGTTGAAATTTTATATAATGAATACCAGTTTGTTGCGGCATTTGCCGTGGCTTCCCTGATGACGCTGCTGGCCATCATAACCTTAGTTGTAAAAAACATTGCCGAATGGAAAGTGCAGCAGCAAAGCCAGGAGTTAGCTGAGTAGTGTGTACGGGGAGGTAAAGTAATGAGTATTGAGATCATTAATATACATAAGCAGTTTGGTTCGTTTACAGCCTTGAAAGATATCAATCTGACAATTCCAACAGGCGAACTTGTGGCCCTTTTAGGGCCGTCCGGTTCAGGCAAAACGACATTGCTGCGAATCATCGCCGGTTTAGAGCTGGCCGATCAGGGTTCAATCCTCTTCAATGGTGAAGATACCGCCCAAAGAAATGTCCAACAACGGCAGGTAGGGTTTGTTTTTCAGCATTATGCATTATTCCGCCATATGACTGTTTTTGATAATATTGCTTTTGGCTTACATGTCCGCCCAAGCAAATTGCGTCCTGCAAAAACCGAGATTCAGGCAAAGGTACAAAAACTATTGAGTCTGGTTAAGCTCGAGGGTATGGCTCACCGTTACCCAACCCAGTTGTCCGGCGGGCAGCGGCAGCGGGTGGCACTGGCCAGAGCGCTTGCCGTTGAACCGCAGGTGCTGCTTTTAGATGAACCGTTTGGCGCTTTGGATGCCAAAGTGCGGAAAGAATTACGGCGCTGGCTTAGACAATTGCATGACGAGCTTCATGTTACCAGTGTGTTTGTTACCCATGATCAGGAAGAGGCGCTGGATGTAGCAGACCGCATCGTAATCCTTAACAATGGCCGGATTGAACAACTGGGGACACCTGAGGAAGTGTATGAACACCCGAACAGTCCGTTTGTATACGACTTTTTAGGAAACGTAAATTTATTCCGCGGGCGCATTCATCGAGGCCGGATCAGTCTTGGCTCAATTGAACTGGCAGCACCTGATCATATTGATACGCTGGATACACAGGCCGTAAGCTTTGTGCGTCCTTATAACATTGAAGTGGAACGGGAAGGCAAGGGGCAGGAGTTTATTCCGGCACGTATTCTGTATATTCGGGCCGTAGGGCCGACTGTCCATCTGGAATTAAAAAGGGAAGATACCGGCGATTTCGTGGAAGTAGAATTAAGTAAAGAACGATTCCGGGAACTCAATATAAAGTTAGGTGAGCAAGTATTTGTCAAACCTAAAGATCTTCGAATATTTATCCCTGAAGATTATGTTATCTAATGTCAACCGTTCTTCCGGCATTGATTTGGGGGAGATGAATTCAGCGAATGGGAAAGCAGTGTGAAGGTATGAATGTAGCGGAAAAACGCCTGGAAACAGATATTCTCATTATTGGCGGCGGGACGGCAGGCTGTTTTGCTGCCATAACTATTGCCGGGAAGGCTGCGGCAAAAGTCATTATTGCCGAAAAGGCCAATATCAAGCGCAGCGGTTGTCTGGCAGCCGGTGTTAATGCCCTGAACGCTTATATTGTCAAAGGTCAAACACCGGAAAACTACCTTAATTATGTCAAAAATGATGCTGCCGGTGTGGTCAGAGAAGATCTTGTCTATACGGCGGCAGAGCGGTTTAATCAAGTCACCCGTAAAATGGAAGGTCTTGGGCTGGTGATACAAAAAGATGAGCACGGCGAGTATGCTGCCCGGGGAACCAGAAATATCAAAATCAATGGTGAGAATATAAAACCGCTGCTGGCGGAAGCCGTGCTGAACAGTCCGCGCGTTACCGTAGTAAACCGGATTAATATTGTTGATTACATTATCAAGGATGGCGCAGTAGCAGGCGCGTACGGGTTTTCCCTGGATTCTCCCACTTTTTACGTTATCTCGGCAAAGGCTGTAATCTGTGCCACCGGCGGAGCCGCCGGGCTTTATCGGCCTAATAATCCCGGTTTTTCCCGGCATAAAATGTGGTACAGTCCATTTAATACCGGCGCAGGTTATGCCATGGGAATCAGGGCAGGTGCGGAAATGACCACCTTTGAAATGCGTTTTATTGCTTTGCGGTGTAAGGACACCATCGCCCCCACCGGCACGATTGCCCAGGGTGTTGGCGCACCGCAGGTAAACAGCCAAGGGGAAGAATATGAACAGCAATATGGCAATATGAGCACTGCCAACCGCCTGTATTCTACCGTCATGGAAAACAGAAACGGCAGAGGGCCCTGCTTTTTGCAAACGAAAGCCATTTCTCCGAAACAGGAGGACGAATTATATAAAGCCTATCTGAATATGGCTCCGTCCCAGACGCTGCGATGGCTTGAGCGGCAGGGACCTGCTTCAGAAAATGTAGAGATTGAGGGAACCGAGCCTTACATTGTGGGTGGACATACGGCCAGCGGGTACTGGGTGGACACCAAACGGGCAACCACCATTAACGGACTCTACGCAGCCGGCGACGTAGCCGGCGGCTGCCCGCAAAAGTATGTGACAGGCTGTTTTGCCGAGGGCGAAATTGCTGCTTTGGCAAGCTTAGAATATATCCGGGATAAACATAACCGGTGGCCCGGACAAAACGAAATAGACAATAAAATTTCGGCATTGCAACAACTGCTGCAGGCAGAGCCGGCACTTCATACTGCCGAAAGCATCGAAGAAGCCATGCAGAAAACCATGGATGATTATGCAGGAGGCATTTCATCAGGCTACATCTTTAATTACCAGAAACTACAGGTGGCCAAACAGCGCATTGAAGAGCTGCTGGAAATGTGCGGCCAGTTAAGAGCCAGCGACATGTACCAGCTGCTAAGCATCCAGGAGGTTATTGACAGGCTGTTTGTCTGCAAGGTCCTTATCCGGCATCTGGAAGCCAGGCAGGAGACCCGCTGGCATGCCTTTCAGGAAAATGCCGACTATCCGGAAAAAAATGATAATAACTGGTTGAAATATGTTAATTCCAGACTAAGTAACGGCGAGATCAGGCTTGTGTTCAGAGACTTGGTAAAGAGGGGTGAAATTTATGAGCATCAGGATTGACAGCCATAAGTGCAGCGGGTGTGGCAAATGCCGGGAGGTATGTCCCGGGAGTTTGCTCCGGGCGACAGACTCTGGTCGGACAGATATCAGGGAGCCTAAAGATTGTTGGGGATGTACTTCCTGTCTCAAAGAATGCAGCTGCAATGCCATTACCTACTATCTCGGGGCCGACATGGGGGGGCGGGGCAGCCTGCTCCACACCCGGCAGGAGGGAAATCTGCTGCACTGGATTGTCACAGAACCAAACGGCCGGGAAAAAACCATCACTGTAGATAAGAAACAAGCCAATGCATACTAAGGAGGAGTCGCTATTATGGATCATTTAGATCGTTTGGAAGCGCAAAGTATATTCATACTGAGAGAGGCATATAAGAAGTTCGGTAAGCTAGGTATGCTATGGTCAATTGGTAAAGACTCCACTGTTTTATTGTGGCTGGCCAAAAAAGCTTTTTTCGGACATTGTCCGTTCCCGTTCATCCATGTCGATACTGCCTATAAAATCCCTGAGATGATTGAGTTCAGAGACCAAATAGCCAAACAATACAATATTGAACTAATTGTTCACAGCAATGAAGAGGCTTTGCAGGCAGGGATGGGACCGGATAAAGGACGTCTGGTGTGCTGCAGGGCCTTAAAAACCGACGGACTGCAGCAAGTGGTCACCAAATATGAGTTTGAAGGGCTGATATTGGGGATACGCCGTGATGAAGAAGGCTCACGCTCCAAAGAACGGGTTTTCAGTGAAAGAAATAAAGATTCGGAGTGGGATTACACCAACCAGCCGCCTGAACTCTGGAACCAATTTAAAACCGATTTCCCCAAAGGGAATCACATCCGGGTACATCCGATTTTGCATTGGAATGAAATTGATATCTGGTCATATATCGCCAGAGAGAAGATCCCGCTTGTGGATCTCTATTTTGCCAAAAACGGCAAAAGATACCGCAGTCTTGGCTGTGCTCCCTGCACCGGGCAGATTGACTCTAATGCAACTACGGTTGCGGAAATTATCGAGGAGCTTAAAAACACCAAACAAGGTGAACGAGCCGGGCGCGCCCAGGATCAGGAGGATTCCTACGCCATGCAAAAACTACGCAAAGATGGATATATGTAATAAGCAGAATACATCGGGAGACGGGGAGGCCGCTACATGGACATTGAGAGAGAAGTACTTAATATAGTTGTTGTCGGGCATGTCGATCATGGCAAATCCACAGTGATTGGCAGGCTGCTGTATGACACCAAATCTTTGCCCGAAGGTGCCATTGACCGGGTAAAGCGAATTGCCAAAGAAAAGGGTAAGCCCTTTGAATATGCTTATCTGCTGGATGCTTTTGAGGAAGAGCAGAAGCAAGGCATTACCATCGACACTACCCAACTGCAATTTCGTACCGAAAAAAGAGATTATGTAATTATTGATGCCCCCGGACATAAGGAGTTTCTAAAAAACATGATTTCCGGAGCTGCCAGTGCCGAGGCTGCGCTTTTAATTATCGATGCTAATGAAGGGATTCAGGAACAATCCAAACGGCATGGCTATATATTGTCATTGCTGGGGATACAAAAAGCCTATGTACTTATTAATAAGATGGATTTAATTGATTATTCAGAAGCCAAATTTAATGAGATTAAGCAGGAAATAAACGAGTTTTTGCACAATCTCCACGTGTTTCCTTTAAAATACATCCCGATTTCAGCTTTTTTTGGCGAGAATATGATTACCCGTTCAGAAAAAATGCCCTGGTATAAAGGCGAGCCGATCCTTACGGCAATTGACTTGTTTGAAAAAGACAAAGGGCTGGAGACAAAAGCGCTACGGTTCCCCATTCAGGATGTCTATAAATTTGATAACCGGCGCATTATTGCCGGGCGGATCGAATCAGGGACGCTGCATGTCGGTGATGAAGTTTTACTATCGCCCGCTAATAAGCTGACAAAAGTTAAGACAATCGAGTACTGGACTGACAAGGATAAAACTGACAGCGTCTATGCCGGAATGTCGGTGGGCATAACGGTTGAAGATGAGTTTTTTAACCAGCGGGGCGAATTTATTGTTCATCCTGACCAGGCACCGCTGGTTTCCGACACCTTCAAAGCCAACATCTTTTGGATGGGGAAGAAGCCTTTGGTAAAAGCAGCAGACTATAAGCTCAAACTGGCGACCCAGGAACTGGAGTGTGAGATATACTCGATCGTCAAGGTCATTGATGCCACTACGCTGGCGACAATAGAAGATGCCGGACAAGTTAAAACCAATGACGTAGCCGAAGTCATTATCAGGACCAAAAAGCAGCTCTGTTTTGATGAATTTAAGAACAATCAATTGACAGGCCGATTCGTTATTGTTGACGGCTATGATGTAAGTGGCGGCGGGATTGTCTCAGGCCTTGTGACCCAGTGGCAGACTGTGAGCAAATTTGCGGCAAACGGATTGGAACTGGTGGTAAATTGTTTTGACGACTATGTCTATGTACTTGCCGAAGGTGCTGTAAGAAGGTTTGATGCCAGGCCGCATACCTTTGCTGCCGGTGATGTAGTTGCGATAACCGGAAAAACCTATGAATATCCTGCCGATTTCGACATAATCGATATTCAGACAAAAGTAGCCGCCAAAGTGAGGAAAGCCAGAATAGCAGGAGTTATACCCCTGGTTGAGTACACCTATAGTGGTGTGCCGGTAATTGACGCTAAAGGAGCCGGCCTTAAGCTGGCAACTGAGGCAGATTTTATTCAGTTTTACAGCGAGCTTGAGACCATAGTTAGCTGGCAGACGAAGGCGGCGTCAAGCTTTACTACTAAGTGGCTTGAATTTACCAGGTACCGGGGTATTCCGGTTGTAGCGGCAGTTGGTGAAGCAGGTGCAGATTATCAGATTTAACCTAAAAAATCATGCGTTTTCCAGAGGGCCTTCACAAGTTCTTCACAATCTCCTGCTACAATTAGCGTAGTTAACAACCCGGTTGCGGGAGGAGGAGAATGAACTTATGAATATGACTCATTATATGGAACTGTTGGCTGTGAATCAGCCCTGGAATCTCATTATCTATATGGTGATTCCCGTTGCGCTGGCCGAAGCGCTGGTAGCTACTGAATTTTTTGTGGTATTCAATCGGGGTAAGGCCGGCGGTGTGCTGCGCACCATCAATAAGTACATTGGGATTGTGCTTGGCTTCTATTTCCTGGGAATTTTTCTTAACCTGATGATTACGGCAGTGCCGGGAATGCCCTGGCGTGGTCCGGCCGATATCCTGGCAGTTGGCGCGTATCTGAGCGGTGTTGTTCCGCTTATGGGGATTGCGCTCTTAGAGCTTGGCGTTATTTTCAAGGGCAAAACCGAGAGCGAAAAACTGAAACTGCACTTTATCTTGCTTACAGTATTTTTGGTAGTTGCTCATATTGCCATGATATTTGGTATGGTCGATCCGACTGTTATGGGCTGGAATCCTGACGGAGCGCCGCCCATGCAGCATAATATGCATAACCATTAAAAAATAGGAATCTGCCTAGTACCTTGTCAGCCCTTGGCTTTCAATGGGTAGGCAGATTTTTCTACTAATTTCTAATTTTTGCAGGATTAGATAGAGGCAGCTAGAATAGTAAGTATGTAAAAAGAATAACATACTCCTGAAGGAGGCTTGCTAATGTCTAAACAAATTTGTGAATTGGCTTATCAGGGAGCATCAACAGCTGTAGGTCTTGCGGAAAAACTCCTTACGGAAGCCATTGAAAAACATGGTGCAGAAGCACCGGTGAAGTATCCTGATACGGCATATAAGCTGCCGATTGTTACCGCCTTAAGCGGCGAAGACATAACAACATTAGGTGAGATTGTTCCTGTTTTACAGAGGATTAAAGCAAATAACCTGCGGCCGGAACCGGAATTGGGCAATGCCTTACTATCCGGGGAAGCCACCCTGTATGCCGGTGAAATTATCGAGGCTTTGCGTTATGTTGGCAATGATCAACCGGATGAAGCCCCATATACCGGCTTTTTGCCTGACCGTATTTTGCGTAAATGCGGCGTGCCGCTGGTGGATGGCACTATTCCCGGTGTTGCCGTCATTACCGGCAAGGCCAAAGATGCCAAAGCGGGTGCCGCGCTGGTAAAGGACCTGCAGTCTAAAGGCATTCTGGTTATGCTGGTTAATGATATCATTGAACAATGTATTGCGGAAAATATCAAAGTTGGTTTGGATTATCTGACGCTTCCGTTAGGAAAATTTACGCAGATTGTGCATGCCGTTAACTTTGCTGCCCGTGCCGGTTTGGCCTTTGGCGGTGTTCCCAAAGGTGAGCGTGAGCGGATGCTGGAATATCAAAAGAGCCGTGTTCCCGCTTTTGTTATTGCCTTGGGCGAGCTGGATGCCGTTACTGTGGCAATTGGCGCCGGCGCGCTGTTTATGGGTTTCCCCATTGTTACCGACCAGGCACTGCCGCCGGAACTGCAAATCCCGGGACTCTTAGAACCTCAGCCTGATTATGATAAAATTGTCAAACTGGCTTTGGAGCTTCGCAACATAAAACTTAAAATTGTGGATATCCCGGTTCCGATTACTGTCGGGCCGGCATTTGAGGGTGAAACCATCCGTAAGAAAGAAGCCTGGGTGGAGTTTGGCGGCGGTCGCTCACCCGGCTTTGAGCTTGTTCGCATGGCTGACGCCGACCATGTGGAAGATGGAAAAATTGAAGTTGTCGGACCGGAAATTGATGAAATGCCTGAAGGTAGTGTATTCCCGCTGGGGATTATCGTTGATATTTATGGACGTAAAATGCAGGAAGACTTTGAAGGCGTGCTGGAGCGCCGTATCCATTACTTTATTAATTATGGCGAAGGGTTATGGCATGTTGCCCAGCGTGACTTGTGCTGGCTCAGAATTAGCAAAGGAGCCAAAGAGGCCGGATTTAAGATCCGCCATTTCGGCGAACTCTTAATTGCCAAGTTCAAATCCGACTATCCGGCCATTGTCGACAGGGTGCAGGTAACACTTATTACCGATGCCCAGGTTATTGATGAAAAAATTAAGATTGCCCGCGAAAAATACCAGGCACGTGATGCCAGGTTGAAAGGTCTTACCGACGAATCGGTCGATACCTTTTACTCTTGTACCTTGTGCCAGTCCTTTGCACCTAACCATGTCTGTATTGTTTCGCCGGAACGGGTTGGCTTGTGCGGCGCAGTAAGCTGGCTTGATGCGAAAGCCTCCAATGAAATTACACCGACCGGACCTAATCAGCCGATCACCAAAGGCGAGTGTCTTGACGAAGCAAAGGGTATGTGGAAGAATTTGAACGATTTCCTCTATACTTCGTCCAACCGCACTTTGGAAGAGGTCAATCTGTATACCTTGATGGACAAACCGATGACTTCCTGCGGCTGCTTTGAGGCTATCATGGCGGTATTGCCGCTGACCAACGGCGTTATGATTACTACCCGTGAACACTCCGGCGATACGCCTTGCGGTATGTCCTTCTCCACCCTGGCCGGCACTTGCGGCGGCGGGGTGCAGACACCCGGTTTTATGGGGATTGGCCGCCGTTATGTTGTAAGCTCTAAGTTTATTCCGGCAGACGGTGGTTTGGGCAGGATTGTCTGGATGCCGAAAGAATTAAAAGAGTATTTAAAAGACGAACTGGCCGAACGGGCTGTTCAACTCGGCTTGGGAGCCGACTTTGTTGATAAAATTGCCGACGAGACGGTGGGCATAACCGAAGAGGAGATATTGCCTTTCCTGGAAGAGCGGCAGCACCCGGCCTTAAAAATGGACCCGCTGATGTAACAGTATAGCAAATAAAGAGATAACCCTGGGGCATTGTTGCCAGGGTTATCTTTTTTTGGAGCTATTTACCAATAATTTAAACTTTATTTTAGCAGGAGTTTGATTATTGAAATAGAAAAAATAGATTAGTTAGATTAATTTTTTTTATAAGTATCGATAGTGCAGGCGCGATTAGGCTTGCCGCAGCCACTGCCGGTCCAGATACCACAGGCCTGCCTGCATATCCGGGTGGGGGGAGAGACTATTTTACAATGAATGAAATGAGAGTGTCGATTTTTATAGATTATTTCAATAAAGCAGTGCAAGAAGACCAAAGGCGGCAGCCGGGGTGTTAGAGAAAGTGTTTCACACAGGTATGTATTATGATTATAGAAATTATCAATAGGTATTGGGTTTGGTGATTGAAAAACACGATTAGAGCATTTTACTTATCTGTGTTAGGATAACACAGTAAAAACTCATCTTTCATCAATAAATAGCAGCCAAGCTGTGAAAAAAATGGCTGTTGGTTCTCTGCCTGCAGGCAGCAGCAGCTAAATTATAATTTGAAGCAAAAGAAAAAGGAGATAAGCAATGCGACAGATTAATGCAATCGGGGATGCCTGTCCACTACCTGTTATCAAAACCAAAAAAGGTCTTGATGCCATCGAGAGCGGCCAACTGGTGGTGCTGGTGGATAATGAGATAGCTGTCCAAAATATCCGCCGGTTAGCTGAGGCAACAGGCTGTCAATTTGACGTAGTGCAGCAAGAGGGTATTTTTCATATTTCGCTGATAAAAACAGCAGCCCAGCCGGATGGTTCTGCCGCCCGCAGTGCGGCAGTGGCCGGTAAAACAGTTGTCGTCCTGTCTGCCGATACTATGGGAAACGGCGACGACGAGCTGGGGCGTATCCTCATGAAAGGCTTTATTTTTGCTCTCACCCAGTTGGATACCCTGCCTGATACCATCCTGCTCTATAACACGGGTGCAAAGCTGGCAGTGCAGGGCTCAAGCTCCCTGGAGGATTTGCTTGCGCTGGAAAAGGCCGGGGCTGCCGTCCTGACCTGCGGCACCTGTCTCAATCACTTGGGGATTGCAAAGCAGCTCGGCGTAGGGGAAGTAACCAATATGTACCGTATTGTGGAAGAGATGCGTGAGGCCGGACGCATCCTGCGCCCCTGATGTCTATGATTTATTTTGACAATGCAGCAACCAGCCTGCCCAAGCCGCCGGCGGTGGGACAGGCGGTGCTGGCAGCTATAAATACCTTTGGCGGGGCCGGAAGGGGCGGGCATCCTGCTGCCCTGGCGGCCTCCCGCTGCCTGTTTCAGGCGCGCAAAGCAGTAGCCGGGTTATTGGGGTCTGCTGCCGACCGGACGGTTTTTACCGCCAATGCGACAGACAGTCTGAATATTGCCATTGCCGGTTTGCTGACCCGGGAAGACCATGTTATTACCACTGCCCTGGAGCATAATTCTGTGCTGCGGCCGTTATATAAGCTCCGCTCCCAGGGGATGGGGTTATCGATTGTTGACATTGACCAACAAGGGAATCTGGATTACGACGGGTTTCGCCGCTTGCTGCGTCCCAATAGCAAAGCGGTAGTCTGTACCCACGCCTCCAACCTGACCGGTACGCTTACCGATTTGGCGTTCCTGGCCGATTTCTGCCGGGAAAACGGCCTGCTGCTGATTGTGGATGCAGCGCAAACCGCCGGTGTATTTCCCCTTGACATAGACAAATTGGGAATTGATGTTCTCTGCTTTACCGGTCACAAAGGACTGTTGGGACCGCAGGGGACCGGCGGGCTTTGCATCCGGCAAGGGCTTGATATATTGCCGCTTAAGGTAGGCGGCAGCGGACTTCACAGCTATAGTGAAACCCATCCGGCAGATCTGCCAGAGGCCCTGGAAGCCGGTACGGCCAACGCCCATGGCATCGCCGGCTTGCTGGCCGGCGTTGAGTACATTCAGGCAACAGGTATGGATACTATCCGTGACAGGGAACTGGAGCTGGCAACTCTCTTTCGCCAGGGGATTGCCGCAATTCCCGGGGTTCGCATTTACGGAGATCCGGCCAGGCCACACGCGCCCCTTGTGACGCTGAATATCGGTTCCCTGGATTCAGGCGAGGTAGGGGACCGTCTGGCAACTCTTTACGATATTTGTGTACGGAGCGGTGCCCATTGCGCTCCGCTGGCGCATTTGGCGTTAGGAACCCGGAGCCAAGGTGCGGTGCGTTTTAGCTTCTCCTCGTTCAATACGGAAGAAGAAATCCAAAGAGGAATTCGAGCGATTGCGGCGATTGCCGCAGAGGAGGAGCAGGGATAAATGGAGAGAAAGAAACAGCCCAAATTAGTGATTACCTTTCCCACCACCACTGCCGCGATGGCAATGGAGGCTGCCTGCGCAGCCGGGCAAGGACGCTTAATACCTATTCCCCGGGAAATCAGTGGCGGCTGCGGCCTGGCTTGGTGCGCAGAGCCGCAACTGGAGGATAGGCTGCTCCGGGTGATGGCTGAAAACAGTATTGTCTATCAGGAGAAACGGGTTCTTCCGCTATATTAACAAGGAGGGTAAGTATTGCAAAGTCGCAGAAACTTATTGAAGCAAGGCATTATGGCGGTAACTGCCGCTATGCTGCCAATCAAGGCAATGGCCGGACAAGAAAGCACAGTCCGGTATCAAATGATTGTTGATCAGAACCGCTGCATGGGTTGTCAGACCTGTGTTCTAGCCTGCAAAGCCCAGAATGATATTGCGCCCAGCCAATTCCTGACCCGGGTTCTGATCCGGGAAGAAAAAAAAGGAGCAGTTGTCAGGCAGGTATTCAAACCTGTGGGCTGTAACCAGTGTGAGAGTCCGCGGTGTCTTACCGCTTGCCCGTATAAAGCCATCAGCAAGCTGGACAACGGCATCGTGGTGACCGACTGGACTTTATGCCGGGGCGTGAAGGCCTGTAATAATGCCTGCGGTAATGCCTGTCCCTTCCATGCTCGGATTGCTGATCCGCGTTTTGCCGGCAAATCGGACAAATGCGATTATTGTGCAGACCGGCTGGAAACAGAATTGCAGCCTGCCTGTGTCGAGGCTTGTCCGGCACGGGCCCGGATTTTCGGTAACAGCCGGCAGGCCAACGGTGAATTTGCAAAATATCTTCAGCATCCCGCGCTGAGTTCTTCCCGTGCGGAACAGTCAATTGAAACAAATACAAAATATATTCCGCTGCGATAAGGAGGAGCTATGGAAAAAGACTGGACTCAATTAATACATGAAAAAGTAAAGCGGCGGGAGTTTTTAAAATTGTCGGCAGCGGCCATTGCCGCCGCAGGTATCCCGCTGGCAGGCGCCGGAGCGGCTGAGGCGACCGGGGTGTTAAGTCCGCGGCGGTTCAAAAAAATCGCACCAACCGTAAAAAGTAAAAATCGTAATATTGTTCACTCTGTATGTTTGGGCTGCAATGCCCGCTGCGGCGTACGCGCCATAGTTCAAGACGGCAAGCTTGTCAAACATGCCGGAAATCCCTATCACCCATATAACACTCAGTTTCAGCCGATTGACTATAATACCCCGGTGGCTGAATCCCTGGCCGCGACGGGAACCATCTGCGGCAAAGCCGAGGAAGGCGCCAACTATCTTTACAATCCCTATCGGCTGCTGAAGCCGTTAAAGCGCTCCGGCAAAAGAGGGTCCGGCAAGTTTGAACCCATTGAATGGGAACAGTTGATTGACGAGGTTGCCAAAGGCGGGAAGCTGTTTGCCAGGCTTGGCGATATGACCGAGTACCCCGGTCTGGCCTCGCTGGACAGTGATCAGCCGATCAATCCCGATGCGCCGGAATTAGGCTCTGTCCGGAACGGTTTTATTTTCCTATCCGGCCGGGACCAAACCGGCCGCAAAGAATTTGCCGACCGGTTTGTGCGTGACGCCTTTGGTTCCATTAACCGGATCGGCCATACCGATATTTGCGGTATTGGATTCCGCATGGGAAATTGGGCGCTGACAGAAAAAAAAGAGGTTGAGTTTAAGGCCGACCCGCTGAATGCTGAATTCATGCTGGTGTTAGGCGCGAATATCTACGAAGCAACTCAGCCGGGAGTCAATACCTATGGCGCAATGGTTGCGAGACGAAACTCCGAAGGAGAGCTCAGTTTCGTAGTTGTCGATCCCCGGGCCACCAATGCTTCTGTTCATGCAAAAAATTGGATAGCGATTAAGCCCGGGCAGGACGGTGCGCTGGCGATGGGCATGATTCGCTGGATAATAGAAAATGAACGCTATAACCGCGGGTTTTTGCTTTCACCTAATGCCAATTCCGCCGCCGCGCAGGGTTATGCCTGTCACTCCAACGCAACCCATTTGGTCATAACTGACCCCAGCCATCCCAATCACCGCAAACTATTGCGGGCTGCCGACATCGACCCCGGTGTGCCGCAAGATCAGGCGAATGCTTTTATGGTGCTGGTTGACGGCAACAGACTGGTGCCTTTCGACAAGGCGGGCACTGCTCTCCTGGACTTTGCCGGTGAAGTGGTCACTGCGGCGGGGGCATCCATCAAAGTCAAGACTTCCTTCCGCCTGCTTGCCGAAGCCGCGCAGCTTCATAGCCTGGAGGAGTATGCTGGCTTAGCGGGAGTTCCTGTCAGCCAAATCATTGATATTGCCAAAGAATTTACTTCCCATGGAACGCGCGCCGCTGTTACCCAATACCACGGCGTGGGCAACTATCTGGGCGGTACTCATGCTGCCTATGCTGTTGCGGTACTGAACGCACTTGTGGGCAGTGTGGATCGCAAGGGCGGCTATTTGAAGGGCGGTGGCGGAGCGGCTGCCTGGAACAAGGGCCTTTATGATTTGACGGATTTCCCGGGTAAGCGTAAGCCTGCCGGGGTCATGATCTCGCGTGAGAAGGCTGCTTATGAAAAAACCACAGAATTTAAGCGGCATGGCTATCCGTCCAAACGTCCCTGGTTTCCCTTTACTGTCGGCGGGCTCTGCGTTGAGGCCATGAGCGGCATTGATGAACAGTACCCCTATCCTTGCAAGATACTGTTTACCTATTTCTTCAATCCGGTGTATTCCATACCCGGCGGCAACCGTTATGAAGCAACGCTGGCTGACCATAAAAAAGTTCCCCTGCATGTTTCCATTGATGTTACCGTCAATGAGAGCAATTTGTATGCTGATTACATCGTACCTGATCTAACTTATCCTGAGGGGCATTATGGCTTTTTGACCCCGCATGCCCCGGCTCTCCGCTTTACTGCCGTCCGGGTTCCCACGGTTGAGCCGTTGACGGCCAAAACCGCTGACGGGCAGGCTTACTCTCTGGAAGCCTTTTTGATTGACCTGGCCAAGGCGGCCGGTCTGCCGGGCTTTGGCGCCGGCACAGTGCCTGGCGCGCAGGCTGCCTATGGGCTGGATAGCGGCGAGGATTACTATTTGCGGGGAATTGCCAATTTGGCGGCAAATGCCAAGGTGCCTGCTGCCAGCCAGGATGAAATTGCCTTTGTGGAGGCCAATTATCCAACTGCCCGGTATAGGCATCTGCTTAAACCGGAGGAATGGGCAAAATGCTGCTATCTGCTTGCCCGCGGCGGTGTATTTCAGCAGTCCTATGAAGATGTTTTTGCCGGTGAGAACCATCGCTTTGGTGTGAAAAAAGTCGCTCTTTATAACGAGGAACTGGCAACGCAGCGCAACTCGCTCACAGGCGAATATTGCAGCGGTGTAGCCGCTTATACTGTGGCGACCACTCCGACAGGAGAGGTACTGGCCGAAGAAGATGCTGAATATGGCTATAATATGGTTACTTATAAAATGAACGTACATGCCCAGGCCCGCACCGTCTGGCATAAATGGGCCATGGAAATTTTTCCCGAGAACTATATACTTATGAACGAGCGGGATGCCGCCCGGGAGAAATTGTCAACCGGGAACAAGGTTCGCCTCATTTCCCGCAGTAACACTCAAGGTATTACCGGTAAGATAAAGGTCACCAAGCTGGTCCGGACAGGCTGTCTGGCTATTGCCCATCATTATGGACATACCATGATGGGAGCGGCTCCCCTTAGCGTTACCAACGCCAACCAGGTATTTTTCGGAGGCAACGCAGTTGCCGATAAGAAAAAATTAAAGCCTGATATGACAATCGGCAGGGGAATCAACGCCAACAACATCAGCCGTCTTGACCGGAGGCTTAATAATACCCCGCTTACCGATGCTGTCGGTGGTATTCCGGACTTCAGCAGTACCAAAGTCAAAATTGAAGTAGTTAGCCGGACGGCAGACTAGATCTTCGATGCAGCAATTATCAAAACAAAAAATAAGGAGTGGCAGTAATGAGAAAGTTAGTTATCCTGATGTTATGCATGTTTTTGATGGTAGTGGCCGCAGGCTGCGGCAAGAGTGAGGTTGCTAAACCTGCGGCAAATGAAAACTCCAAGCCGGCAACTCTGCGGGTAGGTGTTATTCCTAATCAGGCTCCTGATAAAATTAAAGCGCAATACGAACCTTTCCGCAAATATCTTCAGGAAACACTGAATATGCCTGTGGAATTGTTTGTGGCGACCGATTATGCCGGCGTGGTTGAGGCTATGGCCAATGACAAGCTGGATCTGGCGTACTTTGGCGGATTAACGTATGTGCAGGCCAAGCAAAAAGCCAAGATCCATCCCATTGTCACAGAAGTTGATCAGGAAACCGGTACAACCGAGTATTACAGCCTGATTATTGCTCCCAGCGACAGCGAGCTAAAAGAAGTAAAAGACATTAAAGGCAAGGTTTTTGCGTTTGGTGATATCAGTTCCACCTCCGGATCGCTTTATCCGCGATTTATGTTGGACAAAGCAGGCATTAAAGTGCCGGATGATCTGAAAAATGTAGTGTATTCCGGTGGCCATGACGCAACGGCACAGGCTGTTCAAAATGGCACCGTGGATGCAGGCGGTATTGAAGGCAGAATACTGGCAAAGCTGATTGCTAAAGGCACTGTCGACGGAAGTAAAATTAAAGTGTTGGAAAAACACCTGGTTGAGGGCTATCCCTGGGTAGTACGGGATGCACTGGATAAAGATCTTGAAGGTAAAATCGTTCAGGCGTTCCTTGGCATGAAGGATCCCGTACTGCTTGACCTTATGCGGGCCAAGGCTTTTGCCAAAGTGTCTGCGGAAAACTATGTGGAAGCCGACCGGGAAGCCCACAGGCTGGGTTTGGTAAATCCGAAAAAATAATTATTATTAACACAACAGGGTGAGAAAACAGGGGCACAGCCCCTGTTTTTCCGGAAATAAGAGGAGTACAAGTGATAGCAGCACAAGGTCTTCAGAAATTATATGCCAGCGGCCAGGGACTGAAAATGGTGAGCTTTTCCATTCGACCGGGAGAATTTGTCGGTGTTTTAGGCCATAGCGGTGCCGGTAAAACAACATTGATGCGGCTCCTGGCCGGTTCTATTTTTCCTACCGGCGGCAGGCTGGAAGTGCTTGGGTGTAACCTGGCCGCTGCCAGACGCAAGGATTTGCTGGATATGCGACGGCGTATCGCTACTGTTTATCAGAACTTTAATGTGGTTCCCAGTCTTGATGTTGCCCGGAATGTTATGCTGGGCCAATTGGGGCGGCGGTCGCTGCTTAATTCGGCTCGCAGTCTATTCTGGCTGGCAGATCAAGACCGCCGGACCATAATGGAGCTATTAGCCGAGCTGGGGATTGCCGAAAAAATGTACTCACCCTGCCAGGAACTGTCCGGCGGCCAGCAGCAGCGGGTGGCTATCGCCAGAGCGGTATTCAGTGACGCGGCGCTAGTACTGGCAGATGAACCGATTGCTTCTGTAGATCCGGCTACTGCCACTCTCATTATGGAACAATTTCGCACAATGCAGCAGCAGGGGAAGACCGTAATCCTAAACCTGCACCAGGTGTCAAGTGCGGTAAGCTACTGTTCGCGGCTGATTACCCTGCAGCAGGGCCGTATCGTATATGACGGGCCGCCGGGTGGGTTTGAAGCGACAGAGGCCTATAGCCTGCTTATTGGTGATGGAAAAAGGATAGGAGCCGGATGTGATGAATGAGCAGCGCAAGCATTGGATGAATTTTATATTGGCATTTGTATTAATGGCTGCCATAATCCAAAGCGGGCTTGATACAAAATTCTCGCCTACCGCATTTGCCGAGCCATCCAATATCAAGGCAATGAGCCGCTTTGCCGCAGGCCTATGGCCGCCGGAAACCGATGCTGCGTTTCTGACAGCCATCGGCAAGCTGCTCATTGAAACCGTGGAGATTTCCATAGTTGCAACCGCGCTGGCCATAGTGCTGGCTTTTCCTATGGCGTTGGCAGCCATGCGGCCGCGGGGTGAAGAATATTCCCGTACGGTCATTGGCACGCCGCTATGGCTGCTGCGCTGGTTTTGTTATCATGCCGCCCGCGCAATATTAGCGCTGTTTCGTGGTGTTCCGGAACTTATGTGGGCGCTTTTGTTCGTTGTTGCCGTTGGTCTGGGGCCTTTTCCGGGGGTATTGGCTTTGACGGCGCACAGTATCGGTATTTTAGGTAAATTATATGCTGAAATTTTTGAATCGGTAGACCTGCGCCTTGTCGAAATGACGCGGGCTACCGGTGCGTCTGAATTGCAGACACTGGCTTATGTCCGCTTACCGGTTACCCTCCCGGTATTTTTATCCTATACTTTGTTTCGTTGGGAATGCAATATGCGTTCGGCAACGGTGCTTGGTTTTGTTGGTGCCGGCGGAATCGGTACACAATTAATGATCAGTATGAAGCTGTTCATGTACCAGGAGGTTTCAACACTCATCATGGCAATATTTCTACTGGTAGTCGCCGTAGAAATGATTGGCCAGTACTTACGAACCCATATCCTCGGCGATCCCGGGAAGGTTAAGCAATCCTGTCGGATACTGTCTGAGTGAAATGCGTGTAGCTTTATATTAACGAAGGGAGAGATATGTACATGATCGAGAGGAAGACCGAGTTACCACAAATATTTGAAAGCTTTGCCGAGGCAAGACAGAATGGATTTCTCGCCATGAAGAAAATTAAGGATAGTGGCAAAGGGGTGGTGGGCCAGTTCTGTACCTATACCCCGCTGGAGATTTTTATGGCTGCCGGCCTTGTCAGTGTGGGTCTGTGTTCCACCAGTGACGAGACCATTCCCGAGGCGGAGAAAGTATTACCCAGCAACCTGTGTCCGCTGATTAAGTCCAGCTACGGCTTTGCCATCACCGACAAATGCCCGTACATGTATTTTTCTGATTTGGTGGTGGGCGAGACTACCTGTGATGGTAAAGTGAAAATGTATGAACTTTTAGCTGAAATCAAGAATGTTCATATTCTGGAGCTGCCCCGGCGGCAGGATACCCCGGAAGCCAAGGCTCTCTGGCTGGCGGAACTGGTGCGGCTGAAGGAACGGGTGGAAAAGGATTTCGGCGTTACCATTACCGATGATAATTTGCGGGATGCTATTCGCCGGCGGAATATCGAGCGCCGGCTGCTGAAGGAACTGTATGAGCTGAGCACCATGACGCCGCCGCCCATTACCGGCCTCAGGCAACTGCAAATCCTTTTCGGTTCTCAGTTTAAATTTGACTGGGACGAGAAGGTTGCGGAAATCCAGAACGCCATTGACAGCATCAAGGCAGCCTATGCAGCAGGGGAACGCCCGGTTGCAGACACCGCGCCCCGGATTCTCATTACCGGCTGTCCTATGGGCGGTGTTACCGAAAAGGTGGTTAAAGTCATCGAAGAAGCCGGTGCCGTCGTTGTTGCTTATGAAAACTGTACCGGTGCCAAGCAGTTGGATCGGCAATGCCCGGAGGCAGGCGATCCGATGACCAGCATCGCCGATCATTATCTGCAGATTGGCTGTGCGATTATGACACCTGACAAGAACCGGTTTGAGTTGTTGGAACGTCTCTGTGAACAGTTTCAGGTCGACGGCGTGGTGGAGATGACGCTGCAGGCCTGTCATCCCTACGCAGTGGAGGCGCATTCGGTTAAGGAGTTCATGCAGAAAAAGGGCATTCCCTACCTGCAACTGGAAACCGACTACGGCACTGCCGATATTGGCCAGCTGTCCACCCGGGCCGGTGCCTTTGTGGAGATGTTATAGATAATGATCAAAGCATCAATCGGTATTGACTGCGGTTCTGCCGCATGCAAAGGCGTCCTCCTTCAGGAGGACGCCATCCTTGCTTCCTGCGTTAAGCCCACCAGCTGGAGCCCGCGGGACACTGCCCGGGCGGTTTTGGAACAGCTCTTGTCTCAGACAGGGCTTGCACAAGAAAATGTACAGATTATTGCAACAGGCTATGGCCGGGTAAGCATTGACTTTGCCCACCGGACTGTAACCGAAATCACCTGCCATGCCCTGGGAGCCGACTACCTGCTGCCTGGTGTGCGCACCGTTATTGATATTGGCGGTCAGGATTCCAAGGTAATTGCCGTGGAAGCCGGACAGGTCCTGGCTTTCCAGATGAATACCAAATGTGCTGCAGGTACCGGCCGGTTTCTGGAAATGTCGGCAAACCGGATGGGGATTGATCTGGCGGAATTTGCCGATTTGCTTACTACCGGCAAAAGCTGTTCGTTAAGCAGCATGTGCGCTGTGTTTGCCGATTCGGAAATCGTCTCCCAACTGGCAGCGGGAAAAAGCCGTGAAGAAGTGGCTGGCGGTATTGTTCAATTAGTGGCCGACCGCACGGCTGCGTTAGCCGCCAGGGTGGACGCTGCGCCGCCCATACTGCTGACAGGCGGTTTGGCAGATATAGAGGGGCTGCGGTTGGCGCTGGCCAAGCAGCTTGGCCATCCGGTGGCTGCTGCCGGGTTATCCCGCTTTGCCGGCGCGATTGGCGCGGCAAGGACGTATTGGCGAAAAAGAGTAAGAAAATAGGCTGTCGGCCGCGCAGAGAATGTAACAATCCTGACAAGGCCTATTAATTATTTCAATAGAGTAGTTGTAAGCAGGTTCAGGGCAGTAACAGGGGCGGAGCGCCCCTTGTTACTGCCTTGAGTTTATATTTTCAAGTATTTCCGTAAACAGCTTCTCCTGCATTTTTATGCTGCATTATAGAACATATCAATAGTGGTTGGATTTACCAATTGAAAAACACGATTAGTGCATTTTAAGTATCTATGTTAGGATAACACTCAGGAAATTCGCCTGCTGTCCTAGTAGGCACCTAGTGGCAAACGATAAATTTTTAAGGGGTTTTCCGCAGTGGAATCTATAAGAAAAGTAATTTTTGACAAACGAGTGCTATTGCCGCTTGTTTCTTCCTTACTTGCACTTGCCTTACACATTTTTTTACCAAAGCACAGCGATATACTGGCAAAGGATTTTTCTTATTTTACCTATTCGTTAGCCGGATTATCGGCAGTATGTGCTGTATTTGCAATCATGTCCCTGTATAGCGAGCGAGTAAGAGTTGCCTATGCCTATAAATCAGCTTTCATCGCCGGCATGATTTTACTTATCAATATCTATAATGTAATTACTTTAAAATTCATGTTGATTCCCGGCGTGTATTTTCCTTATCCAGATAAAATAATCCATGTATTTTATACCCATGGATTATTTATGCTAAAGTGCTTGGCTCATTCCCTCGGGCTGCTGGGGTTAGGCGTGTTAGGGGGCGGAATAACCGGAGTTTTGACAGGAATCGCTGTAGGGTGCAGTAAACGCGCCAGCTACTGGATTAATCCTTTTATAAAATTAATCGGGCCCATCCCGGCGATTGTATGGATTCCGATAGCTTTAGTTGTTTTCTCGACATCTTTCAGTGCAAGTGCATTTATTATTGGTCTTAGTGTCTGGTTCCCGACAGCAGTGCTTACCAGCTCAGGCATTGCTAACATAGAAAATGCCTATTTTGAGGTTTCAAGCACGCTGGGGGCTAGTCCGGTATATAAGGTTTTGAAAATAGCGGTGCCAGGAGCGCTTCCTTCGATGTTTATCGGATTTTTTAACGGCATAACCTCAGCGTTTTTAACACTTATGACCGCTGAGATGGTGGGGGTCAAATTTGGTATAGGCTGGTATATAAACTGGCAGCGTGAAACCATGTCCTATGCTAATGTATATGCAGGGCTCATCGTTATCGGCATAACCTGTTTTCTGGTGGTGACACTTTTGTTTAAAACCAGGGATAAGCTTCTTATCTGGCAGCAAGGAGTTATCAAGTGGTAGGAAAAATAGAGATAAAAAATGCCCAAAAAATCTTCAAAGGTCCGGATGGAGAAAATGTTGTTGCCATTAACGGCTTAGACCTTAGCATTAATGCCGGTGAATTTATATCCCTGGTAGGGCCGTCAGGGTGTGGAAAGTCTACTTTATTAAGACTGATAACAGGCCTTGACCGGGCAACAGAGGGAATCATAACCCTGGACGAAGAGGAAATTACAGAACCAGGCTGCGATAGAGGCTTGGTTTTTCAAAACCCCAAGCTTTTTCCCTGGAGTAATATTTATGATAATGTGGCCTTTGGACTAAAGGCCAGGAATGTATATAAAGAAAAAAAGCACGAGGTAAATGAATTTATCAACATGGTCGGGCTTAAAGGTTTTGAAAAAGTGTATCCCCATCATCTATCAGGGGGGATGGCGCAAAGAGCGGCACTGGCCAGGGCGCTGATCAATCATCCGAAGGTTCTGCTCTTAGATGAGCCGCTAGGCGCACTTGACGCACTGACAAGGGTTACTATGCAGGATGAGATTATCAAAATATGGCAGGAAAGAAAAACAACCATGATCATGGTCACCCATGATGTGGAAGAGGCTATATATATGAGTAACCGGGTTGTGGTAATGACACCAAGACCGGCAAAAATAGATGAAATAATTGACATTAACTTACCCTATCCCAGGGTGCGTGATTCAAATAAATTTTTAAAGCTGAGAGGGAAAATATTAGGGGTAATTAATGGATAGTAAAGAAACAGGCGGAGGGGTTAATTGTGAAAAAGAGTAAGGGTTATGTGGCTTTATGTTTAGTTTTAATGATGATTGCTGCCACGCTTGCAGGCTGCAGTAATACGGCTAAGGAAACAGCTGCTGCTAAAAAAGATGACTATGTTGTGAAAATACCTGTTTCCGGAGGCTTGTGCAATGCGCCGTTGCATGTTGCTCTTGACAAAGGAATGTTTGAAGAAGCAGGAATCAAGTATGAGATTACCAAAATTGAGACTAATACGGTTGACCTGATGGTAGCAGGCAAAGCAGATGCATTTTCTGAGATGCTGCCTGCCATGATCCAGCAAATTAATAATGGCTTAGATGTAAATATCGCTATGGGCATACATACAGGCTGCCTGAAATTAATCACCAAGAAGGATTCACCGATCAATAGTGTCAAGGATCTCAAAGGCAAAAAAATTGGTGTGCCGGGACTGGCAAGCTCGCAAGCGATAATTGCACAAAGAGCGTTATTGGCAGCAGGCATAGGTGCTTCGCCTGAGAATATGGAAGTGGAGTTTGTGGTTTATAATCAGCCGGAACTGCCCATAGCTCTTAAAAATGGTCAAGTGGATGTTATCGGCATGAGTGACCCGGCAGCCAGTTTATTTGTAGCAGATGAAGGTGCGAAATTAATATTGGATACTGCTGTAGATCCTGAATATAAGAATGAGTATTGCTGCGTACTGGTATTAAGACCCGACTTTGTTAAACAGCATCCGGAAATAGCCAAAAAATATGTGGGTGTTATAAAAAAAGCAGGCGAATATGTACAAAACCATCCGGAAGAAGTTGCAAAAATGCAAGTAGATAAAAAAATAGTCGCCTTAGGCAATCCAGAGTTTAATGCAGGTATATTAAAAACCTACAAGTTTATACCTTCAGTTCCGGAGGGGAAACAATCGTTCAAAAATAACCTTGAAGATTTGCAAAGGTTAAAAATAATCAGCAAGGACTTGGATTTAGAGCAAGTTATTAAGAAAGTATATCTGGAATTTGATAAATAATGTAATCTTGAGCAGGCATTGTGATAATTGCTGAATTCTACGGATATTGTTTATATTTTTACATTAAGGAAAATATCTGAGAAATTAAGTGAAAAAAGATAACCCTGACAGCATTGGCTGCAGGGTTATCTTTTTCACGTATTTATAGCATTTATCGATTGATGTCGAATTTTATAATTGAAAAATGCAATTAGTGTATTCTAATTATCTATGTTAGGATGACACCAAGAAAGTTTTGCCAAATTCGCTCTGTAAAGATTGGTTTATATTTAAACTTTTGCGAAAGTTGGAAGCAACGGGACGAAGTGGAGGTCAAAATGTTAGAAGTATCAATGGACAATTTACAATTTGGCTATGGTGAAGAGTTGGTTTTAAGTGGCTTGAACTATAATGCCAAAGCCGGTGATTTTGTTTGTCTTTTGGGGCAGTCTGGCTGCGGCAAAAGTACGCTGTTGCGATTGATTGCAGGACTGGAAAAGTCAAATCCGGGACAACTGATGGTTGGCGGCAAGCCTGTTGACGGGCCAAGCCTGGACAGAACTATGGTGTTCCAGGATTATGGCTTATTCCCCTGGATGACAGCAGGTGATAACATCTGCATTGCATTAAAGCAGAAATATAAGACCTGGGACAAGCCTAAGCTTAAAGAGGTAGCTTTGGAATGGACGCGCAATCTGGGCTTGGACGAGGAGCTGTTTGACAAATACCCAATGAACCTTTCCGGGGGGCAAAAGCAGCGCTTTGCAACCGCCCGTGCTTTTGCAATTGATGCTCCGCTGCTTTTGATGGATGAGCCTTTTGGGGCTTTGGATGCCGTCACTAAAGCCTTGCTGCAGGACACCGTTCTAGAGCTGTGGCAAAACGGCAAGGAAAAGCGTAAAACTATTTTTTTTGTAACTCACAGTGTTGATGAGGCATTACTATTAGCGACAGACATTCTGGTTTTAGGACAAGCTCCCAGCAAAATTATTTATACCCATTCATTTACTGAAGCAACAAAGCCTACTCGGGAAACTCTGTTTACCGATCCGGCGGTATTGGATTTGCGCAACCGTCTTACCCAAATCATTTATGATGAAATAAATGAAAAAGCACTCCGCTTGAAGCAGCAAAAGGCTGCTGATAAGAGCTCAGATAAAACAACAATTTTTAACAGAAAGAAGGCTATATAATGAAAAAAATCTTACCGGTAATTATACTCTGTTTGATTATGATGCTTGCCCTTGTGGGATGCGGCACAAATGCCCCTGCCAGTGGTACTGCCGATACCAAGGGTAAAGCAAACAAAGATGTTTTAAAAATTTCCGTTGCTGCCCAAAACAATTCCGGGCAGGTTTTCCAGTATATGGCTGAGGCGCGCGGCTTCTTACAGGAAGAAGGCATTGATGTCAATATGGTATATATCAACAACGTGACCGATGCTTTGACCGCTCTGTCCGGCGGCAAGGTTGATGTATTATCTACATATGGCACAGGCGGTCCCTTAATTCAAATTGCCAATGGGCAAGACTTCACCATTTTCGGCGGCTATATGATTATCGGTGAAACACCGATCTATGGTAAACGTGAAACGGAATGGAAAAACCTAGAGAGCTTTCGCGGCAAAAAAATCGGTATCACCCGTGGCGGAACGGCTGATACCGTGATAAGAGGCATATTATCTGAGGCCGGCCTTCTTAATGATGTAACCTTTGTTGAATATAAGAAAAATCAAGAGGTCTTGCAGGCTATAGCAGCCGGCGAGGTTGACTTTGGCGGTACCGCAACCGGTCATCAATTGCAAGCTGCCGACTTGGGCTTGGATGTCAAGATGTGGCCTGATGAATATTGGCCGAACCATTCCTGCTGCCGTATGCTTGCTACCAGCGCCTGGATAAAGGACGAAAAAAATCAAGAAGCGCTGTATCGTATGCTGCGCGCATATTTGCGGGCTGAAGAAGCCATGCAGGGCAACAAGGATGAAGTAGTTGATTTGGTTGTAAAAAAACTTGATCTTGATAAACCCACTGTAACAAGCTTTGTTAAAAGCGAGCATATGAAATATGACTCTGATCCGTTTAAAAACAGTGTAATCAAAATGTGGGACAGGATGATCAAATTCGGTTATATCAAAGAAAACAATATTCCAATTGCAGAGCATATCAATACCAGCATTTACAAAAAAGCGTTAGAATCTTTGATTAAGGACTATCCGAATAGCCAGTTCTTCAAAGATAAGCTTGTTCAATTCAATCAGAATAACTCATAGTTACTATTGAACGGCAAATTAAGATTCCCGCCTCTATAGGCGGTGTTAGTTCAGGTGGGGCAGAGTCCCCGCCTGAACCTCTGCTGTTTCAGCTTGCTGAAACGAGTTCATTGTTTGGGTGAAGATATTATAACATGGCAGCGGGTCTGCCATGTTGGAAAAGAGGGTATTTTAACTGATGGCTAAATTCGCAAAAGAGTATGGCGGCATTATTGCCATAGGTATGTGTTTGTTGCTTGGCTATATCTTGCTGACCGATGTGCTAGGCGTTTTATCCGCGTTTCTTTTTCCCAGTATCTTTAAAGTCATAAAGCTATTTCCACAATATATTGACCAACTGATGACCGGTTTGTTAAGCTCTTTATTCTTGCTGGTTACCGCTTATGTTTTGGCGGTTATCACTGCTATTACACTTGGCACAATTATTGGCTTAAAAAGCGGTCTGCGCAAAAACGTGACACCTTATATCTATGCCTTCAGCGCTATTCCGGTACCGCTCTTAACGCCATATGCTATCAATTTACTGCCGACTTTCCAGGCAGCTTCCATCTTCTTGATTTGGCTTGCTGCCTTTTGGGTTATTTTTGGGACAACCATTGGTGCTGTTATGAGTATTGACAAACGGTATTTGGAAACCGCGGCAATCTTGGAAATGTCTAAAGCCGAGAAGCTTTTTTCGATAATTCTGCCGGCAGCATCTCCCAGTATTTTAGTGGGCTGTTCCATAGCATTAACCTTATCGTTTATGATGCTGGCTGTTGCCGAAATGTTTGGCGCAAGATCCGGTATGGCTCATTTTGTCCAATACTATTCCGACTTTGCAAAATTTGATGTGGTAATGCTCGGTTTTTTGTTTACATCAGCGGTTTTGGTTTTAATTATGTACATCTTTGATACAATCAAACACCGGATTTTACATTGGACGATCAATAACTGATAAAGGATTGAATTGACATGCAAGATCAAATGACGCCGGCGCAAAGAGCGGCTGCTATCGCCAAGGGCTCTCTGGCAGACAGATTGCCCTGTAACCCCAATCTTGCCAATGGTACTGCCAGGATTTACGGTTGTAAAATTTCCGAGTTTAAGCATAATCCTAAAGCTATTGCCCAGGCGCAAATGGCGGCATATCATAAGTTCGGCGGCGACAGCTTGCGGATTTTTACTGATTTATTCCCCTGGGCGGAAGCAATGGGAGCAACCGTTTCCTATCCCGAGGATGATACGGCTGATTTGTTAAAACCGGCAATTATCAGCGTACAGGATATTGATAAGCTTCGTCCTGCTGATCCCTATAAGGACGGACGGCTGCCGGTGCAACTGGAAGCAATGAAATATTTAAAGGAGCTGGCCAAGGATGAAGTACCCTGCTCTGCCGGTATTGTCGGCGCATTTACTAATGCATTTTTTCTGTTCAGTACCAATGAAACACTGAAGCTTATCCACAAAAATCCACAAGCAGTACATAAGCTGTGCCGGGTTTCTCTTGAAACCTGTAAAGCTTATGCTCAAGCGGCACTGGATATTGGTTTGAATCCCACCATATCAGAGCCCATGTCGTCTTGTACGGTAGTCAGTCCCAAGGTTTTTCGGGAGTTTTCGCTGCCATATCTTAAAGAGCTCGTAGAATTCATCAAAAGCTATGGGCCTAACCCTGTCATTCATATTTGCGGACAGACCAAAAAAATCTGGAAAGATGTTGCAGACCTTGGGATTGGCGGGATGAGTATTGATAATGTAGCAAGCTTACAGGAGTGTAAGCTTGCCATTGGCTCCCAAACCAAAATTATGGGTAATGTAGATCCCGGCGGGATTATGTACTCAGGAACGCCGCAAGATGTCCGCCTTAAAACCCTGGAGGGGATTTTGGATGCTTATGATTCTCCTAAGGGTTATGTGGTTATGTCAGGGTGCAGCCTGCCTGTGGAAACCCCATTGGAAAATATCCAAATGATGATGGATACTGTACGCGAGGTTGGTTATCCTGTTTGCCCTGAGCGTGTTATAGAAATGATTCAAGGCTGTAAGCAATAGGCAAATTGGCTTAAGAAGGGACTAGATTGCGATGACAGGCAAGGAAGAATTATTAAAATTATTAGCGGCATGCGTAGTGGAAATGGAAGATGAAAAAATCATTCCAACAGCACAAGCCTATATAAAGGCCGGTTATCCCGCCGCCGAAGGCATTTTGCATGGCTTGGTGGAGGGAATGAATAAGGCTGCCGATTTATACGAGAATGAAGAATATTTTATACCTGAGCTGCTGATTTGTTCTGATGCCATGTATAACGGTTTGGATGTTTTAAGCCCGCATCTGGGTAAACATGAGTTTCAGAAAAAGGCCAAGGTAGTCATCGGCGTTGTCGAAGGTGACACCCATGATATTGGGAAGAATATCGTGAAAATTATGCTGGAAACAGCCGGGTATGAAATTATCGACTTAGGCCGTGATGTTCCGGCTGCAGCTTTTATTGAGTGTGTTAAAAACACGGGAGCAAGTGTGGTTGCCCTTGCAACCTTGATGTCCACCAGCACCGGTAATATGAAAAAAGTCATTGAATTACTGCAGCAAGCAGGCCTGCGTGAAGGTGTAAAGGTTATTGTCGGCGGCGGCCCTATTTCAGCGGCTTTTGCCGAGAAGATAGGTGCTGACGGATATGCTGTAAATGCCGTGGAAGCCGTGAAACTGGCAGATAGATTAGTCGGATAACAACAAATGTGTTGTGAGCACTTACTGATTTACAAAAGAATATCCTAATGCTTCATTATGCTCAGGAGATTGGAACGGCGTTTTAATTTACAAAATTGAAAATCATGTTTATGCATAGAGAATATAAGCTAAAGGAGGTGAAATTCATGCAGCAATTTACTCAGGAACTAAAGGAGTTCGCTTTAGCCCAGGGAGCTGATCTGGTGGGGATCGCCAAAGCAGCTGATCTGGATGAGTACTTTACTCCGCCCCACCGTCCGCAAGATCTTATGCCAAATGTAAAAACCATCATTGTCATGGCACTTCACATTCCGGACGGTTCCATAGAGGCCCAGAAAAGGGAGGTTACCAATTATTCCTACAGCATTTTCGGGTTTACCCACCTGAATAAAGAATTAGACGCTCTCACTTACCGTGTAACCCGGTATATGGAAAAGGGCGGCTATGAAGCTCTGCCGATACCGGGTAAGGGCAGCCATTATTGGGAGCAGAAAAAGTTTTATGGACCATTTTCCTTCCGGCATGCGGCCGTTGCGGCAGGATTGGGTGAAATTGGCTGGAGCGGACTTTTTCTTACGCCAGAGTTTGGCTCAAGGCAGCGGTTGACAGTCATTCTTACCGATGCCGCTTTAATTACTGACCCGCCCTTTGCCGGTTCGGTATGCACCAAGTGCTTTGACTGTATCAAAAATTGCCCGGCAGGTGCGATTCAAAAGACAGAATGGACGAAAACCATAGGCGGACGGCCATTGACCTATGGTGTTGTCGACGGCGACCGCTGTTACTGGGTTGCCAGAGGCTTGACGACCAAGGCGTGGCCGAATGCCCCTTTTAATCCCAATGTTGATGTAGAAAAAACAGTGCCGATGACTGCTGAGGAAAAGTTTAACGCCTTATGGAAAAAAAGGGATGCGCGGCTGCGGGCCAGTGAACATGATGTCGACAGCTATGGCGCTACCATCTGCGGACGGTGTATGGCATTTTGCAGTGCAGGCAGCCGGGCCATGCAGGCTAGGATGAAAAGAAATATATGATGTACGGGATTGATATTGAAAATGTGGTGTTGTGGATGGAAAGAACTTCTGTCGCGTTGAATGGTCTGTTAATTTTGAATATACATGCATAAGGGAGGTGAGTGCGATACATGATGTGAAAATTGAAGGGCTTTCTTTTGCCTATAAAAACGATAACAGATTAATTCTGAAAGACATCAGCATCGATGTGCAAGCCGGGACCTTTGTGGCGTTGCTGGGGCAGTCCGGCTGTGGAAAAAGTACCTTCCTGCGTCTTCTGGCCGGCTTGGAGACTGCCACTGCAGGAACAATCCTTTTAGATGATCGGCCGGTAAGCGGGGCCAGTCTGGATAAAGGCATGGTTTTTCAGGACTATGGACTATTTCCGTGGATGACAGCTGGAGAAAATATCATGCTGGCTTTAAAACAGCGCTTTCCTCAGCAAGACAAAAAGAAACTGAAACAGTTGGCGCTTGACACATTACATGCAGTAGGTCTGGATGAGTCGGTATATCGTAAGCTGCCTAAAGAGCTGTCCGGCGGTATGAAACAGCGATGTGCCATTGCCCAGGCGTTCGGTATTGATCCTCCGATCTTGTTAATGGACGAGCCATTTGGAGCGTTAGATGCAGTGACCCGTGCGCGGCTGCAGGATTTGGTGCTGAAGCTGTGGTCTCAGGAGAATCCCCAAAAGACTGTGTTTTTCGTTACCCACGATGTAGATGAGGCACTGCTCCTGGCTAACCGAATCATTGTTTTCGGACAGTCTCCCAGCAACATAATCTACGAATGCTCCATTCCGGCAGACCAGCGACCCACCCGGGAAACCCAGTTTGATAATCCGGAGCTTCTGGAACTGCGCAATACGTTGATCTTCCAAATCAATAAGGATGTGGTATCCCGCATTTCTTAAGCGGTATTATTACTCAAATAATTTAAAAGGAGAGTACACATGAAAGTAAGAATTGGTTTATCGATTTTGGCACTGACGGTTATGATTACCATGGCGGGTTGCGGTGGAAACAGCAGCAATTCTACCCCTGCCAGCACTCCCAAATCTACTGACGCAGCGAAAGCAGCACCTGAAACCAGTGTGGTCAGGTGGAACTATGGCACCAGCGGCAACGTAATGGTTACCATTGCGGAAAAGAAGGGATACTTCAAGGATGAGGGTATAACCCTTGAAATGGTTCCTGCCACTGCCAATGCTGATGCTATGGCACTCTTGGCTACCGGCAAGGCAGATGTTGCTTCCAATGCCGGCACCAGCAACCCCTTGCAGCAGATTGCTTCCGGCGTAGATTTGACCATATTCGGCGGACATATGGTGGATGGCAGTATGCCTATTGTTGCACGCAAGGGTACTACATGGAACGGTGTTCAAGACCTGATAGGCAAGAAGTTTGCCTGCAATCCCTCCTATTTCGCATTTACCGGCGCTGTTATGGATTTGGGGTATAATGATCCTCTCAAGGCTGTGGAATGGGTTACCTATACCAATTATAATGATGCTTTGGCCGCTGTGGTGCGTGGCGAGGTGGATTATGCCCTCATGGGTACCGGCCAGAATTATGCTGTGAAAAATATGAAAGAAATTGATATTGTGGCCTGGCAGGGCGATGTTATGAAAAACTATTCCTGCTGCCGTCTGGTTGCCCCAACATCGTTTGTAAAGAACAATCCCAATACCGTCAAGGGTATAATGAAGGCTTTGATTCGCGCCCAGCGCTATTATGAGGCTAATAAGAATGAGGCTATCACCCTGCAGGCCGAAAACATTAAAACCTCTAATGAGTATGTGGCTGCCTATATGCTTAATGATAACTATGTAGTGAGCCCGGATCCCCTCAAAAATTCGGTTATCCGTGCATGGGGGATTCTGGATAAGACCGGTTTCCTAAACAAAAAAGCCAAGGACATAAACATTGCTGACCATATCAATACAGATCTGTACAAAGCTGCTTTGGATGAAGTAACCGCACAATATGGAAGTGAAGACCCCGAATTCTATAAAAAGCTGCAGGCTTTTTACCAGGAAAATAACTCCTAATCAGCCATAAGGAGTACTATGGACAGGTTCAAGAATTTTTTTAAAAAATACTGGCTTACTGTCTGCATATATGTGGCATTAATTTTGCTGTATGTGTATGCGACAAAAAGCGGGCGGGCAAATCCGTATCTATTTCCCGAGGTGGAGGCGATTTGGGCTGCCTTTTCCAACAATCAGGGGGTTATGCTGCTCAACATGGTGTCATCCTTCAAGCTGATGATTCCATCTATTCTAATATCCCTGGCCATTGCGCTCATCCTGGGTACAATCCTGGGGTTAACCGAATGGCTCAGAGATGCGCTTTATCCGATCATTTACGCATTCAGTGTGATACCGTCAATCCTGCTGTCTCCCTTCGCGCTGTTGTTAGCTCCCAATTTCACGGTAGCATCCATATTCCTGATTTCCTATGGCACTGTCTGGACGACCCTTTTTGCTACAATAACCGGTATAATGACCATTGATAAGCGTTATCTGGACAAAGCGGCCACGCTAGAGCTCAGTGGAATCAAATTGATGACAAAAGTTATTCTGCCGGCGGCCAGTCCCTCTATTTTAGCAGGCTTCGTCAGTTCACTGCGCGGTACTTTTTTGATGCTGGTATATGTAGAGATGTACGGCACTCAGTATGGCATGGGATTCTTTGTGAAAAAGTATTCGGAATTTGGCCTGTACGATCATACCTGGGTAGGGTTTATCTTCATGGTAATTATACTGGTTATTGTGATGCAGCTTTTTGAAATGATGAAAAAGTATATACTTAAGTGGACGATTTGATAACAGAGCCGCCATCTCGGTTAGGGAAACACACAATTATTGTATTTTAATTATCTGTGTCAGGATAACACACAGAAAACTTGTTAAAGGTGATTTATCATGGAAACGCAATTTGACTGTATAATCGACCGTTACAAAACTGCTTCCCTCAAATGGGACAATGTCAGGTCAACCTTTGGGGTTGATGATGTTCTGCCTATGTGGGTTGCGGATATGGATTTTATGGCTCCGGCGCCTGTTCTTGAAGCAATCAGACAAAGAATTGATCATGGAATCCTGGGTTACACGGAGCGCCCTGATTCATATTTCGCGGCTGTCAGCGAATGGATGCTCAAAAGGTTCAACTGGTCAGTTCGCAAGGAATGGATTTATTTTGCCCCAGGCGTTGTTCCGGCAATAAGTTTTATTATCCAGGCATTTTCTTCGCCCGGCGATAAAGTTGTTGTCCAGCCGCCTGTTTATTATCCGTTTATGAACACAACCCAAAATAACGGGCGCCAGGTTGTTTATAACCCGCTAAAGATGGAAAACGGCAGATACACAATGGATTTTGACGACCTAAAAAGGAAGCTGGATCCGAACGTAAAACTTCTTCTTCTGTGCCATCCCCACAACCCGGGCGGTGCTGTCTGGACCAGAGAGGAACTTACGAAGCTTGGCCAGATATGCCTGGAGCATAAGGTGCTGGTCGTCTCAGACGAGATTCATGCCGACTTGATATTTAGGGGTCATACCCACATCCCATTCGCAAGTATTTCGGAGGATTTCGCCCAGAATACCCTTGTATGTACTGCGCCCAGTAAGACGTTTAACCTTGCCGGATTACAAACGGCAAATGTAATTGTGCCAAATCCGAAACTCGGTGAAGTATTTGCGGCACAAATGAAAAAAGTCCATCTGATACGGCCCAATGTTTTTGGCACTTTGGCAACTGAGAGCGCATACAAGTATGGAAGTGTGTGGCTTGAGGAACTTCTGGATTATCTGCAGGGCAACATGGAGTTCTTAGTAGACTATTGTGAAACCAGGATTAAGCAGATCAAAGTGATGAAGCCGGAAGGGACATATCTTGTCTGGCTGGACTGCCGCGGCCTAGGCATGAATGATGAGCAGTTAAATCAATTTCTGCTCACGCAGGCCAAAGTTGCTTTAGACGGAGGAAATTGGTTTGGCCCCGGCGGCGAAGGGTTTACCCGGATAAATATTGCCTGCCCCAGGGCAACGCTTGAAGACGGACTCAAACGGATCGAGCAGGCGATCAATACATATTGCGGGTAAGTGAGAATTACATGAAGAAAATTTTAGTGCCACCTTCTGTAAGCAGACAGGCCGCACCCGGCAATGGGTGCGGCCTGTCTGCTTAAAACTTATTAATGCTCTTCGGGATATGATTAAGACGCTTTGAACCTGCTCTGAAATTATAGAATTGTGCCCGGTCAGTCAAGTTCAGTATCATCTGCATTAAATCAGACCCGTACATTCTAATGGAGCCTTTTGTGCAGCTCCTTTCACCAAAGGCAGTTACATCATCTACCCGCACATTTTTCCCGATAAACATTATCGGAACCGGTTCACCTGAATGAATAAGACTGCCTGAGCTGGGAGTGGTGTGATCACCGGTCACGATAAGCAGTATTTTCTCATGCAGGGCACTGTTTACCAAGTCTTCAACCGCAGAGTCAATTTCCTCAATTACCTTTACCTTATTCATCGGGATTTTAGTGTGAGCAGCTTCATCGGTTTTTTTGGTATGAAGATGAACAAAGTCATATTCATTGTCTAAAGCTAACTTGACTCCGTCTTTAAAGTCCTTGTATCTGATAAAATCCATCCCGTGCAATTGGGCAATGCCATACATCAACAAACCGTTTCCAACTATGCAGGACTTCATGCCATGCTTTTCTTCAAAAGAAGGTATATCAGGCTTTTCTCCTGCCCATTTAGTAAGCAGGAAGTTCGCCAGAGGCTTCCCGTCTTGCTTTCTTTTTACATTTACAGGGGATGATCTGAGGCTTTCATAGACGGTTTTTAAATAGATATTAACAGCATCAGCAGTACGTATGGAAGCAATAGTATCTGATTCATACGGCTCGACCTTCATTACATAGCTGTCATCATAGAAGGGGTCGCTATCTGAAATCCGGCTGCTGATAGTATCGCCTGTAATCCTTAATACTCCGTGACAGTCATAAGATTGTTCCCATTCAAAGCGTATTCCGTTTATCGTTTGCGGGAGGGCGTTACGCAGCTCGTTTATTTCAGCCGGAGACAAGCCTTCTGTCCATCGCTGTCTGATGGATAACCCATGATTTTCTTCCACCCAGGACCAAGTGGTGCATAGATAGACGGAATTCTTTTCTATCGGCACATCCCGGGATAATGCATTTATTATTCCCCTGCCGGGAAACTCCTTCATATCGTAACCAAATAGGATAAAATGAGCTACCTCTGTACCAAGGGGGGTACCTTGCTTCCAGGGAATCATTATGCCGGTTTCGCCCGCGTTTGCTAATCTGTCAAAATTAGGTGTATTAGCATACTCAAGCGGTGTTTTTCCGTTCAATTCCTTGTGGGGCCGATCTCCCAAACCGTCTAATAATAAAAGCACAGTTTTCACAGCAAGCAACCTCGTCTCTTCAATTCATCCAGCATCTGTTTTTTAGAGGCATCAGGGTTATGTACAAGCAGGTTCCCCAGGATAATACATACAGGGAATAAAAAATCATTTAGATAGGTAGTAATCTTTTCCTTTTCATATAGTACCGTACCGTCTAGAGCGGAGTAATTTCCGCTGTAAGCACAAGTCTGATGTGCCTCTCCTTCCTCCCAGTCCCAGCCTATGAGCTGTTCAACATCATCTCCATTATCCCAGTTCCTTATTGGCATAAGTAAATCCACATTAAAGTAGGAAGCTGTTTTTTTATAGGAATTAAGCGCTTCTGCCGATTGATTTATTTTTATCCTGCCGTCATGACTTTCTCTTTCACCGGCAATTATCCTTTTCCCTAATTTTAAGGCAATAGGAATTCTGACAAGGTGAAAATAAGCATGGCAGCCGATACAGGGAGTATAAAAGCCGAATTTTTTCAGTAAATAATCTGTGAGCCTGCCGTTGATTACACTCCACATGTCGAAATTATTATAATAAACGAGTGGGAATATACTTTTCTTATCACCATATATCTCCTGAACTCTATTTCTCATCCTATTAAAGTTTGACTCTAATATTCGAAAATCGCCATATTCGGTGGGGGCAAAAGTAGCTATCGGCAGGATATGGCTGATAGTGTCATCCTCCAGTGCCTTGAGGATGGCAGCTACGCTGTCTCTTCCTGCAAATTCACCAATTACAGTATCTGGGGGAAACGTGAGTATCGCTTTATATATTTCGACAAGCTTCATAGTTTTGATTTCCTTTCAGCAAATTAATAATATGTAAAATATACCATAGGTGCATGCAGAAGAAATATATAAGGTCGGACTTTATGGAAATTTACTATTAACATATACTTATACTATAAAATATATTAATACATGTAACAATAGCAGGAAAATATGATATAAAGTATTTATGATGGGAGTGATTGTATGCTGATTGACTGTCATTTACATGATAGTAAATATTCCTGTGATAGTCATATGACGTTGCCTGAAGCCGTAAAACGTGCTAAGGAAATAGGACTTGATGCGATTTGTATGACAAATCATGATAATAATAAGCTTAGAAATGATATCGGCGATTCAGCGATGATAGAGGGTGTTCTTGTCATAGTAGGCAGTGAAATTTTAACCCATGAAGGGGACATATTAGTCTTTGGTTTACAGGACCTGCCTAATGAAAAAACCAGTGCAGAGGAACTGCTGACTCTGGTGAGAAGAAATAATGGTGCAACAATAGCAGCTCATCCATTTAGAAACAATAATCGGGGATTAGGCAATAACATCAGAAGACTGTCAGGGCTTTTATCGGCAGTAGAGGCGTTTAACGGCAGTACACTTGATGATCATAACCTAGAGTCTTATAGGCTGGCAAGGGAGCTTAACCTGCCGGTAATTGGCAGCAGTGATGCTCACAAACAGGACAGAGTAGGCAGGTTTGCCACTTTCTTTGAAGATACTATCAGAGATCACAGGGATTTCGTTGAAGCAATAAATCATGCTAATTATTATCCTGTAATGAATAAGGCAGGAGGTTTTGTTTTACCGTAAGCTTACGGCTTTATGCCCTGCCTTTATTTAAACCCATGGAACAGATTAATGCAATCGGGGGATTTGTATGGATATTAGCAAGGACTGTCTAATCTGTGGCGCGGCTTTATCATATCGAGAAACTGCAGCCGAACATATTTGTAATTATTGCCGGCAAGCTTTTACCGCAAATATCAGCTGTCCTGCCGGGCATTTTATTTGTGATAATTGTCATAGTTCGTCCGCAAATGAGCTGATCAAAACCTATTGTCTAACGGCAGAAGCAACAGATCCTGTGGCGATGGCCATACATTTGATGCATAGTCCTCAGATAAAAATGCATGGCCCCGAACATCATTTTTTAGTACCGGCGGTTTTACTCGCCGCCTATTATAACCATAAACAAAAACCGTCAGAAAAGGCGGCTAAGCTTGCCGAAGCTGAAAAGCGGGCCCGCAATGTCTTAGGAGGATTTTGCGGCTTTTACGGGGCTTGCGGCGCCGGGGTGGGAGTCGGCATATTTGTAAGTCTGATAACCGGGTCAACTCCGCTTGCTCAAACTACATGGAGCCAAAGCAATTTGGCCACAGCCTGCGCACTGCAGTCTATTGCCGGTTTTAGCGGTCCCAGATGCTGCAAGCGTGATTCCTTTTTAGCCATACTTGCTGCAGCAGACTTTCTTCATAATGTCTTTAACATAGCCCTGCCGGTTAAACAAGCTATTACCTGCGAATTTTTCAGCCAAAATAATGAGTGTTTGCAAACCCGGTGTTCTTTTTATGCCGGAGAGTGAAAAATTTCCGCAAATCGGTTACCGTCACAAGCTGACACAGAAAATAAAAAAGATAACCCTGGCGGCATTTGCTGCGGGGTTATCTCTCTTTAGCAGGTTAGTTTTAAACCAGCCGCTCGGGATCAATCGGCCATTTGCCGTATTGTCTGGCAGCGTCCATCATAGCAAGTACATTTTGTGCCGGTGTGCCTATCGAGAGACCGCAGCCGCTGGATAAGATAAATCCTTTGGGACTGTCGCAGGCTTTGTTCAGGCAGTCTTTCACCTCTGTGATTACTTGCTGGGGGGTTCCCTTCCACAGAGTATAAGGTTTTACATTTCCCGCCAGGCAGGCTTTATGTCCTGCTTTGTTTTTGGCTTCCGCCAGGTCCACCTGGTTATCTAAACTAAGTACGGTAGCCCCGGTGTCAACCATGTCTGCCAGGATTGGTATGGTATCACCGCAAATATGGAGAAAAGGGCCGCTGCCCCACCGTTTGCTAATCCGGTCAGAGTATTGCTTCAGGTAGGGTTTGGCAAATTCCCGGAAATGTTTAGCGCTAATCAATGTGCCGGAGGCTGTCGGTTCGGCGATGCTTGGTTTAATGCCCATATCGCACAGCGCGTCAATGAACAGCAAGGTGTTGTCAGTCACATATTGCAATAAACGGTGTACCTGAGCAGGATTGCGGCAGATATCCCGGAGAAATTTGTCAGTACCGCGAACGGCTGCTGCCGAAGTAAGGGGGCCGCCGACCGAGCAGCCTACGGCGGCGCGTTCTTTTACGGCATCCTGGACGATTTTGAGGGCTTCCAGGATGAGCGGTAACCGTCCTGAGCGGTAGGGATCGATTAACTCCATTTTGTCGAGGTCTTGATAATTGTCAAGCACCGGAGTTGCAACAAAGGGAATGCCATTTTCGGGAAATGCTAACTTGGTGCCTATGGCCTCGGCTATTCCAAACAGCCCTGGGCCGGAGCCAACAGAGTCGGTCTCGTAGGTTTCGAAGGCATGAATCTGAGCCTGGGCCATGAGTTTTGCCGAATGATAATATTGGGACATGGGGCCGCCGGCCAGGCTATAGACTTGATCGGTGACCAAGGGCATACAGGGTATCCGGTCAATAGACTCGCCTGCCGCGAAGGCTTTCATCCGTTCTTTGGGGGTCATTTGATCCTTCCAGGTAGTTTTCATGAATATATCCTCCCGCTTCTTTAATCACCCAGGTAAGTGGTTAAAGAATTATTAAATATATGTATAAACAATTATCTATAATAAATTAAACTCCTGCTAAAAAAGCAGGAGTTTAATTTAATGAAATAGAAAAAATATATAATTTTAATAAATTTTTTCAGGGAGAGTGCAGTTGTGAGTAAACAGAATATTTTGGACAATTTAGCCAATGCCGTCGTCGAAATGGACGAAGACGGGGCGCAGGAAGCGGCAAAAGCGGCAATTGCCGCCGGTATTGACGCCTATGAGGCAATTACGGCAGGCTTGGTCAAGGGGATGGGTATTGTTGGCGAAAAGTATGAAGAACAGGAATATTTTATTCCTGAGGTGCTGCTTTGTTCGGACGCCATGATAGCCGGCCTGGATATTCTTAAGCCTTGCTTACCCCAGAATTATAACCAAGACGCTGAAAAAGTAGTAATTGGTGTTGTAGAAGGGGATACGCATGATATTGGTAAAAATCTGGTCAAAATCATGCTGGAGACTGCCGGTTTTGAAGTGTATGATTTGGGCCGCAATGTTCCCTTGCAGGCTTTTGCCGATAAGGCGGAGGAAGTAGACGCCACCATTGTGGCTATGGCTACGCTGATGAGTACGACCATGGAGGGGATGCGCACCGTCGTCGCAGACCTGGAGAAACGCGGTATTCGTGATAAAGTTACCGTGATTATCGGCGGTGGTCCCATTTCCCCGGCTTTTGCCAATGAAATCAGGGCTGACCTGTATGCGTCAGATGCCAATGCGGCTGTCCGGCAGTTAAAGAACCGCAGAGAAACTGAGGGAAATCGCCAAGCAGGCTAAAAAAATTAAGTATTTAAGTATTATAGAAATTATCAATAGATATTGAGTTTATTTATTGAAAAACACAATTAGTGCATTTTAATTATCTATGTTAGGATAACACACGAAAAGCTTATTTTAGTAGATAAAATAGGCGTTGATGCATGGCTGATAACGTGGCACTGGGACTTGAGTTTTCCGGGGTATCATTATCGTGATGTCCAAGCGTCTGGGAGACAATCCAGGTGGATATGCCCAGACCGAGAGACCGGGCAATACCTAAATACGGGCAGTTATATTCAGAGATTCTCGCGATGCTGGATGAAGTTAGATAATCGGTTGCTATTAAAATAAAAGGAGTAAATTATGGTTGATAAAAAAGAGGGAATAAATCGAAGAAGCTTTCTCAAGGTGGGCATTGCCTCTTTTGCTGCCGCCGCCGCCACTGCGGTGCCTGGTATAATGAAAGCCGGGAAGTTCCAGGCTGATTCGCTGCAGGTATGGTCCTGTGGCGGGCTGGCTGAAGCCTTCGGGGAAGCCAATAGTCTGTATGAGCAGCGAAACGGTATCAAGATTAATTATACGGGGGCCTTCGCTGCCGCCCTGGGCAAATCGCTCATCGGCGGAGCGGTAACGGAAATTTTTGCCGGGCGGGTGCTGCAACTGGCTAAGACGCTGAGGTCTGACAATAAAATGCTTTATTTCAAGCCCCTGTGTTTTACCGAATATGTCCTGGTTACGCCGCGGGGAAATCCGGCGGGAATCCAATCGGTTCAGGATCTTGCCAAGCCGGGAGTCAAGGTTATTTTGCCGCTTGGCGCCTCGCCGCCGGGCGGAGATGCCGTCATGGGAATACTCAAAAAAGCAAATATTGACCAGGCCGTTCTTAAGAATATGATTGAAAAGGAAAGCTGTGTCATTAAAATGATGCCGTCAATCATAAAAGGTGAAGCAGCGGCCTCGATTGTGGAACGCCGTCTTACCACTCACACCGCGTTTGCCGGAAAAGTGGAAGTGATCTCCATTCCGGAAGCGCTTTTTCCACCTGGTCCGCTGACCTTTACCATTGGGGTGATGAAGTATGCCAAGGACCGTGTTTTGGCCGATGATTACGTGAATTTTATCTGTTCCGACGAGGCCCAGGCGATTTTCGGGCGTCATGGCTTCATTCCCGCCAGTTCTGAAAAAGGCCGGACACTTATTGAAAAGCTGGGGGTAAAAGATGTCTAATCAAACAATGACACAATCAGCGGGAATTGCCTTAACGAAGCTTCGGACAGGAGTTCAGCTGGCGATGCTGGCGGTGTTGGGGCAATGGGCCTATTATGGTGTTTTCCGCTGTCCGTATCTGATTCCCTTTGTGAGTTGCGAGACCTGCCCGGTCATTACCTGCTGGGGCAGGATTACTAGTTATTTTTGGGGCTTTTGGCTGCTCTTGCCGGTATCGGTTTTGCTTGCCGGACGGGCTTTCTGCGGCTGGCTCTGCCCCGGCGGGTTTGTCAATCAGCTTATCGGCAAGTTTTCGCTGCTAAAGCTGCGCAAGCGCAACCGGTTTGTGCGGTTTGCCCCGGCAGGGATGGCCATTGCTCTGGCGGCGGTAGCAATTATCTGGTTTGGGATGGATAATCCCCGGATGATGGTACCGATCCGGACAGGCGGCGATGTTTTAGATTCAGTCCGGCTTTCTTTTGAGCATGCTTCCTTTGCCTGGCTGGTTCGCACTTTTATTATTTTAGGGCTGGCAGCGGCAGGCTTGCTGGTAGCCAACCTGTGGTGCCGCTTTGTTTGTCCCACCGGCGGTTTACTTGAGTTGTTCAAAGGTATGGCCATTTTCCGTGTTTTCAAAACCAGTGCCTGTAATGACTGCGACGCCTGTCTACGGGTGTGCGAGATGGGAACCCGGCCTGATGAAACAAACTGTACCAATTGCGGCGATTGTCTGCAGTCTTGCCCTGTTGATGCTATAAAATTTGGAAAAAGAGGAAATTCGAATGAACAACATGCGCCCGATGCGCGAACGAAGGTCTTTTGATCAGCACCCTTGTTTTCACGGAAAGGCCAGTGCTCGCTGGGGGCGGATTCATCTGCCGGTAGCGCCTGATTGCAACATTCAGTGCAACTTTTGCAACCGACTTTATGCTTGCGTTAACGAAAGCCGCCCGGGAGTGACCCGGCATGTTCTTAAACCGGTGGAAGCGCTGATAGTTTTGAACAGCTTTCTGCAGCAAAGAACAGATATCTCCGTGGTAGGAATTGCCGGTCCGGGAGACCCGCTTTGCGACCCGGACCGAACCCTGGAAACGCTGCGCGCTGTTCATGCCGCTCATCCCGAACTGTTAATCTGTGTATCTACCAATGGGCTGAATCTGCCCGGCCATATTGACGAACTGGTTGCCGCCGGGGTAACCCATGTCACCGTAACGGTCAATGCTGTTGATCCTTATATCGGTCAGCAGATATATGGTTCAGTTACTGTGAATCACCGGACCTATCAGGGCCTTGAAGCCGCCCAAATTCTTCTCGGCCGGCAGGAAGAGGGCATTATTGGCCTGAAGCAAAGAGGTCTGATGGTCAAGATAAATTCGGTGGTGCTTCCCGGTATTAATACCGGTCATATTTCTTCCATTGCTGCCAAGGTGTCCGCCTGGGGAGCAGACAAGATGAACTGCATACCCCTGATTCCTGTCCACGATACTCCTTTTGCAGGGCTTGCGGCTCCCACAGAAGCGGAAATGGCCTGCATACGAAAATCGGTATCCTCTTATCTGCCGCAGATTTATCATTGCCGCCGCTGCCGGGCAGATGCGGCAGGTCTGCTTGGCGCTGATGACGCGGCAGGGTGCGCTTCTTTTTGATAGCTTCTTGCATTCTTATAAATATTTAAATATTATTTTTTAGGAGGGTTATTATGTATTGGATGCTCATTATTGCGACCGGAATTGTGTTTGGGCTGGGGGCAGTCCTACTGGTGAAAGCAGGCAATCCAGGCAATTATGGCTTTTGTGCCGCCTGTCATTTGCGGGATATTGCCGGAGCGCTGGGGATTCACCAGGCAGCGGTATTACAATACGTCAGGCCGGAAATTTTAGGATTTGTTCTGGCTTCTTTCAGTATGGCAAAAATCCGCGGTGAGTTCCGGCCGCGCGGCGGTTCAAACCCGGCGATCCGGTTTGTTCTCGGCGCGACGATGATGATCGGAGCGCTGGTATTTTTGGGTTGTCCGCTGCGGGGTATCCTGCGGCTGGCCGGGGGCGACCTGAACGGCCTGACAGGTCTGGCCGGCTTTGCTGCCGGCGTTGTCGCCGGGATTGTTTTTCTGAAGAATGGGTATAACCTGGGCCGGGCCCACGCTTATACCGGCGGGAAAAGCTCCACCGGTTATCTGGCGGCTGTAGTGGCAATTGTTCTGTTAGTAAGTGTGGCTACCCATGCGGCATTCTTGAAATTTAGTGTTAGTGGACCCGGCTCGCTCCATGCCCCGGTTATCGTCAGTCTGATAGCAGGGTTAATAGCCGGTGCGCTGGCGTGGCGGTCCCGGATGTGCCTGAGCGGCGGTATTCGCGACTATATTTTAGTCCGGGATACCTATCTGCTCAAGATATACCTTGTTATTTTTCTCGCCGCTCTTGCCGGCAACCACTATTTCGGCTTTTTCAAGCTGGGTTATACCGGTCAGCCGCTTGCGCATACCATGCACTTGTGGAACTTCTTTGGCTTGTTCCTCACCGGTCTGGCGGCTGTTTTGGCCGGCGGCTGCCCTTTAAGACAGCTTATTATGGCCGGTGAAGGCAATACTGATGCTTTTGTTTGCGTGCTGGGCATGCTGGCCGGAGCCGGTATTGCTCACAGCTTCAACATTGCCGGCAGTGCGGCAGGCGTGGCTTTGAACGGACAGCTTGCGGTAGTGGTCGGAATCATCATCACTGCCGGTATCGGTTTTGCCTTTAGAGAAAAACTGACTACAACTGTGGAGGGATGATAATATGGAAAAGAAGCTGGACCTCAGGGGCCTGAGCTGCCCGATGCCGCTGATGGAGACGCAAAAAGCGTTGGCGGAAGTGGCGGCGGTGACCGCCATTGTCGACGAACCTGCTGCTAAAGAGAACCTTATTAAATTTGCTAAGTCCAAAAATTATCAGGTGGAATGCACCAGCAATGGCGGCGAGTATACCCTGATAATCCGTAAATAACAGCTTGTTCATACATAAATCGGCTGGAGTTTTCTTTTCCCTTCTCCAGTCGATTTTTCTCTTTTTTACGCGAAAAGACGTATTGCTTTGCGACACGCCCCTCAAAATTTAGATAGAAAAAAGCGCAAAAATTGCCCTGCCGCTTTTATATTTGTAATTATTTTGTAATAATAGTATTGTGAACTTTATGAAAATGTTATGATTAATACGTTAAAATATATATACTTACCTCAAAAAACAATCAGTACCTGTGCGTAGTTGACATTTGACGAGAGGCAAGATAAATATGACGGAGGGACAAGTATGACAACTAAACCTTCTTTACGTGAAGCGTTGGCTGATTCGGCGCAACTATCGGTAACCTGGGAATTGGTTCCAGGGCGCGGCGCGCGGGAAAAGGCGCAGGAGCATCTTGTGAAAATGGCTGAGCTGGCGGCTAAAGACGCCAGGATTAATGCCGTCACTATTACGGACAACCCTGGGGGAAAGTCAGCCATTGCGGCCTATGCTATGGCTGTGGAAGCCAAGCGGCTGGGGATTGAGCCAATTGTCCATTATACTACTAAAGATAAAAACAGAAATGCCCTGGAAAGTGAACTGTATGCCCTGGACAGGGCTGATATTGAAAATTTGTTGGTGATGACCGGCGACTATCCCATCCAGGGGTATGCCGGCAATGCTAAACCGGTTTTCGATTTTGATGCGGTGCATGCACTCCGGATGATTACTAAAATGAATGCCGGTGCCTATACCAAGCTGCCGCCTACTCATTTTTTTGCCGGAGCTGTTGTTTCCCCCTTCAAATCAACAGAAGCCGAAACCATGGCACAATATTATAAACTTCATAAAAAAATCGCCAATGGCGCAAAGTTTATTATCACTCAATTGGGCTATGATGCCAGAAAATTTGATGAACTGAAAAAATATGTCGACATGCACAACCTGGCGGTGCCGTTAATCGGCAATATCTTTGTACTGTCACTGCCGGTAGCCAAGATGATGAATAAAAATTTGATTCCCGGCTGTGTGGTGACCGATTCCCTGGTGGCCAGGCTGGAGGAAGAAGCTACGCAAAGCAATAAAAAAGAGCTGCAATTGCTGCGGGCCGCCAAGCAATATGCGGTATTAAAGGGCTTACAATATGATGGCGTCAATATCGGCGGCCATGGTATGGGTTATGCCGATATACAGTATATTATGGAAAAAGGTGAGGAATTAAGCGCTGACTGGCAGGATATCGCGAGGACTGAATTTAATCATCCTCAGGACGGCGGCTTCTATTTCTTTGAACAGGATGAGTCAACCCAGCTGAACACCTGTCAGCCTGTTGACCGCACCCGGACAGGTTCGAGCAATTCCTCGCTAAGACTGAAGCTGATGGATATGGTGCATGAGACGGCGTTTGATCATAAGGCGCCCCTGTATCCCATGAACAAAGCTATTGCGAAATATATCGATAAATCCTGGCTGAAACAACCGTTTACCATAGCCGAATACACTACCAAAACAATGACGAACCAATGCCGGTTCTGTGGCGATTGCGCCATGCATGAGCTGGGGTTTATCTGCCCAATGTCTCAATGTCCCAAGCAGCAGCGTAATGGAGCCTGTGGCGGCAGCCGCGACGGCTGGTGTGAGGTCTATCCCGGCAAGCAAAAGTGCATTTATGTAACAATGTATGAAGGCTTTAAAGGGCACGGTAAAGAAGAACGGATGAAGGATAAATACATGCCGCCCTGCAATTGGGATCTGCACCGGACATCCTCCTGGCTAAATTATTTCAACGACAGGGATTACAATACTAATAAAGAGTAATAACCCAAAAAGGACAAAGCCGACCACTAAAAATGTGGTTGGCTTTGTCCTTTTACACCGTGTTGGCCTTACACCTTTTCCTCAGAAAGCGCTTTATATATGCTGTAACACATAGCCAGCATAATCAGCATGAACGGAAAAGCCGCGGCGATGGAGGCTGTCTGCAGGGTCTTGATGGCCGCAGTGCCACCGACCAGAATCAGCATGATCGTGACAGAACCCTGGGCAATGCCCCAGAACCCACGCAGTTTTTTACTGGGGTTCATGTCCCCGCCTGAGGTCAGCATGCTCAGTACAAAGGTAGCCGAGTTGGCGGAGCCGGCAAAGGAGGCTATAATCAGGAGCATTGCCAAGGGGGCGGTAATCATATAAAACGGCAGTTGTTGAAGTGTTACGTACAGGGCTGTTGTATAATCGTTTTTAACAGCTGCCTGAATGGCACCACCTGATAATACATCCAGCTGGAAAGCTGCCCCGCCGTATATTGCCAGCCATACAAAGCTAAAACCGACAGGGAGAAAGGTTGCGGTCAAAATGAATTCGCGAATAGTACGACCTCTGGAGATCCGGGCAATATACTGGCCGACAAAGGCCGCCCAGGCAATATACCAGGCCCGGTAGAAGATCGGCCACGCGGTAGTCCACTCAATGTTGGCCATCCACAGCGTCTGGCCGACAAAGTTTTGCATATACATACCCAGTGTATGGGTAAACAAATTCAATTGGAAAACCGCACCGCCGAACAGGAAGATAAATACCATGGAAGCAATCGACAGCCAGATCTTGATGTCGGCAACCATCTGCATAGCCTTATGCAAGCCGGAGACAGTGGCTAACGTGAAAATTACCGTCATGATTGCGATGACGACAGCCGTCATCGCCGGTGTTGCCGGAATTCCCCAAACATACTGCAAACCGGCGGCAATCTGGCTGGAACCCAGGCCTAAGCTGGTAGCCACGCCAAATATGGTGGCAAATACTGCCAGAATATCAATGGATTTGCCGATAGGCCCGTGAATGCGTTCACCTAAGAGCGGGTAAAAAGCCGAACTGATTAAGCATGGCAGGCCTTTCCGAAATTGGAAATAGGCCAGCGCCAAACCGCAAATGGTATAAATAAACCAGACATGGAGACCAAAATCATTAAATACTAACTGCATGGCCAGGAGCATGGCCTCCGGGGTTCCTCCCTGACCGACAGGCGGGGACATATAGTGCACCATGGGTTCTGCAATCGACCAAAAGATCAGGCTGATACCCATGCCGCCGCCAAAAAGCATAGTAAACCACTGAAAATCGGTAAATTCCGGTTTCTCGTCATCCTGCCCCAGCTTGATTTTGCCAAAACGGCTGAAAGCAACACCAAGGCAGGTCAATATAAAGATTCCTACTGACAATAGATATAACCAGCCAAAATTGGTAGTTAAAAAGCTTAATACGGCATTAGCCGCTTTCCCCATTTGCTCGGTCATGAATATGCTAAATGCTATAAACAGTAAGGCTATAGCGGCTGAAACGTACAAAACAATATTGCTTTTTGATCCTTGTTCGTTTTCCACAAATTATCTCTTCCCTTCCTAAAACGTGCACTATACCTCAAACACCTTTTGCCCTGTTTCACCACCACAGCTCTTTTTTCGATGCAATCCACATAAAGTGACATTTGCGTATTATAGGCACTATCAATCCCTCCTTTACCGATATGGAAATAATAAGTAGCAAGAACTGTGCCAATAAAAAAAACCGCTAACGCGGTTTTCGTAAAAAATGGTGAATTCTACTGTATATTTATACCCATCTCTTTAATTTTCCGATAAAGCGTTGAACGGCTCATACCTAAATATTTCGCAATATTTTCTTTGGCATGATTGCTTGTACCATATCTTTTTAATGCCTCTACTATTGCCTTTTTCTCTAAATCTGCGATAGATTGTACACTTTCCTGGGGCTGGGACGGTTGTAAGGCTGTAATATGCTTAATAATTCGATCCGGAAGATAGTTTGCATTAATCAAGGAATCTGGGCAAACATTAGCAGAATATTCGATGGCATTTTCCAACTCCCGCACATTACCCGGCCAGGAGTATTCAAACATTCTTGCCAGAGCATCCTTGGTATAGCCTTTAATTCTTTTCCCCAAAATCAAATTGTATTTTTGAATAAAACAATGAATAAGCAGCTCCAAATCCTCCATTCTTTCTCGCAAAGGAGGAATGCGGAAAGGTATAACACTCAAACGATAATATAGATCACTGCGGAATTGATTAGTTTGTATCATTTCTTCCAGATTCCTGTTGGTAGCGGCAATGATCCGGGCATCGATAACTAGCGGCTTAGTCCCGCCTACCCGTTCAATCGTATATTCTTGCAATACCCGCAAGAGTTTGACTTGTAAGTGCAAGGGCATATCACCGATCTCATCAAGGAATATGGTTCCACCATTGGCTAATTCAAATTTGCCTGGTTTGCCGCTGCGCCGTGCCCCGGTAAAAGCCCCTTCCTCATAGCCAAACAACTCGCTTTCCAGTAAGTTCTCAGGAATAGCCCCGCAATTTACAGCAATAAAAGGCCCTTTCTTGCGTAAACTTTCATGATGAATCGCACGGGCAAAAAGCTCCTTGCCGGTGCCGCTTTCACCGGTGATCAGAACCGTTGAATCGGTTGCCGCGACTCTGCACATTTTCTTTTTAATACTGGAGATTTCCTCACTTTGGCCAAGAATGCCGTCAAAGGTATACTTGCGTTCCGCATGGATAAAACGTCCGGCCAGCTTACGCATTTCCCCGATGGAGCGAAAGGAAAAAACAAAGCCGTTAATAGCTTCTCCATACTTTACTTCCGTAATGGTACTCATGAAATGCAAGGTTTGCTGGCCATATTTATAAAATATATCTTGTTCAATATAGGGCTTAGTCATTTTTAGGAGCCTGCCCATAGATATTCCTGCAAAAACCTCTTCAATCATATAGCCATTGAGCAGATTAGCCGGTACCATAAGAAGATCGGTGGCAGAGCGATTGACATGCGTTATTTTTCCATGATAATCGACCGCCACAATTCCTTCCCGGATAGAATTAATCAAGGTATCGAATTGTTCAACCGTTTTCTTTGATTGCTTATATAATGCCCGTTCATTGAGTTTTCCAGAAATTAGCTCTACTAAATGCTGTAAAAATGTTTCAAGCTTGGCAGAGTCCTTTAACAAATTCTCTTTTTGCGTGTCATCGAAGGCGTATAAGGAGATTGAACCGGCAAATTTAGTGCCAAGTTTAATCGGGTATAACAAGCCTGCCAATACCTTGCAGTTCTTCCGAAGACTACAATTCTGGCATAGCCTGCATTTCAGGGGGTCATATAATAAAAAACTCTTCTGCGTGCGGCGTAATTGATAATTGATGGTGCCTGAACCATAGACGGTTCCAATTTGATCTTTATACTTTCCCGTCCCTGCTAAGACCTCCAGGTACTCTCCTACAACAGCAACCTCATAATCAAGTACGGCCGCAAAGGCATCGGCTACCCGTTGGATATAATCCTGAATCGATTTAAGATCAATTATGTCTGAGCCATACTTCTTCAACATATTACCTCCTTTATTCCGGAGATCCATATTAATAGACGCAGCCCGCTTCCAATCTTCAACATCTCATAAGATTTTTCCTGCCCGGTATAAGCCATTTCGCGGTAAAATTTCAAATACATGTAAATAGCGATGTCCTCCCGGCATAGTCGTTGTTGCCGGTGACCGGAGGAGTCCTGCAGCTAATCAGCAGCAGTTGGGGCCAATGTTGGGTAAAAATGGCTTAGGCAGGTTTGTTGCCCAGGCTTGAGGACGATAAATTCCGAGGACCAGGGGCCTGTCAGCAGCAGGTGTATTAATCGCAGCGAACCCGGCATAATGTCATAGCGCATAGCGAATTTTTCACAGGAGTCTTTAATCTTGGGCAGTATATCTTCCAGATTATAAGCACCGGTATCGATGATCATAAACCGGGTATAATGATTCAGCATTTTTTTGACTAACCGCAGGGCCTTTTGCTCGCCGTAACGCTCGACCCATTCTGTATAAGACCACATTATATTGCCCTCAGGGTCTAGCCAGCCTTTGGTTAAAAAGTAGGTACTCGTTTCGCCGGGAATGCTTCGGCGGGTTTCTGTGGAGCCAAGCAGCATGGTAATGCAGTCGTCAATCCGGGGGATTACAAGTGTGGCTTTGGCGGATTTTATTCCTACCAGGCCGTTGCCGCAGCAGCCGAACAACATAAGAATGATATCGGCCGCCAGTGCGTCGATACACTCTTGAACTTTCCCGCGCAGCATTTCCGGAGAGTTGTGCAGGCCTGATTCCAAATATACTACCGGATATTCTATTCCCGACTCCCGCATGACAAGTTCCAACTCGTCTTTCATGGTTTGGCAAGCCAAAATTACCGTTTGCATCATAGTTACCTCCTAATGAGTTTTTATACAGCTACAGCCTGTTCTCAACCGGCGGAAGCGAGCATCCCTGTTTCAAATTTTTTGCATAATGCACATTATAATAATGCAAATATCGTGCCAAATGTTGTAACGGGAAAAACTGCATAAAAAGGCTAACTGATGACTGAGCCGCTTAAAACTCCCGGCTTCTGCCTGCAGCCTCAGGAGAAAGGTGAAAAGAGTTAAAAGCGGCTTAGTGAAAGTCGTGTTTTCTTTATAGGCTTGGCTTATATGTGGCCGACTTAATTCCCAGCTTGCGCAGCCGGTAATGCAGGTCTTGTCTGGATATGCCCAGTTGCTTGGCACTGTCACTCACATTGCCATTGTTAAACCTTAGAATCCCTTTGATCAAATCGGTTTCACACTGGCGCAAGTACTCTGTTAGCTGTATAGCCGCTGTTCTTTCAACTTCTGTGGAATTATTTACATTGCTTGCAAAATTTCCAAACATTCGTTTAAGCAAAAAGGAAGGCAAATCTTCAACCATTAATTCTGCAGCCGTATTTTCAACAATGCTCATAGCGCTTTCGATGGCGTGCTCTAGTTCGCGGATATTGCCCGGCCAGTTGTACTGGGAAAATAACTCTAACAACTCCGGGCTCAGTGTCTTAATATGTAAATTCAACTGCTTATTAAAGCGGGAAATGAACTCAAAGGCTAGAACCGGTATATCTTCCGGGCGCTCCCGCAGGGGAGTAATGTGCAGGATTACCGGTGTTAAACGGTAAAGCAGATCTTCACGGAACGAGCCTTTGCTTGCCATTTCATAGAGACTTTGGTTAGTTGCGCTGATTATCCGGCAGTTGATCTTACGTTCTTTTTTATCGCCGAGGCGCCGCACCCTCTTATCCTGTAATAATCTGAGCAGCTTGGCCTGCAGCGGCAGGCTTAATGAATTGATTTCATCCAGAAACAATGTACCGTTCTCAGCCTGTTCAAACAGGCCCGGCGTATCAATAGCACCGGTGAAGGCTCCCTTTACTGTTCCCAGAAGCAGGCTTTCCATCAGGGTTTCAGGTATAGCAGCGCAGTTGACGGCAACAAAGGGACGTGCGCTATAGCTGCTTGCATTATGGATGCCCTGGGCGAAAAGTTCTTTGCCTGTACCGGTTTCCCCATAAATCATCACCGTTGATGGAGTTGGTGCTATTTTTCTGGCTTGTTTGACCGACTGCCTGATGCTTTGACTGACACCAATGATGTCGTCAAGCGTAAAACTAGTACCGTTTAACCGGTTTTTAGATTTGCTGCGGTCAAAGCTATTCACAACACTTATTAATAATTCGTTTATGGACGGGAGATCCCGGTTAATCGAGTAAATTGCCGTAATTTCCCCATTTTCCAAAAAGGGATAGGAGTTGTAAACAATATCAACTTTTTTTCCGGTATATAACTGATATGTCATACATTGCCCCAATAATGGAGCTTTGCTTTGCAGCACGGCCCGGCGCTGGAGGTTTGACATCGGCGGTAATGAATATACCTCCGTATCTTTTCTGCCTAACATACTCTGGCGCTCAGTAGCCTCAATCCTCTCAAAAGCACGGTTATAAATCAGGATCGTACCATCTTTGTCTGCGGCATAAACTCCTTCCGATATCGCGTCAATAATTTCATGCAATAAGCGGTTTTCCCTACGCAGCTCTTCCAGACTTTTTTTCGCATTATCGGTCATATCGTGCCTCCCTTTTGCTCTGCAGGATATATATGGGATATATACCACATTACATGCAGTTTAAAATTTTTTCAATGAAAAAAAATTTTTCACTTAGTGTCTAACTGTTGATATATCCCTTTCGCCATACTTTTTTGGCAAAATAAATGACAAAAATTTTTTCACTAGATAAAAAATTCAGAATTAACCAGAAAACACAGTTCTGCGAAAATATTATGACTTTTCTCAAGGGTCTCATATTTTCAAGAAAACATTTCACTATAATCGCCATTTTGGCATGGTAATTGCATTACTAACAGGTGTATGGCTAGTCTAGAGTTTTTCGGTGGATTTTTTTGCCGGATATTATCTAGACACAGCAGTTCGAGGTTTAGCTAGCCATCACATTAAGTCAACCGATTATTTAAGTATACTACAAATTATTTAGGAGCGTGAGGCAATTGTTCAAGTTTACCGCAGAACAACAGGTGTATGACATCAATGGGGTGAAGATTGGAGGACAACCGGGCGAATTTCCCACCGTGCTTATTGGCAGTATTTTTTACCGGGGTCACAAAATTGTTCAGGACTCAGCCAAAGGTATCTTTGATGAAGCCGCAGCCAAAGCGTTACTTGACCAGGAAGCCGAACTAAGTGCCGAGACCGGCAATCCCCGGATAATCGATGTGCTGGGAGATACTCCCGAGGCCCTGGCCCGCCATGTGGAGTTCATTCTCAAACATACCGCATCCCCGTTGCTGCTTGACAGCGTAAGTCCGGAAATCCGGACAGGGGCATTAAAGTTGTTAGGTAAAGACCCGGCCATTATTAACCGCCTTATTTACAATTCCATCGAAGAAAACTACACCGAGGACGAGCTTAGCGTTATTAAGGAATTCGGGATAAAGACTGCCGTAATCCTGGCTTTTAGCAAAAAGCATCTTAAGCCTAGCAGCCGGCTAAAGCTGCTGCAGGGGGACGACAAACACGAGGGCTTGATTGCCGCCGCTAAACGCGCCGGTATTGAACAGTTTCTGGTTGATCCCGGTGTGCTTGATGTCGCCAGCAACAGCTGGACCACCAAGGCCATCTATGATGTAAAAGAACAGATGGGATATCCTGGCGGCTGCGCTCCCTCAAATGCGTTATACCTGTGGAAAAAAATGCGGTCCAAAGGTTCGCCTTATTTTGAAGCGGCAGGCACTGCAGTATTTACCTATCCGATAACCCAGGGGGCCGATTTCCTGCTTTATGGCCCAATTATGAATGCTCCGTGGGTATATCGCGGCATTGCCACAACTGATGCAATGATGGGTTATGCGACCAAGGTTGCCGGCACCAAGCTAGGCACTGCAGAGCATCCGTTATTAAAATTATTCTAACCCAATAGGGAACCCGGCAGGTTTTATAAAAAATATAAAGAGGTGCTTACCATGTTACCAAAATTTAATGTATTGACACCTGAACAGGTAAATCAGGTACATGAGCAGAGTATGAGAATCTTAAGTGAGGTTGGGGTAGTGTTTGAATACCAGCCCGCGCTTGATGCTTTGCAGGCTAAAGGGCAACGGGTAGAAGGGCAGCGGGTATATTTCCGCCGGCAATTTGTCGAAGAGCAGGTGGCAAAAGCCCCAGCCGAGTTTACTCTGCATGCGCGCAACCCCGAAAATAACCTGGTGGTTGGCGGCGAACATATCATTTATATGCCCGGCTACGGTGCGCCGTTTATCCACGAGGCTGACGGCACAAAGCGCAGTTCTTGCCTGGATGATTTTGACAATTTCGTAAAGCTGGCCCATATGAGTCCTGCTATGCACATGACTGGCGGCAATGCCGCCGAGCCTACCGAAATTCCTGATGAAATCAGACATTTGAAGATGGTGTACAGTTCCATAATTCATTCTGATAAATGCTTTATGGGAAGTGCTTCCGGTTATGACAAGGCCAGTGACAGTATCGAGATGGCAGCCCTGTTATTTGGCGGCAGAGAGGTAATTAAAGAAAAGCCGGCGTTAATATGCCTTGTGAATTCAGTTACCCCGTTAAAATATGATGACCGCATGCTGGGTGCTTTGTTTGCCTATGCGGAAGCAGGCCAGGCAGTGGTAATTGCTTCGTTGGTCATGGCCGGGTCAACAGGACCGGCAACTATGGCGGGTTCACTGGCTTTGCAGAATGCCGAAGTATTGGCAGGCATCACCTTGGCCCAGAGCATTAACCCGGGTACGCCTGTCGTTTACGGCTCGACTTCAGCTATCACCGATATGCAGACAGGTTCACTTTCTATCGGTAACCCTGAAGGAGCGCTGTTTACTTCAGCCAGCGCCCAGATGGCAAGATGCTACAGGGTTCCCAGTCGGGGTGGCGGCGGTTTGAGTGATGCTAAAATTGTTGATGCCCAGGCCGGTTACGAGTCAATGATGACACTGATGGCTGCCAGTACGACAGGGATTAATTTCGTTCTGCACACAGCCGGGATATTGCAGTATTTTATGGCCATGTCTTATGAAAAATTCATCATCGACAGCGAAATTGCCGGTATGGTTCTCAGGTATTTGAAAGGCATCGAGTTTACCGAGGACAAGTTTGCCTTTGATGTTATTGCCAAAGTCGGCCCGGGAGGACATTTCCTTACCCAAAAACATACCAAACAAAACCACGCTAAAGAGCTTAGACGCACCCAGCTCAGCGACCGGCTGTCTTATGACGGCTGGGCGAGAGAAGGGCTTGACACCAACAAGCGGGCGGAGCGCAAATGGAAAACCATGCTGGACGAATACCAGGCACCGGCGCTTGACAGCCAGATTAGCCAGGCGCTTAATGAGTTCATGAAGAAAAAGACAGCCGAGTATTTGCAAAGCTGATGTAAGTTTAATTTACAAAAATAGAAACTTTAATTTGTGCCATGAGCACAGCGAAAGGAATGGGATATTATTATGAGTGAAATTTTTGAAAATTTAAGGCAGGCTATTCTTGATGGTGATGAAGAGATGGTAGCTGAAAATGTACAGAAAGTTATTGATGACAAGCTTGATCCGGTGGCAGCCATTCAAAACGGTCTGATCAAGGGAATTGAAGAACTTGGCATAAGGTGGAAAGCCGGGGAAGCCTTTTTGCCTGATGTCATGATGGGAGCAGATGCCCTTAAAGCCGGGCTTGACATGCTGGAACCTGTTGTTGCCGAATCGGGTGCCACCGGCGGCGAAGCCAAAGGAAAAATTGTTCTTGGTCAAGTCGCCGGCGATATTCACGATATCGGCAAAAACATCGTTGGCGCCATGATGACGGCTGCCGGGTATAAAGTGTATGATATCGGTATTGACCAGCCGGCAGAAAGTTTCCTGGCCAAAGCTGAGGAAGTAGGCGCCGACATGATCGCCGCCGGGGCTCTCCTAACCACTACTATGGCCGCGCAAAAGGCGATTGTTGATTATCTCCGGTCCCAGAATGTCCGTGAAAAATATACTGTCATGATTGGCGGCGGCCCGACCAGCCAGGCATTTGCTGATGAGATTGGTGCCGATGCCTGGGCGGAGACTGCCGACGAAGCTGTAACTTTGTGTGATAAGCTTATTGCCGGCTAATACCATAAAAATGACCTGTCAATACAAATAATTGGCAGGTCATTTTTTTGCTGGCATAATTCTTGCAATTAAATGGTATGTGTCAATATTATAAAGGAGTGATTGAAAATGTTCATAGTTGGAGAATTGATCAATGCGAGCCGTAAACCTATTAAAGCCGCAATTGAAGCCCAAGACGCGGCGGCGATTAAAAAAGTAGCTGTAGATCAGTTTGAAGCAGGCGCCAATTATATTGATGTTAATGCCGGAATTTTTGTGCATAAAGAAGCCGAGTATTTAAAATGGCTTGTGGAAATTGTACAAGAGGCTGCAGACGCTCCCTGCTGTATCGACAGCCCGGATCCAAAAGCTATTGAAATAGCACTGGCCGCCCATAAAGGAGTCGCCATGATAAACTCCATCTCTTTGGAGAAAGAGCGCTATGACGGCATTTTACCATTGATTGCCGGCACCAAGCACAAGATAGTGGCTTTGTGCATGAGTGATGAAGGGATGCCTGAATCGTCAGATGCCAGGCTTGCTGTAGCAGATAAGCTTATCAATAGTTTAGTAAAAAACAATATCCCTCTTGACAATATTTATGTTGACCCGCTGGTACAGCCGGTGTCTACGAAAGATGAATTTGGCATTGAATTTTTAGAAGCCGTTGCAAGGATTATGACAACTTATAAAGGGGTTCACACCATGTGCGGCTTGTCGAATATTTCTTATGGTTTGCCCCTGAGGAAGCTCTTGAACCAGTCGTTTGCCGTAATGGCGATTGACCGGGGCTTAGACGGCTTAATCATAAATCCTTTAGACAAGCAGATGATGGCCAATATAATCGCCGCTGAGACCATTGCCGGACGCGATAGTTATTGTGCCAATTATTTAACCGCCTACCGGGCAGGTAAATTAGAAGGCTAAAAGTATGATAGTAGCTACCTGCAAAAAGAGCAGGTAGCTACTATCATATCCGGGGGCGAAGTAAGTCACTGGCACTGAAAATAGGGACATTGGGGAAAGGGGATGGCCTGCTGCGGGAAAACATGGAAGAGACGCTAAAAACGTACCCCTTTGTGATTACTTGCGGGACGGAGTTAGGCAATGTGGAGGAGTTAATCGGGGTCAGGCGAGCATGTTTTATAGTGATATCCAAAAATGAGACAGTTATCTTTACTTTGAAAGAGCAAGCAAATTGGGTGCTTTTTCAGTTGAAGCGCGAGGGCAAAGGCGCAGCAAAAACCAGCAGCTTTCCTAATTCGTCCTAAAATAAGACAGGCTGAATATAGCAATGGTAGCAGGCTGAAAGGAAGGTTCCAGTCTTTGGACTGGAAAAATTTGTCCGAAAACAAGACGAAAAATTCATAATTTTAAGACAAAACAGTGTTATACCTGCCCTAAATGGTCTTGGCACAGTAATTGCATTAAATATGTTTAAATAGTAATTCCCGGTAAAACTCCTCCGGCAGCGGGCGTTAAAATTTACTGAAAGAGGGAGTGCCTGTAATGAACTACCTGATCGTCACTAACAATCCCGCAGTAACGGCAAGCAAAGCTAATATGGTATTTGTGGAAGGCTCCGCAGCGGAGACTTTGATTAAGGTACGGGATTTAGTCCACGAAGGCTATGAACTAATCAGCCACCCGCTGGCTGCCAGCTTACGGATGTTGTTTTCGCCGTTTCGTTCTGTAATCTTAGGGAAGAAGCTGGCAAGGGTGGATGATGTCTCTGCCGTAATTATTGAGGACAGCATTAGTAAATACCAGCGGCATATGGAATTTCGCAAACCTGACTCTGCGCATGATGAAGATTACAAAATGATGGATCTGATACTTTTGGAAGCGGCGTTAGATGAGTCGCCCAACCTTTGGTGACTTTGGAAAAACAATAGGGGGTGAATGTTTTGAAGTTGGAAATTGGCCGGATTCATATTAAGGACATTCAGTTAGGCAGTGAGACTTCTGTAAAAGACGGAGTGTTATGCGTCGATAAAGAGGGATTGATCGCCTTTCTGAAGCAAGACGAAAGAATTAAAGATATCAGGCTTGATGTAGCCAAGCCAGGTGAAAAAGTAAGAATCATCCCGGTAAAAGACGTAATTGAGCCTAGGGTAAAGGTGCAAGGCGGTATTAACGGCTTTCCGGGGATTACGGCCAAGCAGGCGCAGTGCGGCGACGGCAGAACCCATGTTTTATATGGTGCCGCAATTGTAACCGTGGGTGATATTGTTGGTTTTCAGGAAGGTGTCATTGATATGTGGGGCGAGGGGGCCAGGTGGACGCCCTTTTCCAAAACCTATAATTTAACAGTGGATATTCAGGTGGCAGAAGGCCTGCAGCCTCATATTCATGAAGAAACCGTCAGGGTTGCCGGGCTTAGGGCAGCAGAGTTTGTGGGCCTGGCCGGGAATGTAACCCCGGATGAGATACTTACCTTCGAACTTGGCAGTATTTTTGCAGAAACCGCCAAATATCCTAATTTGCCCAGGGTGGTTTACGCGCAAATGAATATTACCCAGGGACTCTTACACGACACCTATATTTATGGTGTCAACCAGGCCAATATCCTGCCGACCCTGCTTCATCCCAATGAGGAATTGGATGGCGCGGTAGTCAGCGGCAACTGTGTTGCTGCTTGCGATAAGATTACGACATACCAGCACCAAAATAATTCCGTGATCTATGACCTGTATGCCCAGCATGGCAAGGAAATTAATTTCTTAGGAGTCATTATGGTACCTGAACACACGACCCTGGCCGGGAAGGTGCGTGCCTCCGATTATACGGTAAAACTGGCAACCATGCTGGGTGCCGATGCCGTGATTGTATCAGAAGAAGGCTATGGCAATCCTGACTCCGACCTCTTAATGATTTGTAAGAAGTGTGAGAAATCCGGTATTAAAACCGTTTTAATCACTGATGAATGTGCAGGCAGAGACGGTATGTCACAACCTTT